>NZ_JBSFKF010000022.1:0-141590 GCF_053598415.1 Kitasatospora sp. NPDC001132 | reverse complement strand
CACACCCTCCCGGTCCGTGGTGTGGTCGTCCGCGAAACGACGGTCACCCGTCGCGTCCGGCACGTACTTCACACAGACAACGATCCTCAAGCTCATGAGCGGTTCTCCTGTCACGGGTGCACGGATGCACTGGATCCAATGGCCTCAGGCATGCCGAGGGTACTGAGTGCCAAGCCGGCCCGGGCGCGACCCGCGCACCGCAAGCGCCACCTGGACCGGCAGACCGGGTCGACTCCCGTCGACTGGCGTCAGAGGCTCCACGAAGAGGATACGGCACTCAGTACCCCTCGTAAAGGAACTCAGTACCCTTCCGGGGCCTCCCGGGGGCGGCCGGCGGCACGGCCCCGGCTAGCCTCGCAGGACGACGGCGGCCTCTCCGGTGTGGACGCGGAACGTCATCGATTCCTGGAGGTAGAGGCCGATCGTCTCGGCGTCGTGGGAGAGGTAGCCCACCGAGGCGTCCTGGCCGAGGAAGAGTTCGAAGTCCCCGCCGCGGGCGGAGAGCAGGTAGGCGCCCTCGATGGCCGGGGCCCAGATGATGTCGCCGTCCAGGAGGCGGGCGATGTGGTTGTGGACCGGGTAGCCGTGGTCGCTGGTCTCGTTGACGGCGGTGAAGGCGGCCGCGCCGAGCAGGAGCGAGTAGGGGCCGCCGACCCCGGCGAGGCGCAGGGCGGTCAGGGCGCGGCTGACGGCCTCCGGGTATTCGCGGACGTCGTCGGGGAGTTGGACCGGCGGGTTGGTGGAGGCGGCACGGATGCCGTCGATGCCGGCGGCTCGGTAGCCCTCGAAGACGGCACGGTCCTCGGCCAGGGCGAGCTTGCGCGCCGCGTCCTTGACCGGCTGCCAGTCGGAGTCCCGGGAGCCGCGTTCGACGTCGTCCACGGCGTCGCGGCGGACGGTGAAGGGGACGCGCAGCTCGACCACCGGCTGGACGGCGCGGGCGCGGGCCTCGATGCCCTCCGTCGGGGGGTCGACGGCGGTCAGGTGGCCGGTGCCGACGGCGGCGAGGGTGGCGCCGTCGGGGCCGCTGAGGTCGACCACCCGGCGGCCGGCGATGTGGAGCTTGAAGGTCTGGCGGGCCTCCTCCTCGATCTCCTCCCACGCGGCGGCGGAGATCGGGGCGAGGTCCCGGTGGAGGTTGTTCATGGGCGCGGTCCTGTTCGGGTGGTCTGCTTGAGGCTGCCGATGCCGAGCGAGCCGTCCCCCGACGAGGGGGCGGGGGCCGGAGCGTCGGGGGCCGGAGCGCCGGCAGGCTCGGCCGGCGGCGCCGGCGGCGGGGAGTCGAGGAAGTCGGCGGTCGGGACGAAGAACAGCCCGCCGGTGACGGCCGTGGAGAAGTCGAGCAGCCGGTCGGTGGTGCCGGGCGGGTTGCCGACGAACATGTTGCGCAGCATCTCCTCGGTCACCCCGGGGTCGGCCGCGTAACCGATGAAGTAGGTGCCGAACTCGCCGCCCCGGTCGAACGACCCGAAGGCCATGTTGAAGCGGACGATCTTCCGTTCCTCGCCGTCCGGGCCGGTGATCACGGTGAGCGCCACGTGCGAGTCGGCGGGCTTGACGTCGTCGGCCAGCTCGATGTCGGTGAGCTTGGTGCGGCCGACCGCGCCCTCCTGCTCCTCGACGCTCAGCGCGTTCCACTTGTCCAGGTCGTGCAGGTACTTCTGGACCATGACGTAGCTGCCGCCGGCGAAGTCGCGGTCCTCCTCGCCGACCAGCGCGGCGCTCACCGCGGCCCCGCCCTCCGGATTCTCGGTGCCGTCCACGAAGCCGAGCAGGTCCCGGTCGTCGAAGTAGCGGAAGCCCTGGACGGAGTCGGCCACGGCGGCCGCCCCGGCGAGCCGGTCGACGAGCTGCCCGGCCAGTTCGAAGCAGAGATCCATCCGGGCGGCCCGCAGGTGCAGCAGCAGGTCGCCGGGGGTGGCCGGGGCGCGGTGGCGGGGGCCGGCCACCTCCTGGAAGGGGTGCAGGCAGGCCGGGCGGGGGCCGGCGAAGAGGCGGTCCCAGAGCTCGGAGCCGATGCCGGTGACGCAGGTGAGGCCGCCCTCGGGCGCCCGGAAGCCGACCGAACGGCGCAGACCGGCGAGGTCGGGCAGCAGCTCGCGGACGGCCTGCTCACCGCCGGGCGGGACGGTGAGGACCAGGAAGACGGCCGCGTCGGTCAGCGGGGAGAGCACGGACTGCGGGGTGGGCGGGGGTGGTGCGAGCGGCATGGACGGACTCCGGTCTCCGGGCCTGATCGTCCGTACGATTACACCCCGGAGCGGACATTTCGGCGCGGTCGGCGGCCCGGGAGGGTGCTTCCCGCGCGGGCGTGCCGCGCTGCCCGAACGGGCGCGCCGAGGGGCGGGTACGCCGAGGGGCGGGCGCGTTTCCTCCTCGTACGCCCGCCCCTCCTTCGGCCTCGATCGCCCCTCGTTCGACCCTCCGGCCCGGGTTCACACCCGCAGCGCCGCCAGCTGCTCGGCGAACGGCACCACCTGCTCGGGCAGGTCCGGCGCCGCCGGGCCGCGCCCGGCCAGCAGGGCCGCCAGCTCGCCGGCCGCCCGGTCGATCCGCCGCGGCAGGCCGTCGGTGAGCCCGTCCCCCGCCGCGCCCCAGTCGTCGGTGGCCGCGTAGACGGAGGTCGGCAGCACCACCGCGCGCAGGTAGCTGAACAGCGGGCGGACGGCGTGCTCCAGGGCGAGCGAGTGCCGGGGCGTGCCACCGGTGGCGGCGATCAGCACCGGCTTGCCGGTGAGCGCGTCGTTGTCGATCACGTCGAAGAAGGACTTGAACAGGCCGCTGTACGAAGCGGTGAAGATCGGCGTCACCGCGATCAGGGCGTCCGACTCCGTCACCGCCTCGATCGCCGCGCGCAGCCCGGCGCCGGGGAAGCCGGTGACGAAGTTGTTGGCGATCTCCACCGCCAGGTCCCGCAGTTCGACCACGGTGACGTCCACCTCGCGCCCCTCCTGGGCGAGTCGGCGCACGGTCGAGTCGGTGAGCCGGTCGGCCAGCAGCCGCGTCGAGGACGGCTTGCTCAGTCCGGCACTCACCACCACCAGCTTGAACGCGGTCACTTGGCCACCTCCGTCTTCTCGTTCTCCTGCGCGTCCCGGGCCGCGACCAGCGCGGCGTGGGTCGGCCCGTCCGGCACCCCGGCCGGGCGGCCCTTGGCGAACTCCTCCCGCAGCACCGGCACGACCTCCTCGCCGAGCAGGTCCAGTTGCTCGAGCACGGTCTTCAGCGGCAGGCCGGCGTGGTCCATCAGGAACAGCTGGCGCTGGTAGTCGCCGAAGGTCTCGCGGAAGGTCAGGGTCTTCTCGATGACCTCCTGGGGGCTGCCCACGGTCAGCGGGGTCTGCTCGGTGAACTCCTCCAGCGAGGGCCCGTGGCCGTACACCGGCGCGTTGTCGAAGTACGGACGGAACTCGCGCACCGCGTCCTGGGAGTTCTTCCGCATGAACACCTGCCCGCCGAGGCCGACGACCGCCTGCTCGGGCGTGCCGTGACCGTAGTGGGCGTAGCGCTCGCGGTAGAGGTTGATCAGCTTCTGGAAGTGCTCCTTGGGCCAGAAGATGTTGTTCGCGAAGAAGCCGTCACCGTAGTAGGCGGCCTGCTCGGCGATCTCGGGGCTGCGGATCGAGCCGTGCCAGACGAACGGCGCGACGCCGTCCAGCGGGCGCGGGGTGGAGGTGAAGCCCTGCAGCGGGCTGCGGAAGCGGCCCTGCCAGTCCACCACGTCCTCGCGCCACAGCTGGTGCAGCAGCGCGTAGTTCTCGATCGCGAGCGGGATGCCCTGGCGGATGTCCTGGCCGAACCACGGGTAGACCGGGCCGGTGTTGCCGCGGCCCATCATGACGTCCACCCTGCCCTCGGCCAGGTGCTGGAGCATCGCGAAGTCCTCGGCGATCTTCACCGGGTCGTTGGTGGTGATCAGCGTGGTCGAGGTGGAGAGGATGATGCGGTCGGTCTGCGCGGCGATGTAGCCGAGCATGGTGGTCGGGGAGGACGGGACGAACGGCGGGTTGTGGTGCTCGCCGGTCGCGAAGACGTCCAGGCCGACCTCCTCGGCCTTGCGGGCGATGGCCACCATCGCCTTGATCCGCTCGTGCTCCGTCGGGGTGCGGCCGGTGGTGGGGTCGGTCGTCACGTCGCCGACGGAGAAGATTCCGAACTGCATGCTGATCACCACATCCCAGGTAGTAAAACTTTCAACCACCTTAGCACCGGGGGGTGCGCGGCTATTCCCGCCGACTCCCGCCGACAATGGAAGACGGGGATCCCTCCGGAAGGGCGGCGGACGATGGGTCCGTACATCGCGGTGAGCGCGCTGAGCCACGAGGGCCTGGTGCGGGAGCACAACGAGGACAGCCTCACGGTCGGGCCGTGGACGCTCTGCGCCACCGTGACCACCAACCCGCAGACCCTGCTCTTCCCGCTCGGCCCGCCCTGTGTGGTCGCCGTCGCCGACGGCCTGGGCGGGCACCCGGGCGGCGAGGTGGCCAGCGCCCTGGTCGCCCGCCGGCTCGCCGCCGATGGGGGCGCGCTGGACGACGAGGAGGCCGTCCGCGAGGAGCTCCAGGCCTGCAACCGGGCCGTCTACGCGGCCGCCGCCGAGGAGCCGGGGCTCGCCGCGATGGGCACCACCGTCGCCGGGCTGGTGCTGCTGCCCGGGCAGGCGCTGGCCTTCAACGTCGGCGACAGCCGGGTCTACCGGATCTCCGGGGAGGGGCTGCACCGGGTGAGCGTGGACGACAGCCCCCCGCTGCCGCCCGGACGGCGCACCACCTCGGCGGTCACCCAGACGCTGGGCGGCTCGCTCGGCCTCACCTACGTCGAACCGCACGTCCGGGCCGCGCCGCTGGCCGCCGGGGACCGGTACCTGGTGTGCAGCGACGGCCTGACCGACCCGGTGCCCGACGAGGAGCTGGCCGCGCTGCTGGCGCGGTCCTCCGAGGGGGCGGACCGCTCGGACGGCAAGGCGGCGTTCGAGCTGTGGAAGGCGGCCATCGAGGCCGGCGGGCCGGACAACATCACTCTGGCGCTGGTGCGGGTCGGTGCGTAGCCACCGGGTCGGGACACGGACCCGCCCCGGGTGGGGCGCCGTAGCGCTCCGCCCGGGGCGGTCACCTGTCCAGTTGCCGTTGCCGGCTCAGAATTCGCTCGTGACGCTCACCCCGCTGAAGCCCTGCTGGGCGTAGAGGCCGAAGTAGACGTAGCCGGCCGGCGGGTCCGTGACGGTCAGCGTCTCGGAGTTGTCCGGGTTGGTCGACCGCGCGGTGTTCGCGTCGGTGTAGGCCCAGCCGGCCGGGTTGTAGTAGAGGTCGCCGTTGCCGGTGCCCCCGCTGGTGGTGATCTTCACCTGCTTGGTGCCGGCGGGCACCAGCAGGTAGAAGTGCGCGTAGTTGCCGGTGGTCGCCGCGACGTTGCTGCGGGTGCAGTTGGCCGCCAGCTGCCGGGTGTCGGCGCCGGTGCACTCCGGCAGCTGCGGCTGGCCCGGGGTGCCGGTGGCGCAGGCGCCGGCGGCACACCTGGTCAGCCAGCTGTCGAAGTCGGCGTCGTAGCGGGTGCCGATGGTGGTCTTCAGGATGGTGCGGGCACCGTCCCAGTCACCGGCGCGGTACTTGGCGAGCACCGCGTCCACGTCGGAGCGGTGCTGCTCCAGCATGTAGCGCACGGCCAGGTAGCCCCAGCGGTAGACCCGGTCCTGGTCGCCGTAGGCGGTGTCGAAGAGGTCGCTCAGCTTGTACGTGTGCCGGCCGGCCGCCGCGATGGCGCCGTCATTGGTGACCTTGCGGTAGGAGTAGGAGACGTACTCGGCGAAGCCCTCCACCCACCAGATGGTCGGGGTGGTCATGCCGGCGTTGAAGTCGCCGTACATGTCGAACCGGCCGTCGAGGTAGTGGGTGTACTCGTGGTTGAGGTTCCAGATCTCGAAGGACGGGCGGGCCCACTCGGCCTCGTAGCACAGGAAGCGCGGCTGGTTGCCGGCCTTGGCCGGGTCACCCTCGAGGTACATGCCGCCGTTGTTGGTGTCGATGCCGTAGATCGCGGCGGCGAGCACCTGGTAGTCGAGCGAGGAGTGGAAGACCACGACCTCGATCGTGCCGTTGTTGTCGTCCTTGACCGGGCCGCTGTCCTTGGCCACCGCGTGGAAGAACGCGTCCTGGCCGGTCAGGCTGGTGCAGGCGGTGGCCAGCTGGGTCGCGTCCAGCGCCTGGGCGATCAGCTTGATGCTCGGGCTGCAGGTGGACGTCACGGTGAGCACGCCGGCCTTGAGCTGGTCGGCCTTGTTGCAGGTGCCGTAGTACGAGCAGTTGCCGCTGTCGTAGTAGTCGACGGCCTCGGCGACCGCGGCCCACTGGTAGACGGTGCGGCCCCTGGGCTCCGACGCGGCGACCAGCCCCTTGGCGAGCGGGCGGACCTTGGCCTGGAGGGCCGTGTCCTTCAGGAAGCGGGTCAGCTCCTTGGTCGCGTTGTAGACCAGCACGCCATAGGTGTCGCCGAGCAGGGCGTTGTTGCGGGTCGCGAAGTCGGAGAGCGTGTCGAGCACGCTCGGGTCCGCCTCCACGGCCGCGTCGAAGCCGGGCACCTGGTGGCCGCGGAAGAGCACGGTGAACACCGGGTTGACGGCCCACGCCATGCCGGCCGGGTTCCAGGTGTCGGCCTTGTAGTCGCCCAGCAGCCGCTTGACGACCGGCAGGTAGCGGATGTTCTCCTGCGCGCTGTCGATCAGGGTGACGGCCTCGCCCAGGATGGGCGCGTTGCCCGCCACGACGTCGCGCGAGTGCGCGCTGTTGAAGAAGGCGTCCAGCCCGGACTGGATCGCGGTCTTGAGACCGGCGCCGTACTCGCCGACGTCCTGCTTGTGGTACCACTGCACGAAGTAGCCGGCGCGCAGGTAGAGCACCAGCTGCTCGACGGAAGTGCTGTTGTCGCCGGGGTAGGCGGCCGCCGCGTCGCGCAGCGCGTAGGCCA
Organism: Kitasatospora sp. NPDC001132; assembly: GCF_053598415.1. NCBI lineage: Bacteria > Bacillati > Actinomycetota > Actinomycetes > Kitasatosporales > Streptomycetaceae > Kitasatospora > Kitasatospora sp. NPDC001132. The sequence continues at coordinate 134,630 of NZ_JBSFKF010000022.1, read as the reverse complement.
CCGTGCTCATCTGCTCCTCGCGGAACGCGCCGCGCGCGTCGCCGCCGGTGAGCTGGAAGAGGCTGTTGATGCACTGGATGTCGGCGGCCTTGATGTGCTGGACCAGGTCACTGCCGGTCCGGCCGGTGAAGTCGCCGATGGTACAGGCCTGTTGGGCCGCCGCACCGAGGCTGAGGGCCTTGGCGGCCGGCCGGACCTCGGCCGGGCGGGTGTCGACCGGGAGCGGGGCGCGCTGGTCGACCGAGGCCAACTGCTGCCCGCTGTCGGCTCGTTCGGCGGATCCGGTGGCGGGCTGCGGGGCCGGCCCGGCGGGGACGGGCGCGGGCTTTCCGCTCGGGACGGGGGCGGCGGGGGCGGCCTGGGACTGCGGGGCGAACAGGCCGATCGCCATGAACAGGGACAGCAGGAGCGTCATCAGTCGTGCCGGCTGCGGGATTCGCAGCAGCCGTGAAGGACTCACGTGGGGGCCTCCGGGCCGTCGTCGACCGCGAGTTGGGGCGCGGTCGATGGGGTGGTCGAGGACCGTTGGCGACGGTGCCGCGTGGGGGCGGCTCCGTCGGGCGCGGTGGGGGATGTGACATGTACCATGGCACATCTCACATGGCCTTGGGAACCCGGGGCGTTGTGCACGGTTTGCGGGAAATTCAGGAAGGACCGGTGATGACGGTCCGTCAAACGGGCCGCCCCGGCCGGGCGCCGTAGCGCTCCACCCGGGGCGGTCACCTGTCCAGTTGCCGGTTCGGCTCAGAGTTCGCTCGTGACGCTCACCCCGCTGAAGCCCTGCTGGGCGTAGAGGCTGAAGAAGACGTAGCCGGCCTGCGGGTTGTCGACGGTCAGCGTCTCGGAGTTGTCCGGGCCGGCCGAGCGGGTGACGTAGGAGTTGGTGTACGCCCAGCTGCCCGGGTTGTAGTAGAGGTCGCCGTTGCCGGTGCCGCCCTTGCTGGTGATCTTCACCTGCTTGGTGCCGGCGGGGACCAGCAGGTAGAAGTGCGCGTAGTTGCCGGTGGTCGCCGCGACGTTGGTGCGCACGCAGTTGGCGTCCAGCTTCCGCACGTCACCGTCCGCGCACTCCGGCAGCTGCGGCTGGCCCGGGGTGCCGGTGGCGCAGGCGCCGGCGGCGCACTTGGTGAGCCAGCTGTCGAAGTCGGCGTCGTAGCGGGTGCCGATGGTGGTCTTCAGGATGGTGCGGGCACCGTCCCAATCCCCCGCCCGGTACTTGGCGAGCACCGCGTCCATGTCGGAGCGGTGCTGCTCCAGCATGTAGCGCACGGCCAGGTAGCCCCAGCGGTAGACCCGGTCCTGGTCGCTCTTGGCGTAGACGGTGTCGAACAGCTCGCTCAGCTTGTACGTGTGCCGCGGGGCCACCGCGATGGCGCCGTCGTTGACGACCTTGCGGTAGGAGTAGGAGACGAACTCCGCGAAGCCCTCCACCCACCAGTCGATCGGCTGGACCTGGCCGGCGTCGTAGTCGCCGTACACGTTGAACCGGCCGTCGAGGTAGTGGGTGTACTCGTGGTTGAGGTTCCAGATCTCGAAGGACGGGCGGGCCCACTCTGCCTCGTAGCACAGGAAGCGCGGCTGGTTGCCGACCGTCGCCGGGTCGCCCTCCAGGTACATCCCGCCGTTGTTGGTGTTGATGTCGTAGATGACCGCGGCGAGCACCTGGTAGTCGAGCGAGGAGTGGAAGACCACGACCTCGATCGTGCCGTTGTTGTCGTCCTTGACCGGGCCGCTGTCCTTGGCCACCGCGTGGAAGAACGCGTCCTGGCCGTTCAGGCTGGCGCAGGCGGCGGCCAGCTGGGTCGCGTCCAGTGCCTGGGCCAGGATGTTGATGCTCGGGCTGCAGGTGTGCTTCACCGTCAGGTTGGCGGCCTTGAACTTCGCCGGGTCCTCACAGGTGCCGTAGTACGAGCAGTTGGCCTTGTCCCACCAGTTCACGGCGAGCGCCACCGAGCCGCGCTGGTACATGGTGGGGCCGCTCGGGGCGGACTGCTGGGCCAGGGTCCGCGCGTACGGGCGCAGCCTGGGCAGCAGCTCCGGGTACTGCATGAAGCGGGTGAGCTCGTTGGTCGCCTCGTAGACCGTCCGGCCGTAGGCGCCGCCGTGCAGGCCCTGGTTGCGGGAGATGAAGGTGTACAGGGCGTCCAGCACGGTCGGGTCGGCCTTGACGGCCGGGAGGAAGTCGGCCTGCCAGTGCCCGGCGAAGAGCTGGGTGAGCACCGGGGTCACCGCGTTGACCATGCCGGTCGGGTTCCAGGTGGCGCTGTCGTAGTCGGTCAGCAGGCGCTTGGCGACCGGCAGGTAGCGGGCGCTGTCCTTGATGGCGTCGATCAGCGTGACCGCCCGGGCCAGCGGGCCGGCGTTGTCCGCCGTGATGTCCCGCGTACGGGGGCTGGCGAAGAAGGCGTCCAGCGCGGCGCGGGAGGCGTCCTTCAGGCCGTTGCCGTAGGGGCCCACCACGTCGGGGTTGTAGAAGTGCACGTAGTAGCCGGCCTGCAGGTAGAGCATCAGCTGCGAGATCGACGCGCTGTTGTCGCCCTGGTAGCTGTTCGCGGCGTCGCGCACCGCGTTCGCCACGGTGGTCATCTGCGACTCACGGAAGGCGTTGGCGGCGTCGCCGCGGCCGATCTTGAACAGCGAGTTGACGCACTGGAGGTCGACGGACTTGATCTGCTGGACCAGCGCGCTGCCGGTCCTGCCGGTGAAGTCGCCGACGTTGCAGGGAGTTTCGGCCGCCGCACCGAGGCCGAGGGCCTTGGCCTGCGGCTGCTCGGCCGTGGGCAGGCCATTGAGCGGAGCCGTCGGCGACTGGGGTACCAGGTCCTCCGGGCTGAGGCGCTTGCGGCCGTCCGGCTTGGCCGGGTCGGTGTCGGTACGGCTGTCGCCGATCGCGGGCGGCGGCGCCAGGTGGGCGGGCGCCGTGCCGGCGGGCACGCCGGTGGGGGTCGCCCCGCCGGGAGCGGGGCTGGTGGGCGCGGCCTGGGACTGCGGGGCGAACAGGCCGATCGCCAGGAACAGGGACAGGACGAACGTCAACAGTCTTGCGAACTGCGGGACTCGCAGTAAGCGTTGGCCATTCACGTGGGGGCCTCCGGGCCGTCGACGGCCGCGATGGGGCGCGGCCTGCGGTGGAGCGAGGACCGTCCTCGACGGCACCGCGTGGGGCGGTTCCGTCAAGGAAGTGGGGATGTGACATGTACCATTGCACACATCACACAACATTGTGAAGGCCTTTACCCGCGGTCTACTCATCCGAAATGACGGAAAGGGCATGGCGACGGTTCGTCGCCATGCCCTTTCCGCAAGGAGAACGATCGGCTACTTGCGCAGCAGCAGGATCACGCCCGCCGTCACCAGGCCGACCACGACGGCGGCCGCGCCGTACACCAGGCGGTGCGCCCGCAGCACCGGAAGGAAGCGGTCCACCGCGTAGCGGCCGGGGCCGGTCAGGGCGAGCGCGGCCGCGGTGGCCGTCAGCAGCAGCTCGTACTCGCTGCCCTTCGGGGCGAAGAAGCCGCCGCCCCAGGTGACGGCCAGTGCGTTGACCATCGTGCCGACGATCGCGGCACCGGCCAGCGGGGTCAACAGGCCGACGGCGAGGGCGAGTCCGCCCAGCGTCTCGGTGAGGCCGGCCACCACGGCCATGGCGTGGCCGGCCGGGTAGCCGCTCATGGTGAAGAACTGACCGGTGCCGTCGAGGCCACCGCCGCCGAACCAGCCGAACAGCTTCTGGCTGCCGTGCGCGGCCATGGTCAGGCCGAGGGCGAGGCGCAGGAGCAGGAGTCCGGCGTCATAGGCGTGCGGGGAGGTCGTCGCGGGCCCTGCGGTGTCCCGGGCCGGGCTGACGGCAGTGGTGGCGGCGGTCGTGCTCGGGCTGCTGCTCGGCATGCGCGTCTCCATCGGTGTCGATCGGGGTGCGGTCGTCGTCCGGCAGGCCGGACGCGGCTACGGAGTGTGGTGGTGCGGCAGGCGGGGTCGTCACCCGGCGCCATTGTTCAAATTTGAACCGCCGCTCGTTCGACCGTACCCCGAAGTTCGAATTTGAACAACTGACGTTCCGTCGACGACTCGCGGCGCCCGTCCGGGCCAGGGAGGGTGGAGGCATGGCCCAGCACAGGCAGCACCGACGGGGAGCCCGGACCGGCACCCCCTACCCCGAGGCGCTGGACGCCTTCGGCGAACGCGTCCGGCTGACCGCCCCCGACCAGTGGGACGCCCCCACCCCCTGCAGCGACTGGTCCGTCCGCGACCTGGTCAACCACCTCACCTGCGAGCAGCTCTGGGTGCCCGAGCTGCTGATGGGCGCCACCATCGGCGAGGTCGGCGGACGCTTCGACGGCGACGTGCTCGGCGACGACCCGCTCACCTCCTGGACCGAGGCCGCCGAGGCCGCCAAGGAGGCCTGGGCCGTCCCGGGCGCCACCGGGCTGACCGTCCACCTCTCCTTCGGCGACACCTCGGGGCAGTACTACCTGGACCAGCTCACCACCGACCTGGTGATCCACTCCTGGGACCTCGCCGAGGGCATCGGGCGGCTCACCCGGCTCCCGGACGAGCTCGTCGAGTTCGCGCTCGGCGAGTTCGCCGGATACGGGGACCTCTCCGGCAGCGGGCTCTTCGACCCGCCGCTGCCGGTGCCCGAGGACGCCGGCCCGCAGACCCGGCTGCTCGCCCTCACCGGGCGGCGGGACGGAGGGTGACCGGGGTGCCGGCGGGTGAGCGGGCACCTCTCCGGATGGGGACGGGGACGGAGGGTGACCGGGGACGCCTCCGGGCGGGCGGCCCGGCGCCGGATACTGGAAGGCGGCGGGGGAAGTCTTCCGTGCGAGAGGCGGGCGAGCCATGAGCCGCAGGCCTGACATCCTCGGCGAGTTCACCGCCGACCACCGGGCGGTCATCGAGCTGCTCGACCGGATCGAGGCCGCACCGGCCGGCGACCCCGGGCGCGGCGAGCTGCTGGCCCGGCTGACCGACCTGCTGTTCACCCACTGCGCCGCCGAGGAGGAACACCTCTTCCCGGCGGTGCAGCACGACGTGCCCGACGGTGGGGAACTGGTCTTCCGCAGCATCCACGACCACCTGGCGATCGGGCAGTACCTCGCCGACCTCCAGGGCCTCGAACCGGACGACCCGGCCTTCGACACCCTGCTGCGCGGCCTCGCCGAAACCCTGCGGCGCCACCTGCGCGGCGAGGAGAAGCGGCTCTTCCCCGCCGCCCGCAAGGCCCTGCCCGCCGCCGCCCGCACCGCGCTGGGCGACCGACTGCGGGCGGAGCGGGCCGAGCTGGACGCGCCCTGAGCGCTCCGGACCGGCCGGTTCTCCGAACCGGTCGGTTCGCCGGCCCGGTCGGTCCTCAAGGCCGATCAGTCCTTGGGGCCGATCACCGCGAACCGCGCGCCCTCGCGGTCCCGCAGCCGGGCCACCCGCCCGTACGGGGAGTCGAAGGCCGGCCCGATCACCCCTCCGCCCAGCTCCACGGCCCGGGCCAGCGCCCGGTCGGTGTCCGGGACGGCGAAGGACACCTCCCAGTGCGGCGGCATCCCGGCCGGGCCGCCCGCCTGCTCCTTGGCCAGCGCGGCGACGCTGTGGCCCTCGGCCCGCAGCACCACCCGGTCGTGCTCCCAGCGGACGTCGAAGCGCTCCGGGTCGCGACCGTCCCAGCGGAACACCTCGCCGTAGAACAGTGCCGCCGCGAACGGGTCCGGGGTGCGCAGCTCGATCCAGACCGGCGCGCCGAACAGGTCCAGCTTCCGGGCCCGGCCCAGCGGACCCTCCCAGATACCGAACACCGCACCCGCCGGGTCCGCCGCGAAGGCCACCCGTCCGGCGTCGAAGGCCAGCGGCCCGACCGCCAGCGTCGCGCCGCGTTCACGCACCGCGTCGGCGGCGGCGTCGGCGCTCTCCGTCCCGAAGTAGCTGGTCCACGCGAGCGGGATCGCCCCGGCGCCGCCGACTCCCAGCCCGGCCACCGCCTCCCCGCCGACCACCGCGTGCACGTACGGCCCGAAGCGGTCCGGCCCGGGCTCGAACTCCCAGCCCAGCAACGGCCCGTAGAACTCCTCGGCGTCCTCCAGGCTCCGGGCCGTCAGGCTCACCCAGCACGGCACGGCCACCACACAGCGCACCCTGGCGACCTTCTCACCGCTGCCCATCGCGAACCTCCTCCGCCCACCCGACCGCCGGGCCCCTCCCGGCTCCGACGGCCCACCGGCCGCCCGGGACGCCCACAGCCTAGGCCGCCACCGGCACCGCCCCGGGGAAGCCATGCCCGGGATCAGCGCACCCGGTTCTTCAGGGCTTCGGTCTCCAGGGAGATGCCCACGGGGTCGGAGAGGCGGACGGTCCTGCCGAACGGGAGGGTCTGGACGGTCCCGCCGCCGTCGGGCTCGCTGTGGACGATGACCCCGGCGGAGTCCCGGTCGATCAGGAGGCAGATCGAAATCCCGGCCTCGGCGCAGGGTGGCGCGGTTCAAACGTGATGCAGGTCACAGTACCGGAGGAAATTCCGGGGACGAATTCCCCGTTTCGGAGTACGTTGGCAGAAGCGGGGAGAAGTTCCCCGGTACCTTGATCAGGAGCAGTCGTCGTGACCACCACCGCCGAGTCGGCCCGTCCCGCGGGGAGCGCGCGCACGCCCAAGTTGCGTGCGGACGCGAGCCGGAACCGGGAGCGGATCGTGCTGGCGGCCCGGGACGCGTTCGTCGAGCACGGTGCCGATGCGGCACTGGACGAGATCGCGAAGCGGGCGGGGGTCGGCAACGCCACGCTGTACCGGAACTTCCCGGACCGGGTGGCGCTGATCCACGAGGTGGCGGTGCTCGTCAAGAACCGCGTCCTGGCCCTCGCCGAGACGGCGATGGCGGAGGCGGACGCCCCTGACGGCGACGGCCCGTTCGACGCCCTCCAGCGGTTCGCGCACGCGTCCGTCGAGGAGAAGGTCGGCGGCCTCTGCGCCCTGTTCAGCAACCACGTCGACCCGTACGACCCGGAGCTGGCCGACATCCGCAAGCGCCTGCAGGCCGCCGTGGGCGGGCTGATGGAGCGCGCCCGGGTGGCGGGCGAGCTGCGGCCGGACGTCGAGAACGGTGACCTGTTCATCGCGCTGAGCCAGCTGACCCGCCCGCTGCCGAACACCTCCTGCCGCCTCTACGACGAGTTCGTCCACCGGCACCTGCAGATCTTCCTGGACGGCCTGCGCGCGCCGGCCGCCTCGGTCCTGCCCGGCCGGGCCGCGACTTTCGAGGACTTCCAGCCCGAGAACTGACCGACCACCAGTACCGACCACCAGTGCCGACCGCCGGCACCGACCGCCCGGCCGCGCCCTGACGCGCGCCCCGGCGCCCTCTCCCACCGCACCCCTTCCCGTACGGCAACGTGCCGTTCCCGTACGGCGCCCGCACCGTGAAGTGAGTACCCCATGCCTCAAACCGACGCCCGACCGGCGACGCTGCCCGATCCCCGGCGCTGGAAGACGCTGATATTCATCGGCCTCGCCCAGCTGATGGTCGTCCTCGACGCGACCATCGTGAACATCGCCCTGCCGTCCGCGCAGCACGACCTGGGCATCTCCGACGGCAACCGCCAGTGGGTGATCACCGCCTACGCGCTGGCCTTCGGCGGCCTGCTGCTGTTCGGCGGCCGGATCGCGGACCTCTGGGGCCGCAAGCGGACCTTCATCGTCGGCCTGACCGGCTTCGCCCTGGCCTCCGCGCTCGGCGGCGCCGCGGCCAACACGGCGATGCTGCTCGGCGCCCGCGCGCTCCAGGGCGTGTTCGGCGCGCTGCTCGCGCCGGCCGCGCTGTCGCTGCTCGCGGTGACCTTCACCGAGGCCAGGGAGCGTGCCAAGGCCTTCGGCATCTACGGCGCGATCGCCGGTGGCGGCGGCGCCATCGGTCTGATCCTCGGCGGCCTGCTCACCGAGTACATGAACTGGCGCTGGACCTTCTTCGTCAACATCCCGTTCGCCATCGTGGCCGCCGCGGGCGCCGTGCTGGTGATCCGCGAGCCCGCCGAGGGCCGTAACCGCAACAAGCTGGACGTCCCCGGCGTGCTGCTGGTGACCGCGGGCCTGGTCTCGCTGGTCTACGCCTTCACCCGCGCCGAGTCCGACGGCTGGTCGGCCGGCAGCACCGTGGGCCTGTTCGTCGCGGCCGCCGTGCTGCTGACCGCCTTCGTGCTGGTGGAGCGCCGGGTCAAGGCCCCGCTGCTGCCGCTGCGCGTGGTCCTCGACCGCAACCGCGGCGGGGTGTACCTGTCGCTGGGCATGGCCGTGATCGGCATGTTCGGCCTGTTCCTCTTCCTGACCTACTACCTGCAGATCGTGCTCGGTTACAGCCCGGTGCTGACCGGCGTGGCCTTCCTGCCGATGGTGGCGGGCATGATCACCGGCTCGACCCAGATCGGCGCCCGGCTGATGACCAGGGTCCCGGCCCGCTACCTGATGGCGCCCGGCTTCCTGGTCGCCTCGGTCGGCATGTTCCTGCTGGCCCACATCGGCCTGGACACCTCCTACCCGGCGGTGATCCTGCCCGGCCTGGTCCTGATGGGCCTCGGCATGGGCACCGCGTTCATGCCGGCGATGAGCCTGGCCACGCACGGCGTCCAGCCGCGCGACGCGGGTGTGGCCTCGGCCATGGTCAACACCTCGCAGCAGGTCGGCGGTGCCATCGGCACCGCGCTGCTGAACACCATCGCGGCCAGCGCGACCACCACCTGGCTGGCCTCGCACGCCTCCGGCGCGGTCGCCTCGCCGGAGGCCGCCAAGGTGCTGCAGTTCCAGGGCATGGTGCACGGCTTCTCCACCGCGATCTGGGTGTCCTTCGGGATCCTGGTGGCGGCCGCCGCCGTCGCCTTCACCTTCGTCAACGCCGGCCGGCCGGGTGCCGCGGCGGGCTCGGGCGCGGGCGCGGGCTCGGCGAAGGAGAACGAGGTACCGGTGCTGGTGCACTGACGCCGGGAGCCCGTCCCTGACGACGGGCTCCGGGGTCGACTCGGGTGCGTACGCGGCCCGCCGGGTGTCTTCCACGACACCGGGCGGGCCGCTCGCCGTTTCCGGAGGACGTTTCCGGAGGACGTTCCCGAGGGGAGAAAGCTCGCCGTTGCCGGGGCGGGAAGAGGAAGCGGAGGGAGGAAGGGGGCACCCCGGGTAGAAGTGGGGATCCCTCCCCGATTATGGTGACCCCCAGTGCGAATCGGGGACCTTTCCCCGTTTCCTTCGGACCGAGGTGCGTACACATGACCCGGAATCAGAGCCCTGGGCGGGGGCAGCGGGCCGCCGACTGGGCGGACGGCCGGCTGGGGATCTACTCCCTGGCCAGGGCGAACCTGCGGAAGATCTTCCCGGACCACTGGTCCTTCATGCTGGGCGAGATCTGCCTCTACACCTTCCTGATCATCATCCTGACCGGCGTCTGGCTGACGCTGTTCTTCAAGCCCAGCATGGGCGAGGTGGTCTACGCCGGCTCCTACGTGCCACTCAAGGGCGTCCCGATGTCGGAGGCCTACGCCTCCACGGTGGACATCAGCTTCGAGGTGCGCGGCGGCCTGCTGATCCGGCAGATCCACCACTGGGCCGCGATCGTCTTCGTCGCCGCCATGTTCGTCCACATGATGCGGGTGTTCTTCACCGGCGCGTTCCGCAAGCCGCGCGAGGTCAACTGGGTCTTCGGCTTCCTGCTGCTCTTCCTCGGCATGCTGGACGGCTTCTTCGGCTACTCGCTGCCCGACGACCTGCTCTCCGGCACCGGCATCCGGTTCATCGAGGGCTCGATCCTCGCCGTCCCACTGGTCGGCACGTACGTCCAGATGTTCCTGTTCGGCGGGGAGTTCCCCGGCCACGACATCGTGCCGCGGTTCTTCACCATCCACGTGCTGCTGATCCCGGGCATCATGCTCGGCCTGCTGGTGGCACACCTGATCCTGGTCTTCTATCACAAGCACACCCAGTGGGCGGGCCCCGGCAGGACCGAGAAGAACGTCGTCGGCATGCCGCTGATGCCGGTCTACACGGCCAAGGCCGGCGGGTTCTTCTTCCTGGTCTTCGGCATCGTCGCGCTGGTGTCGGCGATCGCGACCGTCAACCCGATCTGGGCGTACGGCCCGTACCGTCCGGACCAGGTCTCCACCGACGCCCAACCGGACTGGTACATGGGGTTCGCCGAGGGACTGATCCGGATCATGCCCGGCTGGGAGATCGGGCTGTGGGGGCACACCCTCAATCTCGGGGTGCTCATCCCGTTCGCGCTGTTCCCCCTCGTCCTGGGCGCCATCGCGGTGTACCCCTTCGTGGAGAGCCGGCTGACCGACGACGACCGGGAACACCACCTGCTCGACCGGCCGCGCAACGCACCCGTCCGCACCGCCCTCGGCGCCGCCTGGATCAGCGTCTACCTGGTGGCGCTGATGGCCGGCGGCAACGACCTCATCGCCACCCACCTGCACCTGTCGCTCAACACCATCACGTACGCCGCCCGCGTCGGCTTCTTCGTCGTCCCCGTCGTGGTCTTCGTCGTCACCAAGCGCTGGTGCCTCGGCCTCCAGCGGCGGGACCGCGACAAGGTGCTCCACGGGCGCGAGACCGGCGTCATCAAGCGCCTGCCGCACGGCGAGTTCACCGAGGCGCACGCCCCGCTCCCGCAGCGGGAACTGCACCGGCTCACGGCGCACGAACAGCCCCGCCCCCTCGTCCTGCCCGCCGCGGTGGACGAGAATGGAGTGGCCCGCCCGGCGGGGGTGCTCACCCGCACCCGGACCCGGCTCTCCCGCGGCTTCTACGGCGAGGGCGGCCGGATCCCCAAGCCCACCGCCGAGGAGTACCGCGAGATCAGCGAGGGCCACGGACACTGACCCGCGCCCCCGACGGCACAGGGAGGACAGGTGCACCACCGAACCGACCGGCTCGCCGACAGCAGGTACCTCCTGCTCACCACCTTCGGCGAGGACGGAAGCCGGATGGACTCGCAGCTCTGGGTGGTGCCGGACGGCACGGCCCTCGGGGTCTGGACGCCGGCCCACTCCGGCGAGGCCGAACGGATCCGCCGCCACCCCCGGGTGCTGATCGGCCCCTGCGACGCCCACGGGCGTCCCACCGGCCGCCGGGTCCCGGCCCGGGCACGGCTCTGCGACGCCGACGACACCGCGCGCTACCGCACCTCGCTGATCAACAAGTACGGCCTGTCGGCGCTGATCGCGCTGGCCCGCAGCCGGCTCCGGGTGGGATTGGCCGGGACGGTCGGCATCCGGATCACGCTGAACGAACTGGAACAGCGACTGGTCGGTCCGGAGTGGCAGCCGCCGGCCACCTACTGCGTCAACTGACGGACTGGCGAACGCTGTTGAGTGCCGGGGCCCCGGGAAGGCGGCCCCGGCACTCGGCGCTTCCGGGGCCGTTGCGCCCGGGGCCACCGCTTCCGGGGCCGTTCACGGCGGCGGGCGTTCGCGACAGCGGACGGGAGGCCGCGGGAGAGGTCAGGACAGCGGGTGGGTCGGGACCGGGCTGACCTCCTGGATCTCGCTGTGGGCCTTGGTGAGCAGTTGCGAGGCGAGTTCGTTGAGCGCGCGGGCCCCCGCGATCTCCTCCCCGACTCTCAGCTGTTCCGGATCGGAGGGGTGGCGGCTGCTGTAGCCGTGGGCGCGCAGTTCGCTCCCGTCGCTGAGCCGCAGCATCGCGGCCGCGCTGGTCCGCGGCCCCTCTTCGCGGAACTCCATCTCGATGTGCCAACCGACCAGAGTCTTCATGGCGGATCACCTCCATCGGTTACTCCTCCAGGGTGCGCCGCACCCATCGTGAACACCAGGCCAGCCGGTCGGGCGACACCTCAGGGGCTAGTTGAACGCGTTCAAGTCCGCCGCGTAGAGTCGGTGGCGAAAGCTATTTGAACGCGTTCAAGGGGGTGTGCCCACGATGGGGAAGGGCACCACGGAACTGGTCGACCTGCTGATCCTGCTCGGCATGGGCGCCGTCGTCCCGCTCGGCCTCGCCCTGGTCGACGAGCCCGGCCTCGCCCGGGTCCGCCGGCTGTGGCCGCTCGCCGCGGTACCCGGCGCGCTCTCGCTCTGGCTGCCCCGCGGCGGCCTCGCCACTGGCTTCGCCGCGCTCTACGCGCTCGGCACCCTGGCCGTCGCCCTGCACGCGCCGCTGCGGCTGGCCCGCACCCGGTCGCTCGCGCCCGCCGAGGTCGCGGTGCTCACCGCGCTCGCCGCGCCCTCGGTCGCCGGGACCGCCCTGCTCGCCGAACGCTCCGGCTACCCGTTGTTCGGCTTCGAACCGCACATCCTGGCGCTCACCGTCCCGCACTTCCACTACGCCGGGTTCACCGCCGCCCTGGTCGCCGGACTGGTCTACAGCGCCGCCCGTCCGGGATCGGCCGCGGCCCGCTGCGCGGCGCTCAGCGTCCCGGCGGGCACCCTGCTGGTGCTGGCCGGGTACTTCCTCGGCGACTGGTGGCAGTTCGCCGGGGCCGCCGTCCTGACCACCGGCATGTGGCTGGTCGGCCTGGTCACCTGGCGCGAGCTCCGGCCCCACGGCGGCGATCCGGTCACCGCCCGGCTGCTCGCCGCCTCCTCGGCCGTCCTCGCGCTCACCATGCTGCTCGCCCTGTGGTGGGCACTCGGCCGGGCCGCCGGACTCCCCCACCCCACCCTGACCTGGATGGCCGCCACCCACGGCGTCGGCAACGCACTCGGCTTCGCGCTCTGCGCCCTGCTCGCCTGGCGCCGGATCGCCGCCCGACGGACCACCGCCGGACCATTGACCGCCTCGACGGAGACCGCCCGATGAACGACTACAGCTACCCCGAACAGGGCGCCAGCCGTACCGGCGAACTGCCCGCCGGCTACAACCACCTGCGGCACAGCGCGCTCGTCGGCCACGGCCGGCCCGCCCTGGAAGCCGCCGGCGCCGCCCTGCTCGACTGGCGGATGCACCGGCTCGCGGGCGTCCTGATCGACGCGGCGGCCGACCGGGCCGCCCCCGGCGTCGCCGTACGCTGCGGCCTCGGCCTCGGCCCGCTGCGGGCCAGTGCCCCCAACCGCGTCCTGGCCACCGTCGACGGCCCGGACCGGTACGGCTTCACCTACGGCACCAGGGCCGGACACCTGGCCCGGGGCGAGGAGACCTTCCTGGTCGAACTGGCCCCGGACGGCGCGGTCAGGTTCTCCGTCACCGCCTTCAGCCGACCCGTCGCCTGGTACGCGCGCCTCGCAGGCCCGCTGCTGCCGCTCACCCAGCGCGCCTTCGCCCGACACTGCGGCCGCGTCCTGACCCGGATCGCGGCACAGGCCACCGGTTGAGCGACGGTGGCGGCTGGTCGGACGGAACCGCTGCAGCGGGCGGCCGCCGGGCGCCCGGGGGCGGTGGGTGAGCGGATGGGTGGAGTGGGGCGGGGCGTAAAAGTGCTGGTCGGGGTGGGGTTCCGTTCGGGATGATCGGCGGATGATGTCGATGCGACCGGTGCTGACGTTCTTCTCCCCCGAGGGCTTCACGCTGTGGCCGACGGGCGCGCCCGGGCGGCACGGGGACCTCACGTTGAGCGGGCGGATGACGTCGGCGGAGGTGGGTGCGGCGGTGTGGCTGCTGGCCGACCGCAACGACGTCGCGCCCGATCCCGAGCAGGCCGGGGAGCGCGTCGCCCTGCCCGCGGATCCGCTGGGCGCCTTCCTGCACGGGCTGCTGACCGAGCCGCACCCGTACGCTCCCGGTGGCCTGGTGGTGACGGACTCCGCGACCGGCGCCGTGTTCGAGCCGGGCTGCTGCAACGGGCTGGAGGACTGGCGCGAGTGGCTGGACGTCACGGACGGCCCCGGCACCGCGTGGTTCGGCCACGACCCCGACGCCCGGGCCGAGTGTGTCGGCCGGGTCGTCCGGCTGATCCAGGACGCCGAGGGCGGCGGGGGCCCGGTGATCGAGCTGCCGGTGGACGAGCTGCGCCGGCTGCTCGCCGGGGCCGAGCGGGACCTGCGCGCGTTCCTCGCGCTCGCGGCGGACTGGGCCGAGCGGCAGGTGCCCGGGTACGCCGCCGCCGTCACCGGCGCGCTCGCCCGCGCCCTGGACCTGGACCTCGACCTCGACCTCGACCTGGAGCCACCGTCATGACCAGCTTCCACACCCGCCGGGCCCTGGTGCACGACGCCTCGCTCCCGCCGTACCGGCGGCACAGCGCGCTGCGCACCTGCCTGATCCTCTTCGCCCCGTACGGCCTGCGGGCGACGTACCACCACCTCACCGTCAGCGCCCGGATGCCGCGATTCCTGGAGGCCGACCCGGAGTCGCTGGTCCGCGCCGTGGACGAGCTGCACGAGGCACGCGAGCTGTGGCGGGCCCGGGCCGAGGAGTACGCGGAGCGGCGCCGGGCGGAGAAGCGGGCCGGGCGGCGGCAGCCGGCGGACACGCCCTGGTGGAACCGGCCCTGGCGGAACTCGCCGGACGCGGCCTGGCAGCACGACCCGTTCCTGCATCCGCCGTTGCGGCTGCCCGACTACGTCCGGCGGCAGAACGCGCTGCTGGACGGCGTCGTGCTGCCGGGCTGCCCGGCCTGTGGCGAGGAGGGCCCGGCGGTGTCCGTGTCGACCGGCCACGGCCACGCCGGGCTGTGCCGTTGCTGCGCCTGGTTGCTGACGCCCTGCGGCTGCGGGCGGTGGCACAGCTTCGAGCCGGCGCTGCGGGTCGGCTGGAGCCGGACCTGGCAGCGGGAGCACATGACCGGCACCGGCGAGCCGAACCCGCACTGGCCCGGTGTCCGGGGGACGGCCCGGGTGGAGCGGCTGGAGTCGTACACGGTCGACTGGGAGGCAGGCGTGGTGCGCCGGGATGGCGACCGGTAGCGCACCGCCGTCCTGGGCCGGGACCTCGAAGTGGTCGATGCCCCCGGGCTGGAGCGCCGCGCCGCCGGTGGGGCGGACGGTGCCGTCCCCGGCCCCGTAGCCGCCCGCCGGGACGGCCGGCGCCGGGACGGCCGGCGCCGGGACGGCCGCCTCCTGGACGGCCCGGATTCGCCTCCCGGAATACCCCGCGGACCGGGACCGTTGTGGCGGGCACATGGCCTGAACGGGCCTGGATCGCCACCCTCCGGAAGGGAAGGAATCGCGAGATGAGCAGCACGGTCGAGCTGACCAAGGAGAACTTCGACGACATCGTCCCGGGCGCGGAGGGCAAGGACTTCGTCTTCATCGACTTCTGGGCCGGGTGGTGCGGGCCGTGCCGCCAGTTCGCCCCGGTGTACGAGAAGGCGGCCGAGCGCCACCCGGACCTCGTCTTCGCCAAGGTGGACACCGAGGCGCAGCAGGAGCTGGCCGCCGCGTTCGAGATCCAGTCGATCCCGACGCTGGCGATCATCCGCGAGGGCGTGCTCGTCTTCTCGCAGCCCGGAGCGCTGCCGGAGGCGGTGTTCGAGGACCTGATCGGTCAGGCCCGCAACCTGGACATGGCCGAGGTGAAGCGCAAGGTCGCCCAGGAGCAGGCGGCCGGCGGCCAGGCCTGATCCGGACGTCCGAGGGCCCGGGGAGCGTCGTCTCCCCGGGCCCTCGCCGTGTCCTCACCCTGCATTCGCCGTGCCCGGCCGCGGCTTCCGGGCCGGCGGCGGCTTCCGCGCCGGCCGCGGCGGCTCAGGTCGGCTCGGCGCCCCAGGCGGTGAGCCGGGCCGCGAGCGCCCGCACCTCGGCGCGCAGCGCGGCCGGCTCCCGGACGGTGAACGGCCACCCCAGGCCGGCCAGCAGCACCGCGACGCCGTCCAGGTTCTGGGCCCGGGCCCGCAGCAGCACCCGGTCCCCGGCGAGTTCGGTGAGCGTGCCGACGGCGGGCGGCAGCCGGCGGCGGGCCTCGGCGAGGGTGGTCTCCAGCTCCACCTCCACCCGGTGCCGCCAGGGCGCCCCGGCCAGTGACTCCACGACCCGCTGGACCGGGTCGAAGTCCTCCGGCGGCTCGAACCCGGCCTCGCCCTGCTCGACCCGGGTGATCCGGTCCAGCCGGAAGGTGCGCGGCTCGCCGCTGCGGTGGTCGAGCCCGGTGGTGTACCAGCGCCCGGAGTGGAAGACCAGTCCGTACGGGTCGAACTCGCGCTCGCTGGGGCGGTCCTCGCGGTCCCGGTAGGCGAGCCGCACCCGGCGTCGGCGGCGGGCCGCCTCGGCCAGGGTGAAGAGCGCGGCGGCGGCCGGGCCGGGGCCGGTCGCGGGGACGGCGGTGAGGCCGAGGGTCTCCTCGACGGCGGCGACGCGTTCGCGCAGCGGCGGCGGCAGCACCCGCTGGATCTTGGCGAGGGCGGTCTCGGCGGCCCCCTCCCCCACCGACAGTCCCGAGCTGCGGCCGGCCAGCAGGCCGAGGACGACGGAGGCGGCCTCGTCCGGGTCGAGCATCAGCGGCGGCAGCCGGTAGCCGGGGCGCAGCCGGTAGCCGCCGTAGCGGCCGCGGTCGGCCTGGACGGGGATGCCCAGTTCGGCCAGCCGGGCGGCGTAGCGGCGGACGGTCCGCTCGTCCACGTCGAGCCGGGCGGCCAGTTCGGCCCCGGTCAGACCGGGGCGGTCCTGGAGCAGTTCCAGCAGGGCGAGGACGCGGCTGACCGGGTGCTCCACCGTGTGCTCCTTCCTGTTCCACGCCGTCTTCGGGCCGCCTCCGGGCCGCGTCCGGGCCACCTTCGGGCCGTCCGGGCTCGGCACCCGGCCCGACCCGGAGGAAATCCGGGCGACTTCTGTCCTGATCCGATCCTAGAGTCGGCGGTGGAGGAGGCCCACCGCGGCGACGCCCTCCCGCGCCCCGCCGCGCCCAGCGGGCCCTCCCGCGGCCCGTCGACGCCTCCCCCGGACGTCCCACCGACGAAGGAGTGATCCACCATGAGCACGTTCGTACTGGTCCCCGGATTCTGGATCGGCGCCTGGGCCTGGGACGAGGTGGCCGCGCCGCTGCGTGCGGCCGGGCACCGCGTGTACGCCGTCAGCCTGCCCGGAGTGGGCGAACGCGCCACCGAGGAAGGCGAGTTCGGACTGGAGGACCACATCGCCGACCTTGCCGCGCTGGTGGTCCGGGAGGACCTGTCGGACGTCGTGCTGGTCGCGCACAGCGGCGCCGCCGCCCCGGTGGGCGGGGTCGCGGACCGGATGCCTGAGCGGATCCGCCGGGTGGTCTACCTGGACAGCGGCCCGCTGGCCGACGGCACTTCGGTGTACGACCTCTGGCAGCCCGACTACCAGCGGACGGCCGAGGCCTCGGTGGTCGACGGCCGACTCCCGATGCCCTCCTGGGAGTACCTGTCCGAGCAGGGCACGAGCGTGGTCGGACTGGACGAGGCCGCCCTGGCACGCATCCGCGCCCGCTCCACCCCGCACCCGGCCGGGGCCTTCCGGGGCCGGTTGCGGCTGACCGGCGCCGGGGCCGCGCTGCCGCAGGCGCTGGTCTCCTGCTCCTTCCCGCTCGCCCAGGTGCACGAGCTGATCGCCGCCGGGCACCCGTTCTTCGCCGGGATGTCCGGGCCGAACTGGGAGCTGCGCGAACTGCCCACCGGGCACTGGCCGATGTTCTCCCGCCCGGCCGACACGGCGGCGGTGCTGGCGGAGCTCGCCGCGCTCTGAGCCCGCCTGCCCCGCGCCGGCCCGTACCGGTCCGTCGTGGTCCGTAGTGGTCCGTAGTGGTCCGTGCCGGCCCGTGGTGATCCGTGGCGGCCCGTCCCCGCCGGTTCGTCCGCCCCGGGGCTCCGGACTGTCCCGTCCGCGCCCAACGGCGTGCCCCACGGCGCCCTCGGCGTGTCCGTCCGTCGCGCAACCGCGCGCGGACGGGCAGGATGGGGCCCACGCCGTACCCGAGCGAAGAGCGAGCACCCGTGCGCGAGCAGCCCAGCCGTACCGAACCGCCGGACGCCGTGCCGGAGTTCCGGCCGGGTGGCGGCCCGGGGCCGGCCGCTCCGCTCACCCCGACGGCGCGCGACGGGCACGACGAGTGGCCGCGGCGCGCGGCCCGGGTCAGGCTCGGGTACGGAACCGTAGGCGGCCGCGGCACGCTCCCCGGTGCGGTCGCCCCGACCGGCGACCGGCACGGCGGCCGGCGCGCCCGGTCGCTCGACACCTGTGAGCACACGGCCGTCACCCCCGCGCGACGGGCCGGGGTGGCCATCGAGACGACGGAGGACAGGGCATGACCAGCACCGCCGAGGAGTACGACGTCATCGTCCTGGGGGCCGGCCCCACCGGCGAGAACGTGGCCGACCGGACCGTCGCCGCCGGGCTGCGCACCGTGATCGTGGAGGCCGAGCTGGTCGGCGGCGAGTGCTCGTACTGGGCGTGCATGCCCAGCAAGGCGCTGCTGCGGCCGGTGGCCGCGCTGGCCGACGCCCGCGCGGTGGCCGGCTCCCGGGAGGCGGTCGGCGACCGGCGGCTGGATCCGGCCGCGGTGCTGGCCCGGCGCAACTCCTTCGCCTCCGACTGGAAGGACGACGGCCAGGTGAGCTGGCTGCGGGACACCGGCATCGAGCTGGTCCGCGGCCACGGCCGACTGGCCGGGCCGCGGACGGTGACGGTGGAGGCCGAGGACGGCGGCGAGCGGGTGCTCACCGCCCGGCACGCCGTCGTGGTGTGCACCGGCAGCCGCCCGGTGCTGCCCGCGCACGTGCCGGGGCTCGCCGAGGCCCACCCGTGGACCAACCGGGAGGCCACCGGCTCGCAGACCGTCCCCGGGCGTCTGGCCGTGGTCGGCGGCGGGGTGGTCGGGGTGGAGATGGCCGCCGCCTGGCGGGCGCTCGGCTCCGAGGTGGTGCTGCTGGTGCGCGGTGACGCGCTGCTGCCGCGGATGGAGCCGTTCGCGGGCGAGCTGGTCGCGGACGGCCTGCGGGCCGCCGGGGTGGACGTGCGTTTCGGCACCGAGGTCACCGCGCTGGAGCGGGCGGACGGCTCCGGGCCGGTGACCCTCACCCTCGGCGGGGGCGGGACGCTGACCGCCGACGAGGTGCTGTACGCGACCGGTCGGGCCCCGCGCACCGCCGACATCGGGCTGGAGCAGGTCGGTCTGAAGCCGGGCGACTGGCTGGAGGTGGACGACAGCTGCACGGTGCTCGGGGTGGACGGCGAGTGGCTCTACGCCGCCGGGGACGTCAACCACCGGGCGCTGCTCACCCACCAGGGCAAGTACCAGGCCCGGATCACCGGCGCGGCGATCGGCGCCCGTGCCCAGGGGCGCCCGCTGGACACCTCGCGCTGGGGCGCGCACGCGGCGTCCGCGGACCTCGCGGGCGCTCCCCAGGTGGTGTTCACCCAGCCCGAGGTCGCCGCCGTCGGCCTGACCGCGGCCGCCGCCGAGGCGGCGGGGCTGCGGGTGAAGACCGTCGACCACGAGATCGGCTCCGTCGCCGGGGCCTCGCTCTACGGCGACGGCTACCGCGGCCGGGCCCGGGTGGTCTTCGACCTGGACCGCGAGGTGATCGTCGGCGCCTGCCTGGTCGGCGCCGGGGTGGCAGAGCTGCTGCACTCGGCGACCGTCGCGGTGGTCGGTGAGGTGCCGATCCACCGGCTCTGGCACGCGGTGCCCTCGTACCCGACGATCAGCGAGGTCTGGCTGCGGCTGCTGGAGGACTGCCGGGGGTAGCGGCGCGCGGCCCCCGAACGAGCGCCCCGAACGAGCCCCTGGACGAACGCCCGAGGGAGCCCGCGCGGGAGCCTCCCGGACGAGCCCCGGACGAGCCCTGGACGAGCCTCTCGGACGGCCGGTGTTTCCCGTCGGCCTCCCGGGTGACCGGCGCGGCGAGGTGTGGGCACCGGTGGACGGCGGGACACTGGCACTTGGGGGCCGTCCGGGGGGCGTACTCGTGACCAGGTGGTGTGAGGCATGACCGAGGTGCTGTTGGCCGTCGGAACCGAGAAGGGCCTCTTTCTCGGCCGCAGCCGCGACCGGCTTACGTGGGAGTTCAGCGGGCCGCACTTCCCGATGAACGCGATCTACTCCGTTTCCATCGACCGGCGCGACGGCCGGACCAGACTGCTGGTCGGGGCCGACAGCAGTCACTGGGGCCCGTCGGTCTGGCGCTCTGACGACCTCGGCGCCAGCTGGTCCGAGCCGCCGCAGCCGGCCATCCGCTTCCCGGAGTCCACCGGCGCCTCGCTCACCCGGGTCTGGCAGCTCCAGCCCGCCGGAACGGAGGCCCCCGGCGTCGTCTACGCGGGCACCGAGCCGGCCGCGCTGTTCCGCTCCACCGACGGCGGCGAGACCTTCGCACTGGTCGAACAGCTCTGGAACCACCCGCAGCGGCCGCAGTGGGGCGCCGGGTACGGCGGCCAGGGCCTGCACACCATCCTGACCGACCCGCGCGACCCGCAGCGGCTGCTGGTCGCCGTCTCCAGCGGCGGCGTCTACCGCAGCAAGGACGGCGGCGACAGCTGGCAGCCCTCCAACACCGGCCTGCGCGCCGAGTTCTTCCCGGAGGAGCGCCAGTACCCCGAGTTCGGCCAGTGCGTGCACAAGATCGCCCCGGACCCCGTCCACCCGGACCGGCTCTACCTCCAGAACCACGGCGGCGTCTACCGCAGCGACGACTGGGGCGACAGCTGGCACTCGATCGTGGACGGGCTGCCCGCCGAGTTCGGCTTCGCCGTGGCCGCCCACCCGCGCCGGGCCGACACCGCCTACCTCTTCCCGCTCGGCGGCTCGGACGACCGCATCCCGCCCGGCCGCCGCTGCCGGGTCTTCCGCACCACCGACGGCGGCACCAGCTGGGAACAGCTCGCCCAGGGCCTGCCCGGCGAGGACCACTACGGCATCGTGCTGCGCGACGCCCTGCGCACCGACGACGCCGACCCGGCGGGCATCTACTTCGGCAACCGGACCGGCGACGTGTACGGCAGCCGGGACGAGGGCGAGAGCTGGTCGCTGCTGCTCTCCCACCTGCCGGACGTGCTCTGCCTCCGGGCCGCGGTGGTGGCCTGAGTGATCTGAGGGGTCCGAGTGGCCCGAGGCCGTCCGCGGCGGCGGCCCGAGGCGGCGGCCGGAGGCGGCGGCCGGAGGCGGCGGCCGGAGGCGGCGGCCGGAGGCGGCAGTTCGAGGCGGCAGTTCGAGGCGGCGGCCGGAAATAACCGGTTGCCGGACGGCGAGGCCTCGGTGAGCATGGGCCGCCGACGAACGACCGTGCGAATGTGGGGTGGGCCATGGCCGAGGACTGGGTGGTCAGGCGGGGTACCGACGGCGAGCCGGTGCTGCGGTACCAGCTGGACGAGCGGGAGGGACGGCCCTGGGCCGACCTGCTGGAGGTCCTGGACGAGTCGGCGGACGCCGCCGGGTTCATCCGGGCCGAGCTGCCCGGCTGGGTGGTCTCCGGCCCTCCCGGGCTCGGCCGGGAGCTGGCGGCGCAGGGCGCGCGGGTGCTGCGGCACGCCCACACCCTCCGCCGCGACCTGCGCGCCGATCCCCCACCCGCCGACTGGGCGGAGACGCCGCTGCGCGAGGGCCTGCGGCCGGTGCCCTGCGACCGCGCACCCGAGGAGCTGTACGAGGCCTGGCGGGCCGCCTTCCCCGCCGGGCACGTCGACCACTACCCGGGCGAGCGGGCCCAGGTGCTCGCCGAGCGGCTCGGCCCGCTGCTGGCCGGGAAGACCATCGGCCCGGTGCTGCCCTCCAGCGTGCTCGCGGTGGACGCCGAGGACCGCGTCGTCGCCGGGCTGACCCTCACCGACCGCGACGGCCGGCCCTGGGTCGCCGATGTCTTCCGCCACCCGGAGCGCGGCTACCGCGGCCTCGGTGCCGACCTGCTGCGCCGCGCCATCGGGGACGCCGCCGCGCGCGGGCTCGCCGACGTGACCCTGGTGGTGTCCGAGGGCAATCCGGCCCGCCGGCTCTACGAGTCGCTGGGCTTCCTGCTGCAGGAGACCTCCCTGACGGTCGTCGTACCGGACGCCGACACCGCCCGGTAACGGCCCCCGGACTCCGCCCACCACCCGGAGCCCACCACCCGGGACTCGCCACCCGGGGCTCGCCGCCCGGAGCTCGCCCACACCCCCGCGTCTCAGGGCCGGGCGAGTTCCAGGACGGCTATCCCGCCCAGCACGGTGAACGCCGCCGCCAGCCGCAGCCGGCCGAGGCGCTCGCGGAACACCACGGTGGCGATCAGCGCGGCGATCACGATGCTGGTCTCGCGCAGCGCCGCGATCGTCGCGAGGTCTCCCCGGGACTGCGCCCACACCACCAGGCACCCGTCGGGGTGGCCGGGGAGCCCGGCCGGGCACCCGCACGGGGATCCGACCCGAGGCTCGGCAAAACGGGCTGGTCGGAGGGGCTGTGTAGGCTCAACGGTCATGGCGAGGGTGACGCGGGACGATGTGGCGCGGGTGGCGGGGACGTCCACGGCGGTCGTGAGCTATGTGATCAACGACGGGCCGCGGCCGGTGGCGCCGGCGACCCGGGCGCGGGTGCTCGCCGCCGTCGAGGAACTCGGCTACCGGCCGAACCGGGTCGCCCAGGCGATGGCCCGGCGACGGACCGACCTGCTCGGGATGGTCGTCCCGGACGCCCGCCAGCCGTTCTTCGCCGGGCTCGCGCACGCCGTCGAGCAGGCCGCCGCCGAGCACGGCCGGCTGCTGCTGATCGGCAACTCCGACTACGCCGACGAGCGCGAGGCGCACTACATCCGCGCCTTCCTCGGGATGCAGGTCGACGGCCTGATCCTGGTCACCCAGGACCCGGCCACCTCCGGGCTGACCGGCTTCGACGTGGCCGACGGCACCCCCGTGGTGCTGCTGCACCACCGGGCGGAGAGCCCCGACGGCGTCGCCGTGGTCGCGGACGACGAGGGCGGCGCCCGCGAGGTGGTCCGCCATCTGCTCGGGCACGGGCACGCCGGGGTGCACTGCTTCGGCGGCACCCTCGCGCTCAGCCCGCACGACCCGGTCACCGGGCGGACGGCCGGCTGGGTCGCCGCGCTGCGGGAGGCCGGGCTGCCCACCGAGGGGCGGCTCACCCCGGCGCCGTTCGACCGGGTCCGGGCGCACGCCGAGGCGCTCACCCTGCTCGCCCGGCCCGACCGGCCGTCCGCCGTGTTCTGCGCGACGGACGACCAGGCGATCGGCCTGCTGCGGGCCGCCGACGACCTCGGCATCCGGGTGCCGGAGGACCTCGCGGTGGCCGGCTTCGACGACATCGCCGAGGCGGTGATCGCCGGGCCGGCGCTGACCACCGTCACCACGGCGCAGGACGAGATGGCCCGCGCCGCGCTGGAACTCGTCCTCGGCGGGCCGGAGCGCCGCGCCCTGGGCGCCCGCACCTTCCCGGCCCGGCTGGTGGTCCGGCGCTCCTGCGGCTGCCCGCCGGCCGAGGCGCGGGACTGACGCCCGGGTCGGCATGGGGCTGGCGCCGGCGTCGGCATGGGGCTGGCGCCGGCGTCGGCATGGGGCTGGCGCCCGGGTCGGTATGGGGCTGACGCCCGGGCCCGATGGGGCGGCTCAGCCTTCGATCAGCTCGTCCGCGAGCAGGTCCATCAGCAGGTTGTCGTGCCAGGTGCCGTCCGGGCCGCGCTCGTACTGGCGCATGGTGCCGACGGTGCGGAAGCCGACCTTGGCGTAGCAGCGGATCGCGGCGAGGTTGTCCGCGGCCGGGTCGATCACCAGCCGGTGGTAGTGGTGGTCGTGCACCAGGTGCCGGGCCATCGCCCGCACGGCGTCGGTGCCCAGGCCCAGGCCGTGCACCGTCGGGTCGAGGTAGAGGTCCATCCCGGCGTGCCGGTACTCGTCGTCGTTGTTGGCGTACCACTGGATGGCGCCGACCACCTTGCCGCCGAGGTCGATCGCGAAGGTCTCGGTGCCGGGCGACTCCAGGTCGTTGGCGACCTCGCCGAGCAGGTCGTCGCCGCCCCGCCAGCGGGCGAACACCTCGGGCGTGCCGCGGATGGCCGCCAGTGCCGGGATGTCGTCGCCGGTGGCAGGGCGGAGCGTGACCAAGGCGCCGTGCAGAATCGTCCCCATATGGGGCATGTTGGCATGGAAACCCGGCTCCGGCGAGTGTTTTCGGACCCCCGTCCGGCCCCTTCCGGCGGGCGGCCGCGGAGCGGGGAGGCAGGCCGCAGGGCGGGCGTCAGACGGAGGGGCGGGCGTCAGACTGAAGGGTGCGGGTCGCCGAGGGGGCCGAGCCAGACGGCGGTGACGGCATTGACGTAGCGGGCGCCGCAGTGGTCGTCGGGGACGACGAGCTGCGGGCCGGTGGCGTCCAGCGGGGCGCCGTCCATGCTGGTGGCGAGCAGGATCTCCTGGTCGCCGAAGTCCGGGTCGATCTCGGCCCAGGAGACCACCGCCCGGTGACCGTCGGCGCCGGCCACGGAGAGCAGGAAGCGCAGCCGCTGCTTGCGGCCGGAGAAGTCGATCCGGGGCCGGGCGGCACGCAGCACGTCCAGCAGACGCGGGCCCTCGTAGCCGTGGCGCCGCTCGCCCGCGGTCAGGCAGTCGAAGCCGACCTCGACCCGACGGGCGGGGAGGGCGCGCAGCTGCGCGACCGTGAGTTCGGCGGGGCGGTCGAGGTGGCCGTGGAGTCGGACGGTGGGTCTCGCCGGGGTCATGGGTGCTCCCTCCTCGCGGACCACGGCACTGTGGCCCGCGAGGAGGACTACCCGAGGCGACAGGTAGGCATTCGCAGCTGCCAGGACAAAAGAACTATGTCTCCGCAGTTGCGATGACAGACACCCTGCTCGGCTGGATTCTGCGGTCAGACGCCCTCGAACCGCAGTGCCCGGCGGACGTAGCCCGCGTTGCCCGAGGCGCAGCCGATCAGGACCACGTCCTGCCCGTCCAGGCACTCGAACACGGTCCAGTTCTTCTCGATGGTCTTCGGGTCGCCGTCGCGCCGCTTCCGGACCTCGACCAGCACGAGGTCGCTCGGCAGGTAGCGGGCCCGCACGGTGGCCGCGCGGAGCGGCGAGATCGCGAGCGCGCCGACCGAGGCCTGCAGGAACTCCGCCGTCGGGCGGCAGTAGGGCCGGGCACCGGTGACGCAGCCCTCGAAGAACACCACCCGCCCCTCGGCGAAGGCGTCGCGCTCCTTGCGCTCCTCCACCTTCGACTCGCCGACCGTCGCCCCCAGGATCTCGACGACCGCACCCAGAATGTCCACAAGCATCCGTGTCTCCCCTCCACCGCTCGCACGTGCAGGCCATTCGACCACGGACCGCCCGGACGGCACAGCGGTGCACCCCTTCCCGGCCCGCCTCCCAGCCCGTCGCGCGGCCCGTCCCGCGGCCCGTCTCCCGAGCGCGGACGGGGAGGAGCCGGAAGGATTTCCCCCACGGCGGTGTCGATCCGGCGCCGGCCCGTTCGACGCAGGGGTGAGAGGCGGGGAGAGGCCCCGCCCGCTCGACCGAGGAGTCACCATGCCGCGCTTCATGGCGCTGATCCGCATCGACGAGAACGCCCGCGGCGGCTGGGAGCCGGACCCGGGCTTCGAGCAGCGAATGAGAGCACTGTTCGAAGAGATCACCAGGGCCGGTGTGATGCTGGAGACCGCCGGCCTCACCCCGACCTCCCAGGGCACCCGGCTGACCTGGAGCGACGGGAAGGTCAGCTGCACCGACGGGCCGTTCACCGAGACCAAGGAGGTCGTCGGCGGCTACGCCATCCTCCAGTGCAAGGACCACGCCGAGGCCCTGGAGTGGACCCGACGGTTCCTCCAGAGCCACCCCGCGCACTGGCCGGTGGAAGCCGAGGTCCGGCAGATCGACGAGATGCCGGAGCCGCCGAAGTAGCACCTGCGTCGACGCTTGCCTCCCTCCACACCGGCTGCTCTGATGGGTGGCCGTGACGGAGAGGGCAGTTACCCCCAGGACCACGACGGCGGCTGTCGAGACGGTGTTCCGGATCGAGTCCGCGCGGATCATCGCCAGGGTCGCCCGGATCGTCCGGGACGTCGGCATCGCCGAGGAGCTGGCGCAGGACGCGCTGGTGGCCGCGCTGGAGCGGTGGCCCCGGGAGGGCGTACCGGACAACCCGGGCGCCTGGCTGACGGCCACCGCCAAGCACCGGGCGATCGACCTGGTGCGCCGCCGGGAGGTCTACGCCCGCAAGCTCGCCGAGGTGGGGCGGTCCGCGGGGGACGTGCCGCCCCCGGAGCCGGCCGCCCCGGACGACATCGACGACGACCTGCTGCGGCTGATCTTCACCGCCTGCCACCCGGTGCTGTCCGCGGACGCGCGGATCGCGCTCACCCTCCGGCTGCTCGGCGGGCTGGCCACCCCGGAGATCGCCCGCGCCTTCCTGGTGCCCGAGCCGACGGTGGCGCAGCGGATCGTCCGGGCGAAGCGGGCGCTGGCGAAGGCGGGCGTGCCGTTCGAGGTGCCGTACGGGGAGGACCGGACGCGGCGGCTCTCCTCGGTGCTGGAGGTCATCTACCTGATCTTCAACGAGGGCTACTCGGCGACCGCGGGGGACGACCTGCTCCGCCCCCGGCTGTGCGAGGACGCGCTGCGGCTGGCCCGGGTGCTGGCCGTGCTGATGCCGGCCGAGCCGGAGGTGCACGGGCTGGCCGCACTGCTGGAGTTCCAGGCCTCGCGCACGATCGCCCGGACCGGGCCGGACGGGCGGCCGGTGCTGCTCGCCGAGCAGAACCGGGCCCGCTGGGACGGGCTGCTGATCCGGCGCGGCTTCGACGCCCTGGAACAGGCGGGCACCGGGCCGTACTCGGTGCAGGCCGCGATCGCCGCCTGCCACGCCCGGGCGCGACGCTACGCGGACACCGACTGGGGGACGATCGCCGCACTGTACGAACGACTGCTGGCGCTGTCGCCGTCCCCGGTGGTGGCGCTGAACCGGGCGGTGGCGGTCTCGATGGCGCGGGGCCCGGCTGCGGCGCTGGAGCTGGTGGACGGGCTGGCGGCGGAGCCGGCGCTGCGCGGCTACCACCTGCTGCCGAGCGTGCGGGGCGACCTGCTGGCCCGGCTGGGGCGGGCGGCGGAGGCCCGGGAGGAGTTCGAGCGGGCGGCGGGGCTGACCCGCAACGAGCGGGAGCGGGAGCTGCTGCTGGAGCGGGCGGCGGCGCTCGGCGGGGGGCAGGGTGGCGAGGGGCGGGGTGGCGAGGGCAAGGGGGCCTCCGCCGGCTCCGGCCGGGAGGACTCCCCCGACTCCGGCTCCGACTCCGGCTAGGAGTCCTCCTCCAGCCGCAGTCGTGCGCTGACCGCGCCGAGGCCCTCGGCGAGCACCGCGAGCTGCTCGCGAGTGAGCACGTCGATCAGCAGCTCGCGCACCAGGGCGACGTGCCCGGGTGCGGCCTGGCGCAGCATCTCCCGGCCCTGGTCGGTGAGTTCGGCGATGACGCCGCGCACGTCGCTGGGGCAGGAGCGGCGGGCGACCAGGCCCGCCCGCTCCAGCTGGGTGACCTGGTAGGTCAGCCCGCTCTTGGAGGTGACCAGCTTGTCGGCGAGTTCGGTCATCCGCAGCGAGTCGCCGGGGGCGGCGGACAGGTGCACCAGGATCTCGTACTGCTGGTGGGAGAGGCCGGAGTCCTCCTTGAGCTGGCGTTCCAGCCGCCGGTTCAGCAGGTTGCTCGCGGTGACGAAGCCCCGCCAGGCGGCCGCCTCGTCCCGGTCCAGCCAGCGGGGTTCGTTCAGTGAGGACATGGGGTGAAGCCTACTCCTGTTGTTCAAATTCGAACGAAGGTGTACCGTCGATCGGAGTAAACGTTCAAATTTGAACTACCTGACCCGAACTGCCAGACCCGCCCACCGGTCGAAACGGTCCCGAGGAGGACGCCATGAGCACCGCGGCCCCCGAGCGCATGCCCGCCCTGTACCTGTCGCACGGCGCCCCGCCGCTGGCCGACGACCCGGTCTGGCCGGGCGAGCTGGCCGCCTGGTCCGCCGACCTGCCCCGGCCCAAGGCCGTCCTGATGGTCTCCGCCCACTGGGAGGAGGCCCCGCTCGCCCTCGGCGCCGTCACCACCGTCCCGCTGGTCTACGACTTCTGGGGCTTCCCCGAGCACTACTACCGGGTCCAGTACGCCGCCCCCGGCGCACCGGAGCTCGCCGAGCGCGTGCGCAAGCTGTTGCGCGCCCCCGGCACGCCCGTCCAGGACATCCCCGACCGCGGACTCGACCACGGCGCGTACGTCCCGCTGGTGGAGATGTACCCGGACGCCGACGTCCCGGTGCTCCAGGTCTCGCTGCCCACCCTCGACCCGCAGCGGCTGATGGAGATCGGCCGCAAGCTCGCCCCGCTGCGCGACGAGGGCGTACTGATCGTCGGCAGCGGCTTCTTCACCCACAACCTGCGGGCGCTCAGCAGGGACGGACGGGTCACCTCGGTGATGGCCGAGTTCGACGACTGGGGCCGGCGCGCCCTGGCGGCCCAGGACCTGGACGCGCTGCTCGACTTCGAGCACAAGGCCCCGGCCGGACGCCTGGCCCACCCGCGCACCGAGCACTTCGCCCCGCTGTTCGTCACCCTCGGCGCCGGCGAGGCCGACCTGGACAGCCAGCGCAGCGTCATCGACGGGTTCTGGATGGGCCTGGCCAAGCGCTCGATCCAGCTGGGCTGAGCCGCCCGGCCGGGCGGTCAGGCGTCGCCGGTGGCGACCCGCTCGGCCTGGCTGCGCTCGACGCACAATTCGTTGCCCTCCGGGTCGGACAGGGTGACCCACCCCTTGCCGTCCGGCCGGCGGTGGTCCTCCAGGACGGTGGCGCCCAGGGCCACCAGGCGCTCCACCTCCTCGTCCCGGCCGCGGTCCTGCGGCTGGAGGTCGAGGTGGACCCGGTTCTTCACCGACTTGCCCTCGGGCACCCGGATGAAGAGCAGCGAGGCGCCGGCGGACTCCACCACGGCCATCTCGTCACCGGGCTTGTCGTCCGCGCCCAGGGTGCCTTCCAGCGCCTCGACCCAGAAGCCGGCCAGGGCGTACGGGTCGGCGCAGTCGATCGTCACATGTCGTACCAAAGAAGCCATGCGCCTACTCTGAAGTGCGCCGAGCGGATCCGTCCAGCCAATTCCGGGAGTGCCGGTGGCCGTCCAGCGGGTACGGCGGGAAGGCCGGGACGATCTCCGTGAAGGCGTAGCCGCTCTTCTCCGCGACCCGGCAGGAGGCGTGGTTGTCGCCCTCGTGCAGCAGGTCGATCCGGCGCAGACCGTCGGCGGCGAAGGTGGCGAAGGCCCAGGCGGTGAGGGCCTCCACCGCGCGCGGCGCCACCCCCCGGCCGCGGGCCGGGCCGGCCGTCCAGTACCCCACCTCGGCCCTCTCCCCGCCCGGGGTGCCGCGCTTGAGCACGACGTTGCCGACCAGCTCGCCGGCGTCCAGGACGGCGAAGGAGTACCGGGTCCCGGCCGCCCGGCCCTCGTACTGGAGCCGCAGCCAGTGCGCGGCCTGCTCGGCGTCGTTCACCGGGGTGCGGGTGAAGCGGCGCAGGGTCTCGTCGCGGTAGGCCTCGACCAGGGCGGGCGCGTCGGCGTCCTCGAAGGGCCGCAGCACCAGGCCGTCGGCCGAAATGGCCGCGGTGGCGGTCACTTGAGGCCCTCCCAGCCCCAGCGAGGCGTCGGGCCGGTGGTCGTTCATGATGTGCTCCCCGTGGGTGGACCGTGCGTTGCGGCCTTCCTAGCAGTCGGCGGGCGCGGAGGCAGGCACTGCGGCCCGCTGTCCGCGCCGGGCGCAGCAAGCGGAGGGTCGGGCTCCAGCTGACTGGCCCGGCGGCGGGCCGCGGCCGCTGCTGGACTGCCGGGGCGGGGACGTGCCGGCGAACCGGCCGTCCGGGCGGGTGCTGGGGATCGCCCGGGAGCGGCTGGCGGCGGCACTGGCGGCGGCCGCGGCACCCCGGGCGAGGCGGGGCGGGTGGGGGCGGGTGCGGGCGGGGATACGGGCACGGGCACAACCGCGGGCACGGGTGCGGTACCCACGGACGGGTGACACCCCCGATCGGGGGTGTGCAGGGCGCGGGCCGGGGAGGACAGTGGGCCCCATGCAGATTCCACTCTCCGTGATGGACTTCCTCGACCGGGCCGAGCTGGTCTACGGCGACCGGGTCGGCATCGTCGACGAGCCGGTGCAGCCGGCCGAATCCTGGGGCGAGCTGAGCTACCGCAGGGTCGCCGAGCTGGCCCGGGCCCAGGCCGCCGGGCTGGACCGGCTCGGCGTCGGGCCGGGCGAGCGGGTCGCGATCGTCTCGCACAACTCGGCCCGGCTGCTGACCTCCTTCTTCGGGGTGAGCGGGTACGGCCGGGTGCTGGTGCCGGTGAACTTCCGGCTGAAGGCCGAGGAGGTGTCGTACATCGTCGAGCAGAGCGGCGCCTCCGTGCTGCTGGTCGACCCCGAGGTCGCGGACTCGCTGGGCGGGGTGGTGGCCAAGCACAAGTTCGTGCTCGGCGCGGACAGCGACGCCGTGCTGTACGACTTCGACGGCACCCCGCGGCGCTACGCGGTGGACGAGAACGACACCGCCACCATCAACTACACCAGCGGAACCACCGCCCGCCCCAAGGGCGTTCAGCTCACCCACCGCAACATCTGGTTGAACGCGACGGTGATGGCCCTGCACTACGGCGCCGGCGACCGGGACGTCTACCTGCACACCCTGCCGATGTTCCACGCCAACGGCTGGGGCCTGCCGTTCTCGCTCACCGGCCTGGGCGCGCAGCACATCGTGCTGCGCAAGGTGGACGGCGCGGAGATCCTGCGCCGGGTCGAGCGGCACGGGGTGACCTTCCTGTCCGGCGCACCCGCCGTGGTCCAGATGGTGCTGGACGCCGCCGCCGACTGGGACGGCCCGGTGCCCGGCCGGGACCGGGTGCGGATGATCGTGGCCGGCGCCCCGCCGCCGACCTCGGTGATCCAGCAGGTCGAGGAGCAGCTGGGCTGGGAGTTCATGCAGCTCTACGGCCTGACCGAGACCTCCCCCGTGGTCACGGTCAACCGCTCGCGGGCCGAGTGGGACGCGCTCCCGGCCGCCGAGCGGGCCGAGAAGCTGGTGCGGGCGGGCGCCCCGGCGCTCGGCACCCGGCTGCGGGTGGATCCCTCCGGAGAGGTGCTGGTGCGCTCCAACACCGTGCTGGACGGCTACTGGCAGCAGCCCGAGGCGAGCGCCGAGGCGCTGCGCGACGGCTGGTTCCACACCGGCGACGGCGGCACCCTCACGGACGGCCTGCTGACCATCTCGGACCGCAAGAAGGACGTCATCATCAGCGGCGGGGAGAACGTCTCCTCGATCGAGGTGGAGGACTGCCTGTACGACCACCCGGCGGTCGCCGAGACGGCGGTGATCGGGGTGCCGCACGAGAAGTGGGGCGAGACGGTGAAGGCGCTGGTGGTGCTCCGGGAGGGCCACGAGGCGGTCACCGAGGCCGAGTTGATCGCGCACTGCAAGCAGCGGCTGGCGGGCTACAAGTCGCCCACCACGGTGGAGTTCCGGGACTCCCTGCCGCGCACCGCCACCGGGAAGCTGCAGAAGTTCCGGCTGCGCGAGCCGTATTGGTCCGGGCGGGACCGCCAGGTCAACTGACGAGCCCCGACTCCCGCGCCGCTAGGGCGAGTTCGGTCCGATTGCGGACCCCGAGCTTGTGCATCGCGGACTTGAGGTAGCCCGTCACCGTGTTGCAGGTCAGGCCCAGCCGGGCGGCGATCTCCGGGTTGGTCCGGCCGGTCGCCGCCCAGCGCAGCACCTCGTGCTCGCGCGGGGTCAACGGCGGTACGGTGGAGGGCTTCCGGGGCCGCTCGCGGTTCCAGGCGGCGGCTCCGGCGAGCGCCCGGGCCGCCGCTTTCGCCAGCGTGCCGACCGCGGAGATCCGCACGTCCCCGAACGGGACGACGGTGCGCAGCGAGGCGTACACCACGCCGTGCACGGTGCCGCCGTCCATCAGCGGGACGGTGAGCATCGCGTACAGGTCGTCGGCGGCCACGGCCGCGTCGTAGTGGTGCGAAATGTTCGTCGCCGCACGGTAGTCGGGCACCCAGGTGGGTGCGCGCTCGGCGAGCGCCCGGCCGCCGAGGCCGAGTCCGGCCGGGACGGGTATGTCGTGCAGCAGGTCGGCCCGGGTGCCGGCCCAGTGCCGCAGCACCATGCCCTCGGCGTCGGGGCGGCTGCCGGGCAGCGGCTCGGGCACGCCGACCAGGCCGACGTCGACGCCGCACTCCGCCACCACCCGGCGGGCGAGGTCGCCGAGCACGGCCTCGCGCACCAGCTCGGCGGCGCGCGCGGCGAGTTGGGGATCGTCGGGTTGCGCAGCGTCGTCGAGGGGTTGCGCAAGGCGGGGGTCCGCAGCCCTGGTCATCGCGGAATTGTCACACGCGGTGGGGCCGGTGGCGAGAGTCCTGACATGCGTGTTTCGTGGAGTCGCGGACGCCGGCGGCTGCCCGGGCGTAGGGTGCGCGCGGACGCTACCGGCGGGTGGTGAACACCTGCGGAAGCGGGTGCTGGCCACCGGCGGCAACCGCCTTGACCGGAAGGGGAACCGATGACCGAGCCGAAGGCCCCGGACGACGTCCTGGGCGGTCTGCTGGCGGACCTGCGAACCGAGAGCGCGGTGCTGGACGACCTGGTCGCCGGACTGCCGGCCGCGGGCTGGGCCCGCCCGACGCCCGCCGAGGGCTGGACGGTGGCCCACCAGATCGCCCACCTGGCCTGGACGGACGACTGGACGGCGCTGGCCGCACGCGATCCGGAGGGCTTCGGCGCCTCGCTCGGCGGGCGGTTCGCCGAGCTGTCGGCGGCCGGCGCCGACCCGGTCGAGGAGGGCGCCCGCGCCGGAGCGGCCGCCGAGCCCGCGGCGCTGCTCGCCCGCTGGCGGGCCGGGCGGGCGGAGGTGCTGGCCACGCTCGGCGCGGCCCCGGCCGACGTCCGGCTGCCCTGGTTCGGCCCGCCGATGAAACCCGCCTCGATGGCGACCGCGCGGCTGATGGAGACCTGGGCGCACGGCCAGGACGTCGCGGACGCGCTCGGCGCCACCCGCGAGCCCACCGACCGGCTGCGGCACATCGCCCACCTGGGGCTGCGCACCCTGGGCTTCGCATTCACCCTGCACGGGCTGCCCGCGCCCGAGCGCCCGGTCCGGCTCGAACTGGCCGCGCCCGACGGCGGCACCTGGTCCATCGGCCCGGCCGGGGCGCAGGACGTGGTGGCCGGGCCGGCCCTGGACTTCTGCCTGCTGGTGACCCAGCGCCGCCACCGGGACGACCTCGCCCTCACCGCCACCGGGCCGGTCGCGACCGCTTGGCTCCCGATCGCCCAGGCCTTCGCCGGGGCGCCGGGCAAGGGTCGACCGCCCGGGGCGTAGGGCGGGCGCCTGGACGCAGGATGTACGGCGCGCACCGGGGGGCGCGGGCCGCGAGGGGACACGCACCGGGCCCCGGGGATCCGTTGTCGGCCCCCGGGATTGAATGGTGGGCATGAACGACCTGCTCAGCCGCCTGCCCGCCATCCCCGACCTGCGCGACCGCTGCCGCGCGCCGGCCATGCTCGACGCGATCATCTGCCCGGACGACTGGGCGGCGCGGTACTACTCCTTCGACTCCGCCTGGGGCGAGGGCGAGGAGATGGCCTCGATGCGCGACGGCGAGGGGTCCGACTGGTTCATGGTGTTCTCCCCCGCCGGCGTCTACGGGCGGGGCTTCGGCCACGGGGCCGCGAACAGTCCGGAGCTGCTCGCGGCCGTCCCCGAGGAGTTCCGCCGCTTCGCCGAGGAGCCCGCCTTCCAGGACGAGGACGGGCCGGTCGTGACGGTCTGCTTCTGGCGCGCGCCGCAGGACGCCGCCTGGCGCGGCGCGGCCGCCGAGCGGGGCGCGGAGGGCCTCTTCGAGCTGCTGCTGGACGGTTCCGCGGAGGCCTACCTGGCGTGGGCCGAGGAGTACTTCGAGCCGGAGCACGAGCTGGACCCGGCCGCGATCGGGCACGTCCTGGCGCTGCGCCCGCTCACCCCGGCCGTGGTGGCGGCGCTCAACCCGGACACCGACCTGGAGGAGCTCGCCGAGGACCTCGCGGAGATCGGCTACCCGGTCTGACGCTCTGACGCACCGCACGGACAACGCCCGCCCACCGCACGGACAACGCCCGCCCGCCGCACGGACGGCGCCTTCCCGCCGCCCGGCCTCGCCGAGCGGCCCGTCCTCCGGAACGGGGAGCCGCTCACAGGCCGATCCGCAGCGGGGTGAGCCGGGTGGCGATCAGGTTGGTGGCGCCCCGGTCGCGCTCGATGTGCCCGTGGACCAGCAGCCCGGCCCGGTCCAGGGCGGTGCGGCGCTGGGACTCCCAGACCGGACGGTTGCAGATCACGTTGATCAGCCCGGTCTCGTCCTCCAGGCTGAGGAAGAGCACCCCGCCGGCCGTCGGCGGCCGCTGCCGGTGGGTGACCAGGCCGCCGACCACCACGGCCGTCCCCGGCGGCACGTCCGGGAGCCGGTCGGCGGAGAGGGCTCCGCCGCGCTCCAGCTGGGCGCGCAGGTGCTGGAGTGGATGGCTGGTGGCGGAGGTGCCGGTGGCCCACAGGTCGGCGATGGTCTCTTCGACCGGGCTCATGCCGGGCAGCTCCGGCGCCTCGGTGCCGGGGGTGGCGCCGGGGATCAGCTCGGCCGAGATTCCGGCGAACGCCCCTGCCGCCCAAAGCGCCTGACGTCGCGTCAGTCCGAAGCAGTCGAAGGCCCCGGCCGTCGCCAGCGCCTCCAGGACGGGCCCCGGCAGACCGGTGCGGCGGGCGAAGTCCTCCAGGTCGGCGTACGGCTGCCCGGCCACGATCGCCTCGGCCTGCGGGGTGCCGATGCCGCGCACCGTCTCCAGGCCGAGCCGGATCGCCGGCTGCGGGCGCCCTGCGGTCAGCGGCGGCTTGGGGGTCGGCCCCCGGTACGGCTCCAGGGAGGGCCGCGCCCCGCTGGCGTTGACGTCCACCCCGCGCACCCGCACGCCGTGCCGCCGGACGTCCGTGACCAGGCTGAGCGGCGAGTAGAAGCCCATCGGCTGGTTGGCCAGCAGGGCGCAGGTGAAGGCCGCAGGGAAGTGGTACTTGAGCCAGGCGCTGGCGTACACCAGGTAGGCGAAGCTGATCGCGTGGCTCTCCGGGAAGCCGTAGTTGGAGAAGGCCTCGATCTTGCCGTAGACGTCCTCGGCCACCTCGGGCGGGATGCCGCGCTCGGCCATCCCGCCCAGCAGCCGCTCGCGCAGCCGGGCGACCCGCTCGTGCGAGCGCTTGGCGCCCATCGCCTGGCGCAGCCGGTCGGCCTCCGCGGGGGTGAACCCGGCGCAGTCGATGGCGAGTTGCATCATCTGCTCCTGGAACAGCGGCACCCCCAGGGTCTTGCCGAGCGCGTTCTCCATCAGCGGGTGCGGGCAGCCGGGCGGCTCGGCCCCGGCGCGGCGGCGCAGGTACGGGTGGACGGATCCGCCCTGGATCGGGCCGGGTCGGATCAGCGCGACCTCGACCACCAGGTCGTAGAAGTGGTCCGGCTTGAGCCGGGGCAGGGTCGCCATCTGCGCCCTGGACTCGACCTGGAACACCCCGACGGTGTCGGCCCGGCGCAGCATCGCGTACACGCCCTTGTCGTCGTCCGGGATGGTGGCCAGGTCGTAGCGCAGGCCGTGGTGCTCCGCGACCAGGTCGCAGGCGTCGTGCAGGGCCGCGAGCATGCCGAGGCCGAGCAGGTCGATCTTCACCAGCCCGGCGCCGGCGGTGGACTCCTTGTCCCACTGGAGCACGGAGCGCCCGGGCATCCGGGCCCACTCGGTGGGACAGATCTCGCCGATCGGCTCCCGGGTGAGCACCATGCCGCCCGAGTGGATGCCCAGGTGGCGGGGCAGGCCGTGGAGCTGGGTGGCGAGCT
Source organism: Kitasatospora sp. NPDC001132 (assembly GCF_053598415.1). NCBI lineage: Bacteria > Bacillati > Actinomycetota > Actinomycetes > Kitasatosporales > Streptomycetaceae > Kitasatospora > Kitasatospora sp. NPDC001132. The sequence goes on along the minus strand of NZ_JBSFKF010000022.1, from coordinate 98,917 downwards.
GGAGCACGTCGGCGGGGATGACGGCGTCCGCGCCGGGGGCGGAGCGGAAGTCGGTCTGCCGGCTGAACGCGTCCACCTGCCCCTGCGGGTAGCCGAGCACCCGGGCGGCGTCGCGGATCGCCAGCCGGGGCCGGTAGGTGATCACGTTGGCGACCTGGGCGGCGTGCTCGCGCCCGTAGCGGCCGTAGACGTACTGGATGACCTCCTCGCGGCGGCGGTTCTCGATGTCCAGGTCGATGTCGGGCGGCCCGTCCCGGGCGGTGGAGAGGAAGCGTTCGAACAGCAGCTTGTAGTGGATCGGGTCGACGGCGGTGATCCCGAGGGCGTAGCAGACCGCCGAGTTGGCGGCCGAGCCGCGGCCCTGGCACCAGATGTCCCGGCTCCGGCAGAAGTCCACGATGTCGTGCACGATCAGGAAGTAGCCGGCCAGGTCGAGGTCCTCGATCACGTCCAGTTCCTTGGCGAGCTGGCGGCGGGCGGCGGCGTTGCCGGGGCCGAACCGGGCCGGGCCGCCGGCCGCGACCAGGGCCCGCAGGTGGCTGATCTCGGTCTCGCCCGCGGGGACGGGGAAGCCGGGCAGCTCCGGGTCCAGCCGGGCGAAGTCGAAGGCGCAGGCCCGGCCGAGTTCGACGGTGGCCCGCTGCACTCCGGGGAAACGGGCCAGCCGGCCGGCCATCTCGCGGCCCGAGCGCAGGTGCGCGGTGCCGGCCGCCCGGGTCCAGCCGACCGCGTCCTGGAGGGTGCGGCGCCCGTGCAGCGCGGCGAGGCTCTGCGCGAGTCGGCCCTGGGCGGGGCCGGCGTGGTGGGCGTTGGTGGAGGCGACGACGGGGAGACCCGCCTTCGCCGCGAGGGCGGCGAGGGCGTCGTTGCGCCGGTCGTCGCCGGGCAGCCACTGGTCGATCAGCTCGACGTGGACGTTCTCGCGGCCGAACGCCTCGGTGAGGGTGCGGAGTCGGTGCTCGGCCTCGCTCCGGGTGGCGGGTGGGGTGGCGTTCCGGTGGGCGCTCGGGCGGGTGCCCGGGTCGGCGGGCGGGTCGGCCAGCGCGGCGGGGACCCGGCCGAGGCGGCAGCCGGTGAGCACCGCCCAGTGACCGTCGTGCGCCCCGGCGAGCGCCTCGAGGTCGTACACCGGGTTGCCCTTGGCGCCGCCGGCCAGCTGGGCGGCGGCGATCGCGGCGGAGAGGCGGCGGTAGCCGGCCGGGTCACGGGCGAGGACCAACAGGTGTTCCGTCGAACTTTCGTGACGGATCGTCAGTTCGGCGCCGAACGCGGTGGCCAGGCCCGTGCCCCGGGCCGCCCCGGCGAGCCGGACGGCGCCGTACAGGCCGTCGTGGTCGGTGATCGCGAGGGTCTCCACGCCCAGCCGGACCGCCTCCGCGACCAGGTCCTCCGGATCGCTGGCGCCGTCCAGGAAGCTGAAGGCGGAGTGGACGTGCAGCTCGGCCCAGGGTTCGGGGCCGGGTTCGGGGCCGGGGCCCGGGGTCGGGGGCTCCTCGGGAACGGGACGGGTGCGGCGCAGCGGGACGACCGTACGGTCCGGCGCGGCACCGGTCAGTCTGCGGTGCAGCTCGCTCCAGGGAACGGTGGGGTGGCTGGTGAAGCCCATCGGGGTCGCCTTCGTCGTTCTCGTACTCGTCCTGCTCCCCCCTCCCACTGGGTTCCGGAGCCGCTAGTCGTAGCCGGCTTCCAGGTACCAGGCACCCCCCTCCACGGTGAGCAGCAGCGCCCGGCCGCCGCCCACCACGACCTGGAACCGCGCCCGGCGCCGGGCCAGCGACTGGTCCCACCAGTACTCGACCGCCGGCCATGGCCCGGTCCAGCCGTCCACCCGCTCCTCCCGGCCCCGGACCACGACCAGGGCCGGCCGGGCCGACACCCCCGCCCGGCCGTCCACCGTGACCGGCCGCCCGGCCCCGTCCAGCACCCGCACCGACGCCGGCTCCCGCAGCACCACGGCGGGCCACACCTCCGGCAGCCGCCCCGGCCAGGGCGCGTCGGCCGGCACCGCCGCCTCGTACGGCTCGCCCCACGGCACCTTGACCACCTGCTCGCCCGGGCCCCGCCCGCCGGCCGGCTCGATCCGGCGCAGCCCGGCGTGCCCGAGCACCGCCTGCACCCTGGCGACCGCGCGCTCCACCCGGTCGTCCGCGACGGCTTGGCCCCACAGCGCGAGCTGGCGGCCCTGGTCCGGGGAGAGGCCGTCGGGGGCCAGCCGGAGCAGGGTGAAGCCGACCTGGCCGTCCGGGGCGCTGCTCGGATCGCTGCCCCGGGCGCTGCTCGGGTCGCTGCTCGGGTCACTGCTCTGGTCGTTGCGCGCGGAGGCGCCCTCGGAGGTGCCCGCGAAGGTGCCCGCGCCCTGCCAGGCCTGGAGCTGCCAGCGGACCCGCTCGGCCAGCGCCGTCGCGGACAGCCGGCCCTCGTGCCCCCACAGCCGGGAGGCCGTCCGGCCGTCCGCGCAGGCCACCTCGACGGCCACCCGGCGGCAGGTCAGCCCGGCCCCGGCGAGCCGCTGGTGCAGCTGCTCGGCCAGCGTGCGGGCGACGAACACCAGCGGCTCGGCCAGCAGCTCCGGCGGGTCGAAGCGCTGCTCGACGGCGAGGTCCGGCTCCTCCTCGCGCGGCACCAGCGGGCGCGGCTGCAAGCCTCGGGCCAGCCGGTGCGCGACCGTCCCGGAGGGGCCGAAGCGGTCCGCGACCGACTCGGCCGGCAGCGCGGCGAAGGCCCCGACGGTGGGCAGGCCGAGCCGCCCGAGCAACTCGGCCAGCGCCTCGTCACCCAGCGCGCTCACCGGGTACGGGGCGAGGAACTCCGCCGTCCGGCCGGCCGGGACCAGCACCCCGGCCCGGGCGGCGAGCACGGCGGCGAACAGGCCGTCGGCGACGCCGACCTGGGCCTGCGGAGCGGTTGCCGACCGGGCCTCGACGGATCGGGCTTCGACGGGCCGGGCTTCGACGGGCGCCGCAACCGGGACGGCCACCGCACCCGGGACGGCGTCCGGGACGAGCGGCTGCCCGAGGGCGTCCGCCACCGCTCTGCCGACCTTGGCGGCCAGCGCCTCCTCACCGCCGAAGTAGCGGCCCGGGCCCTTCACCGGGATCGCACACAGGCCCGGGCGGATCACCTCCACCCGGGGCGTGAACGCCTCCACCGCCGCGACCACCGGCTCGAAGCGGCGGGTCTCCGCCTCCGGGTCGCGGTCGCGCAGTTCCAGCGACGGGCAGAGCCGCTGAGCCAGCTTGAGCCGCTGCCCCTGCCGCACCCCGGCCTCCCGGGCGCCCGCCGAGCAGGCGAGGATCCGCCCGCCCTCGGTCACCGCGACCGGGTCGTCGCCGGTGAGGGCCACCACCGGCCAGTCCGGGCACCAGACCACCAGCACCCGGGGGGTTCTGTCGTCCGCCATCTCAGACCACCGCCGCCACGCGGGGGGCCAACGGCTCCGCCGCCGGTATCACCGGGATCGCCGGGATTGCCGCCGGTTGTGGCTGTTCCCGGAGCGGCTGCTCCTGGAGCGGGCGCACCGCGCCGTGCTCGTCCGGCAGCCAGAGCCGGGCCGTCCGGCCGTGCACCGCCGAGCCGCGGCCCTCGGCCACCACCTCCACCTGTCGGCCGACGAGCTGCCCGTGGCCGTCGCCCAGCCCGAACCAGCGCCCCGAGCGCACCCCCAGCCGCAGTGCCGCGCCCGGCCATGGGCCGGCGACCAGCAGCACGCAGCCGCTGCGCCGCAGCACCGCCGCCAGCCGGGCGGCCAGCTTCGGCGGCACCGGCCCGTCCGGGCGCAGCATGATCAGCTCGACCGCGCCGGCCAGCACCGAGACCACCTCGGCCCAGTGCGCCCCCGGGTCGTCCACGACCAACAGCCGTCGCAGGTCCAGCCCGTACCCCTCGGCGGCGGCCAACCCCAGGTCCGGCAGTCCGACCGCCGCGGCCCAGCCGCCCTCGGTCTCCTTCACCCCGGCGGCCAGCGCCAGCAGCAGCCCGGTGTCCCCGCCCGCCACCGACACCGCCGTCCCCCGGCGCAGCCCGGCGTCGGGCAGCACCTCCCGCAGCGCGGAAGGCACCGGCACCAGCCCCCGGGCCCCCACCGCCGTCTGCCAGGTACCCGGCGTCCCCCGCTCCTCTCGCTCCCCCTGCTCCCCCGGCTTCCCCGGCACGGCAGCCGGGGACGCCACCGGGCGGAGCACGGGGCGGGCGGGCTGCTCAGCGGTGGATTCGAAAACAGATTCGAAAACGGGCACAACCCCAGGATCGAACATTCGTTCGCAAAGATTCAAGTCCGCCCAGGTCACCCCACCTGTCACTCTCCGCAACCGGCCCCACTGTGGCCTGGCCGTAGGTCGGTGGGCTTGGCCCCAGGCCGCTGCCGGGCACGGCCGACGGCGATCCACCGGGAACGCGGGCGACTTTTCCGCCGCACGGCCGAATCCTTCGAGGGGGCGCGCACCTCTTATAGACCGTGCCGACGAACGTCCGGCACGGGATCCGGAGGTAGTGATGATCATCGGAATCGGCATCGCCGTCGCCCTGGTGCTGCTCTGCACCTGCATGGTGGTCGTGAAGCGCAGGCGAGCCGGACGTGGCTGAATCGACCTGGCCCGGCGCACGGCTGATCGCGGCCGCGCAGGGTGGCGACGTCGACTCGATCACCGCACTGGTGTCGGGCTCGCACCCCAACGTGCAGCGATTCGCCCGCTCCCTCTGCGCCACCCCGGAGGACGCGGAGGACGCGGCACAGGAGGCCCTGATCATCCTGTACCGCAAGATCGGGATGCTGCGGGCCTCCGGCGCCCTGGCGTCGTGGATGTTCCGCATCGTCCGCAACGAGTGCCTCCGACGCGCACGCGCCCACCTGCGGGACCGCAGCGTGCCGTTGCGGCAGGACACCCCCGCGCCCTCGGCCGAGGACCAGGTTCTGCAGAGCCTGGAGGCGGGCACGGTGGCGGCCGCTATCGCCGCCCTGCCCCCGGACCAGCGCCGCGTGCTGATCATGCGGGACATCCAGGGCCACAGCGGCCGCGCGGTCGCCGACGCACTGGGCCTCAGCACGGCGGCGATGAAGTCGCGCCTGCACCGGGCCCGTACGGCGGTCCAACAGGCCCTGCGGGCCACCACCTGAATCCGGATGGAGGCAACGATGACTGGAACGACGGGCAAGACGAAGGATGGGACGAAGCACGGGTCCGATGCCGGACCCGACGGCCCCGACTTCGCGAGCAGGTCCCTGCTCGAGCACGTCGTGCGCGGCGTGGTGGGTTTCGGTGCGCTGGTCGGCTCGGTCGCCGTCATCCCGGTGGTCGGGCCGGTCGCCCTGACCCTCCTGCCGGTCGGCCTGTTCGCCCTGCGCGGCTGCCCGACCTGCTGGACGATCGGCCTGATGCAGACGATCTCGCGGGGCCGCCTCCAGCGCTCCTGCGGGGACGGCCAGTGCAGGCTGACCGTCGCCGGCCAAGGCGAGGGCGAGCACCGGGAGGACGGGTCCGGAGGTACGTCGGCGCCGTTGCGCCGTCGGGTGACGGCGCCGGGCGGGTGACGGCGCTCGCCCGACCGGACTACCGACAAGTGTTTTTTCCTTGACAAATTTTTGTCGGATGGAAGCTGGAACGGTGCTGGAAGTCGCCGTGATCGAAGAACCCGCCGCGGCCGAGGCCTCGCTGGACCCGATGCGGTCACGCCTCCTCGCCGCCCTGACCGAGCCCGCCTCGGCCGCCATGCTGGCCGCCCGACTGGGACTGCCCCGGCAGAAGGTCAACTACCACCTGAAGGAACTGGAGCGGCACGGCCTCGTCGAACTCGCAGGTCTGGGCGGACTACGAACGCGTCGAGGTCCGCACCGCCGACGGGCTCTACACCTTCCACCACGGCTCCGGCCTGGTGCTGCTGTTCCACCACCTCTTCGGCCCGCTTCCTGACGGGGCCGAGGCCGAGGCCGCCTGGCAGCAGTGGCTGGCCGAGGCCCTCGCCTGACCTGCCCCTTCGGGCCTTCGGGCCGACAGACCCGATCCCTACCCAGACTCAGACTCAGACCCAGACCCGCAAAAGAACCGAGGAACCACTCATGCGCACCCTGATCAGCACCGCCTTCATCTCGCTCGACGGCGTGGTCGAGGGCCCCGGCGGCGAACCCGGCTACCGGAACTCCGGCTGGACCTTCAAGGACATCGAGTTCCTCCCCGAGGCGTTCGAGATCAAGGGGCGGGAACAGGAGGAGGCCACCGCGATGCTGCTCGGCCGGGTCAGCTACCAGGCGTTCAGCCCGGTGTGGCCGGACATGGCGGAGTTCGCCCGCTACAAGACGCTGCCGAAGTACGTCGTCTCCACCACCCTCACCGAGGACGACCTGGTGTCGAACTGGGGCGAGACCACCATCCTGCGCTCGCTCGACGAGGTCGCCGCGCTGAAGGAGACCGAGGGCGGCCCGATCATCCTCCACGGCAGCGCCGCCCTGAACCGCGCCCTCTCCGACGCCGGCCTGATCGACCGCTACCACCTGCTCGTCTTCCCGCTGCTGCTCGGCGCCGGCAAGCGCATGTTCAGCACGACGGACAAGGACGCCCAGAAGCTGAAGCTGGTCGAGCACCAGGTGTACGGGAACGGCCTCCAGAAGCAGGTCTTCGACGTGGTCCGCTGACCGGCAGGGCCCGTCCGCGCCTCCCTGATGGTCAACGCCCGTCCGCTGTGCGCCAGACGAACACCTCGCTGCTCGGCTGCCGCTCCGAGAAGAGCCCCGACGGCGAGGTCAGGGCGAGGAGTCGACGGAGGTCCGACTCGAAGTCCGGACGGCGCTCGGCGAACAGGTGCGGGGCCGAGTAGGAGAGCGCGAGGACGCCCGCGACCGCGTCGTCGGCCGTGCGCTCCAGCGGCCGCCCGCCCGGGACGACGATCCGCCGCGGACCGGTGAAGCCCGCCCGGGCGAGGACGGCGGCCTCGTCGCCCGGCGTGCCGTGCGGCAGCAGCCCCTGCCCGGCGCGGCGGACCGGGCCGAGGTAGTGCCGGACCAGCTCCCCGATCGCGGCGTACGGGACCGGCGGGTGCGGCAGCCCCTCGGTGGGACGCGGTTCGCCCTTCAGGTCCGAGATGTGCGCCAGGGCGCCGCCGGGCCGCAGCATGCGCCGTACGGTCGCCGCCACCAGGTCGCGGTCCATCCAGTGGAAGGACTGGCCGAAGACCGCCAGTGTGAAGGTGCCGAGCCCCGACGGAAGTTCCTCGGCCCGGGCCCGCACCCAGGTGGCCTTGGGCTCCGCGGCGCCCACCCGGCGCGCCTCGGCGATCATCCCGGCGTCCGGGTCCACCCCGACGACCTCACCGAACAGGTGCGCCAGGCCCAACGCCAGCGTGCCCGGCCCGCACCCCACGTCGAGCAGCCGTCCCCGCCCGTCGAGCCCCAGTTCCTCGCCCAACGCCTCCGCCAGTCCGGGGGCGTACGGGAGCCTGCCGCGGGTGTAGTGGGCGGCCGTTCCGGCGAACAGCGTCTCGTCCCAGGACCAGGCCTCGTCGGTCATCGCCGCTCCTTCGAAGGGGCCTGACTTTCGGTGAACAGTCTTGACCATGACACGTGTTGACGCTCGGTCCCAGCCGGCCGGAACCAGCGGGACGGCCATGGCCGGCCGGGACCGGGCGGGACGGGAAACCCGATGGACAGGCATCCTGCGGCCAACAGACTGGTCCCATGACTTCGACCGACGACAAGAACGATCTCCGGATCTACATCCAGGATGCCCGCGACGCCCTGCTCTGGAAGCTCGAAGGCCTCTCCGAGTACGACCTGCGCCGCCCGCTCACCCCCACCGGGACCAACCTGCTGGGCCTGGTCAAGCACGTCACCGGCGCCGAGGCGCTGTACTTCGGCGACACCTTCGGCCGCCCCTTCCCCGAACCGGCCCCCGTGTGGATCACCGGACAGACCGAACCCAACGGCGACATGTGGGCGCGGGCGGACGAGAGCACCGAGGAGGTCGTCGGACGCTACCGACGGGTCTGGGCCCACTCCGACGCCATCATCGAGGCCCTGCCGCTGGACGCCGTCGGCAAGGTGCCGTTCGGTGCCCGCCACGAGCAGACCCTCCACCGGGTGCTCGTCCACATGATCGCCGAGACCCACCGTCACGTCGGCCACGCCGACCTGGTCCGCGAACTCGTGGACGGCGCCACCGGCCAGCGCTCCGACGGCGCCAACACCGCCCCCGGCGACGCCGACTGGTGGCGGGCCCACCACGACCGCGTGGAGCAGGCCGCCCGGGAGGCCGGCGGCCTCGGCTGAGGAGGAAGGGGGGCGGGGGTGAGGCGGGGTTCGGCGAGGTTCGGCGAGGGTGCGGCGAGGAGGGTCTGAGCCGCCGCAAAGGGCCCGGCGCCGCAGCAACCGGTCGGCTCCCACCGGCTGCCCCGCTCGGCGAGTGCCCGAGTGCTGTCGGGGCGGGCCGCTAGGGTCTGGGGATCACGGGGTGGGCCGGGAGAGGTGGGGCACGTGGGGTGTCAGCGGGTGGTGGAGCTTCCGGCTGGGGTTGTGCACGCGGGGAGTCGGGAGTTCCTGGCGCGGGAGGGGCTGCCGGAGACCGGGGCGTTCCTGGACTTCGAGGTGCTCGGGGACGGGGAGCCGACGGCGGTCCCCGCGGAGACGGAGCGGCTGTTCGTCCTCGGGGAGACGGCGTACTCCACACCGTTCGCCGCCGGCGGCAGCCTGGTGCTGCTGGACGGGGTGACCGGTGAGGTGTTCCTGGACAACGGCGGCCCACGGCGGGACCTGTTGGCCTCCGGCGTCGCCGCGCTGGCGGGCCTGGTGCGCGAGGTGGACGCGGTGGCCGAGGCGGCCCGGCGCCCGGAGGCACTGGACGGGCGGCGCGGCCCGACCGTGATGGCCGAGGTGCTGACGGAAGCCGAGCGACGGATGCGGGAGATCGACCCCGGGCTGTTCGGCGACGGCTCCGCCCCACCCCCGCACTGGGGCACCGCGCTGCTGGTGCGGGCGTTGGGCTGGGGTGCGCTGCCGGGCGGCCCGGGCGGCCCCGCGTACGAGGTGGCCCTGGAGCTGGTGTCGGAGCTGGCGGCGCTGACTGACCAGGACGGCGGCCCCGGCCGGGTACACCTCTTCCGGCCCGAGGAACTGCCCGCCGCCCTGGTGCACGGGCCGACCCGACGGCTGCTGACCGAGGTCGGCCTGCCGCTGGGCGGAGCCATGTTCGGGGTGTGCGAGGAGCCGCTGGTCACCATGGGCGAGGCGTATCCCGAGTACTTCGACGGCGAGGAGGAGCGCCCGTACCAGCGGGAGTTCCTCGCCCTCGGGGACTGGCCGACCGATCTGACGATCGCCCTGGACGGCGCCACCGGCCGACTGGAGCTGCCGGATTGGTACGACGACGGCCACCCCGAGGCCTACTTGAACCGTGACCTCACCGCCCTGCTCTACTCCCTCTGGACGTACGAGCGGCTGCGCGCCGAGTGGGACCGCTGGGAGTACGGCCGGGCCCGGCAGACCTGGGCGGTGTTCGATCCGCAGGCGCTGCTGAGCGCGGTGGTGGACGGGCTGGTGGAGGCCGTCGACCCCGAGGCGTTCGCCTCGCCCGGATGCTCGTGGCGGCTGCTCGCCGAGGACGGGCACATGGGCGGTCTGCTCGGCTGAGCGGGTCGGTCGGCGCGGCCTTCCGTCGGCGCGGCCTTGAGCCGGTTCCGGGTCGGTTCTGGGTCGGTTCCGGGCGGAGGGTGGCGCGTCGGCCCGGGCGTAGTCTGGGCCGATTCGATCACTCGAGAAGACGTCGGAAGGACGTGTGGGGGATGCGCAGCGGTACGGGGGACCTCTACCGGGAATTCGCGGAGCGGGAGGCGCGCGGCAACTCGCCGGTCTACCAGGAGCTGGCCGAACGCGTCGCCGGAGACGGGCAGTTGTGTGCGCTGCTCGACGGGCTTCCGGCCGCGAAGCGGCAGCCGAACCTGCTGTTCGGCGCGGTACGGCACCTGGGTGGGCCGGTGACGGACGGCTGGCCGGCCTTCCGCCGCTGGGTGGCGGAGCACTGGGCCGAGGTCTCGGCGACGATGCTGGAGCGGCGGACGCAGACCAACGAGGCGGGCCGTTGCGCCACCCTGCTGCCGCTGCTGGCCGCGCTGCCGCAACCGCTCGCCCTGATCGAGGTGGGCGCCTCGGCGGGGCTCTGCCTGTACCCGGACCGGTATCGGTACCGGTACCGCTTCCTGGCCGGGGCGGGGAAGGGAGTCAGGCTTGGCGCCGGCGCCACCGTCGCCGAGTTCGACGCCGAGTTCGGCGCCGAGTTCGGCGCGGCGGCGAGCCCGGTGACGCTGGACTGCGCGGTGACCGGGCTGGTGCCGTTCCCCGGCTCCCCGCGGGAGCGGCTGCCCGAGGTGGTCTGGCGGGCCGGGATCGACCTCAATCCGCTGGACGTGCGGGCCGAGGAGGACATGCGCTGGCTGGAATCACTGGTCTGGCCCGAGCAGACCCACCGGTTGGACCGGCTCCGCGGCGCCGTCCGGGTCGCCCGGTCCGAACCGCCGTTGCTGGTGCGCGGCGATCTCAACGCGACGGTACGGGAGTTGGTGGCGCAGGCCCCGGCAGGGGCGACTCCGGTGGTGTTCCACAGCGCGGTGCTCTCGTACCTGCCGCCGGAGGGGCGGGAGGAGTTCGCGGCGACGATGCGCGGGCTTTCCGGGCACTGGATCTCCAATGAGGCGGTCTCGGTACTGCCGACCGTCGCCCGACGCCTCCCCCGTCCGGCACCGGCCGGCTCCGGTCTGTTCGTGCTCGCCCTGGACGAACGGCCGGTCGCCTTCACCGGGCCGCACGGACAGTCCCTGGACTGGTTCGGCGAGGCGTAGCCGGCGCGCTGGCGGCGGGGCGCCCTCGGGCTTGAAGCTGCCGCAGCGGCAGCTTCTACTGTCGTGACCAGGGCCGGAGAACCGGCCCCGGTCCACGCGAACGTGGGACGTGGAGACGAGGGAGGCGGACCATGGCCTGGCCCATCGCCGAAGTGGCCCGGATGTCCGGAGTGACTGCCCGAACACTGCGGCACTACGACGAGATCGGGCTGCTGCCCCCGGCCTGGATCGGCTCCAACGGCCACCGCTATTACGAGGAGCGGCAGTTGCTCCAGCTGCAACAGATCCTGGTACTGCGGGCGCTGGGCGTGGGGCTGACCGAGATCGCCCGGATCCTGGGCGATCAGGTGGACGAGTTGGAGGCCCTGCGGGGCCACCGTCGGCGGCTGGTCGCCGAACGCGACCGGCTCGACGCCCTGGCCGCCACCGTTTCCCGCACGATCGCCGACCTGGAACGCGCCCGGAAGGACGGCACCCCCATGACCATCAACCGCCCCGAGAACCTCTTCGAGGGCATCCAGCCCGACGACGTCGACGCGAGCCTGCGGGACTTCCCCGAGCACGCCGAGGCGGCCCGGCGCGCGACGGCCGCGATGACCCCGGCCGAGATCGAGGCCGGACAGCGCGAGCGGACCGCCCGCATGATCCACCTGGCGGAGCTGATGGCGGCCGGCCACCCGGCCGACGCCGAGCCCGTGCAGAGCACGATCGACGAGGAGTACCAGCTGCTGCACGCCATCCGGTCCGTCCCGACCGAGGAGTACCTGGCGATCGCCCGTTCCTGCACCGAGAACGAGCAGTGGAGTGCCGCGTACGAGGCCATCGCCCCGGGCCTGGCCGCGTACCAGCGCGCCGCCATGGAGGCGTACGCGGCGACTCGGCTGTCCTGAACCAGGCCTGGTCGGGCGGCCGGGCCTGGTCGGGCGGCCGGGCCTGGCGGGCGGCCGGGCCGACGCGCGACCCTTGGCCGTGCTGGGCTGCCCGTCCGGCTCGGGCGGGAACGGCTCTGTCCGATCCCGCTTGGCTCGGCCCGGCCTGACTCGGTCCGGCTTGGCCCGGTCCGGCTTGGCTCGGTCCAGTCCAGCTCGGTCCAGTCCAGCTCGGTCCAGTCCAGCTCGGTCCAGTCCAGCTCGGTCCGGTCCGGCTCTGCCGGGGAACCTTACGGGGGGCTCCCCCGGGCTCCCCGGCAGACGCCGGGCGCAGGGCGTGTCCTCTCCTCTCTCCCCCGCCGTCACTCCGTCCGCAGCGCCGTGACCGTCCTGGTGCGGGCCGCCCAGGTGGCCGGGAGGACGGCTCCGAGCAGGGCCAGCACCAGGCCGCCGAGTATCAGCGGCCCCGCCACCGAGGGGTCGAACACGGCGAGGTCGGCATCCGGCACACCGATTCCGGCGGCTCGGGCCATCGCGGGCATCACCTGGTGGTGCACCAGGATGCCGAGCGGGACCCCGATCAGCCCGGCCGCCAGCCCGCTGGCACAGACCGAGGTGAGCACCATGCCGACGGTCTGCCGGGGTGACATCCCGAGTGCCTTGAGCACCCCGAGGTCGTGCACCCGTTCCCTGGTGTCCAGCAGCACGGTGTTCAGCACTCCGAGCCCCGCCACCACGGAGAGCAGCAGTGTGAGCGTGCCCGCCAGGGTGTTCATCGCCAGCACCACGATGTTGAGGTGCTCCCCGCCGGGGTCGGCGCCCAGGCCCAGGGGCTTCACGACCTCGTCCAGCCCGTCGGCGTAGGCCTGTGCGTCGGTGCCCGGGGTGAGGTCGATGTGGAAGGTGAGCGCCTCGGCGTGGATCGCGCCGCCGAGCGGCACCAGTGTGGACCGGTCCGTGAACACCAGGTCGTTGGTGGCCAGGACCTCACCGGTGATCTTCGCCGGGGTGCTGCGTCCGTGGTCGGTGAGGGTGACGGTGTCACCGACCTTCGCCTGGTTGGCCCGCAGGTAGGCGGCGGCCACCACGACCTCGCCGGGGCCCTGGAACCAACGGCCGGAGATCAGTTGGAAGCCGCTCCAGGAAGCGTCTCCGCTGAGCGCGACCACCTCGGAGCGCCCGGTGTTGCCGGCCAGGGCGGCCGGGCTCGGGGCGCTGCTGTACCAGGCTCGGGTGCCCGGGCGGGAGTCGATGGCCTTGGCCACGGCCGCCTCGTCCACGTGGTCGGCCAGCGGCGCGGAGCCCTCGATCGGGGCCTGGACCACCACCTTGCCCGCGCGGCCGGCCATCAGGCCGTCCTGGAGGGAGCCCAGCGAGAGCGTCAGGCCCACGCAGAGGGTGACCCCGACCGTGCCGAGCACCACGGCGGCACCCGTGGTCGCCGAACGGCCCGGCCGGTTGAGCGGGGAGGCCAGTCCGAGGCTGAGGGCCCGTGGCACCGGAAGTCGGCCGATCAGGTCCTGCGCCCGGGACAGCGGGCCGGCCGCCCCGGCCCCGTCGGCCGCGCCGCGGACGGCCGCCCGGGTGGCGCCCGGCGCCGTCCGGCCGACCGCGAGCGCCTCCACCGTCCACAGCCGCCCGGCCCGCAGCGCCGGCACCAGCGCGGTGCCCGCCACGGCCCCCAGGGCCACCACCGCGACCACGACGTCCGCCCAGACCGGGATGCCGAGCAGTCCGCCGCGCAGGGCCTTGTGGGCCAGCCCGAGGACCGGGACGGACAGCAGGTTGCCGAGGAGCACCCCGAGCGCCGTGCCGACTCCGGCGGGGATCAGCGCTTGGCCGACGTAGGCGCGCACCACCTGGGCCGGGGTGAAGCCCAGGGACTTGAGGATGCCGATCCGCCGGGTGGCGGCGCTGACGGCGCCGCTGACCACGACGCCGATGATCAGCACCGACATGGCCAGCCCGAGCGCCCCGAAGGCCGTGACGAACGGGACGAACGTCGAGGCCGTCCGGTTCGCCTCCTCCTGAACGGGCCGGTAGGAGGTGGCCTTGGCGAGCGCCCCGGCCGGGACGGCGCCGGCGAGCGCGGCGCGGTCGACCTCCACCTCGGCGTCGCTGTCGGCGTGGGCGAAGCGGTAGAGGTACTGGGCGGCGGGCGTGGTGCCGGGCGCCGTCAGCCCGGGCACCTGCTCGGGGACGACCCAGCCGTCCGCACTCCAGGAGACCGAGGCCGCCAGGCCGACGACCTTGAGCGCCGGGTGCCCCGGAAGGCCTGGGAACTCCATGGTGTCGCCGACCGCCAGCGAGGAGTGTCCGTCCAGGAACACGACCTCCCCGGGGCCTGCGACCCAGCGGCCCTCGGTGATCCGCAGATCGTCCAGCGCGCCCTTCTCGCCGCGGCCGACCAGCGTCGTCGGCGGCAGGGGGCTCCCGGCCGGCGGGATCCTGGTGCCTGGACCGGAACGCGGCTGGACGGTGACCGCCTGGTAGGGGCCGGCCGAGGCCGTCACACCCGGCAGGCGGGCCGCCGCGGCGAGCTGGGCCGGGCTCGCCTTGGCCTGGTCGTACAGCACGTTGAGGTGGGCGCCGTGCTGGTCGGCGAAGGAGCGCTGGTACGGGCCCCGGGCGGCGACCAGCAGCCCGAGCGCGAGGATGCACGCCGTCACCGACATCATCGTGGTGAGCACCATGACCAGGGTCTGCACCCGCCGACGGCCGACCCCGGCGCGCACCACCTTGCCGAGCGCGCTCATCGGCCACCGCCCGGTACTGGCAGGGCGGCCGTGTCCCTGACCAGCCGGCCGTCGAGCAGTTCGATCGTCCGGTCGGCGCAGTCCTCGGCGAGCGCGGTGTCATGGGTGACCAGCAGGATCGTCTGGCCGTCCGCGTTGAGAGCGCGCAGCAGGTCGCGGACGTCGGCGGCCGAGGCCGTGTCCAGCGCCCCGGTGGGCTCGTCGGCCAGCAGCAGCGGCGGGCGGTTCATCAGCGCCCGGGCCACCGCGACCCGTTGGCGCTCGCCGCCGGAGAGCCGGCCGGGGAAGGCCTTGGCGTGCCGGGCCACCCCCAGCCGCTCCAGCAGCTCCCCGGCCCGGGCCCGGGCCTGCTCCCGCCGCATCCCGGCCAGCTGGGCCGGGAGCATCACGTTGTCCTCCGCGTTCAGGTCGTCCAGCAGGTTGAAGAACTGGAACACCATGCCGATCCGCGCCCGCCGGTACTCGGCCAGCGCGGCCTCGCCGAGCCGGTGCACGGCCACGCCGTCCACCTCCACCTCGCCCCCGCTCGGGCGGTCGAGGCCGGCGATCAGGTTCAGCAGGGTGGACTTGCCGCTGCCCGATCGGCCGAGCACGGCCACCGCCTCGCCGGCCCTGACCTCCAGGTCGAGCCCGGCCAGGGCGGGGCGGGCGGCGTCGGATCGGTCGTACGTCTTGCTGACGCCGCGGATCCGGATGATCGGCGCGTTCACGGGCCCTCCACGGTTCGAGATCCGGCACCGGGAATCCCGGGCCGGCTGACGGAACATCACGCTACGAATCGGCGGCGGGGTGCCGACAGCCGTCTGGACGGCCTCCTCGGGGTGTATCCAGATACACCCCGAACTGGGTGTTCAGGCCTAGAGCGCCGGAGGCTCCGGCCGGGCAGACTGACCCAGCGAAAGATCGGAACCGGGGCCCACGGGGGGCTCCGGAGCCGTGGCCTCGAGGCCTCCGGACGGGGGTCTCGGAAGGAAGAGGGGGCGCGTCATGAACGCGGGAGTGCTGAACGGGGCGGCCCTGCGGGTCGGCCGGGCCTGCGCGGACGGGGTGCGTGCCTGGTACGCGGTGACGCTGGCCGTGACGGGCCTCCTCGCGCTGCTGGCGGGGCCGGTCCTGCTGGCCACCGCACTGTTCGGTCCGGACGAGCCCCGGGACTTCCACCCGGGCGGGCCGCTGATCCTGGCGGTGCCGATGGCACCGGTCGCCCTCTGGGCGCTGTGCTGGGCCACCGGGGGCGGCGGCCGGGCGCTCGGCGCCGCGCTGTTCGCCCCGGGGGCGATAGCGCTGATGGCGGCGCACCTCTACGGCGGTGCCGCCCCCGGCGGCCGGGCCGGCTCGCTCTGGATGGCGCCCTCGCTGGTGGTGCTCGGGCTGTTCGGCGCCCGCTGGATCGCGACGGAGAGCAGGCGGACGGTCGGGAAGTGGAGCGGGCGGCCGATCCCGGTGCCGTACCGCGGTCCGGCCGGGGCCGGGCCCTGGCAGCGGCTGCGGGCCGGCGGCTGGCTCACCGACCCGGCGACGTGGCGGGACTTCGCCTGGGTGCTGCTCACCGGCACCACCGTGCTGCTCGTCGCCGTGATCGTCCTGCTGGCGCCGATCGCCCTGGAGGTCTTCGGCCGGAACGAACGGTTCTTCGCCCTGGGCGTCGTCTACTCGATGGGCCTGACCATCTCCCCGCTGGCCGCCCTGTGGGCCGCCCCACCGGTCCTGAGGATCCACGAGAAGGCCGCCCGGGCCCTGCTCGGGCCGTCCCGGCGGGTCGAGCTCGCCCGCCAGGTCAGCCATCTCGCACGGACCAGGGCGGACACCATCGACGCCGGAGCTGCCGAGCTGCGCCGGATCGAGCGGGACCTGCACGACGGGGCGCAGGCCCGGCTCGTGGCGCTGGGCATGCTGCTGACGGTGGCCGAGCAGCTGAAGCACGACCCGGACGCCCTCGGGCCGCTGCTGGCCGAGGCCCGGCTGTCCTCGGTGAAGGCGCTGGGCGAGCTGCGGGACCTGGTCCGCGGCATCCATCCCCCGGTGCTCGCCGACCGCGGCCTGGCCGACGCGGTGCAGGCGACGGCGCTGGACCTGCCGCTGCCGGTCAGCTTCACCGGGAGCCTGTCCGGCCGGGCGCCGGCCCCGGTGGAGTCGGCCGCCTACTTCGCGGTGACGGAGCTGCTGGCCAACGTGGTCAAGCACGCCGGGGCCTCGCACGTGTGGATCGAGATAGGGCACAGTGACGGGCTGCTGCGGATATCGGTCACCGACGACGGGCGCGGCGGCGCCGAGCCGTCCCGGGGAACCGGCCTCAGCGGAACCGAACGCCGCCTGGCCGCCTTCGACGGGGTGCTCGCGATCAGCAGCCCGTCCGGCGGACCGACCATCGTGAACCTGGAGATCCCGTGCGCGTTGTCATCGCCGAAGACCTCTTCCTCCTCCGGGACGGCCTGACCCGGCTGCTGGAGGCCAACGGCATGAAGGTCACCGCGGCGGTGGAGGACGGCGAGCAACTGCTCGCCGCAGTGGCCGCGGACCGGCCCGACATCGCCGTGGTGGACGTCCGGCTGCCACCGGGCTTCACGGACGAGGGGCTGCGGGCCGCGCTGGCGGCCCGCAGGGCTCACCCGGGCCTGCCCGTGTTGGTGCTGTCGCAGTTCGTGGAGCAGCTGTACGCCCGCGAGTTGCTGGCCGGCAGCACCGGCGGGATCGGCTACCTGCTCAAGGACCGGGTGATGGACGGCACCCAGTTCATCGACGCCGTACGACGGGTCGCCCAGGGCGGCACCGCGATGGATCCGGAGGTGATCACCAGGCTGCTCACCCACAACTCCTCGGCCGGCCCGGTCTCCACCCTCTCCCCGCGCGAGCGGCAGGTGCTGGCGCTGATGGCGGAGGGGCGGTCCAACGCGGCGATCGCCCAGCAGCTGGTGATCACCGAGCGAGCCGTCGCCAAGCACACCGCGTCGATCTTCGTCCGGCTCGACCTCCAGCCCTCCGACGACGACAACCGCCGGGTCCTCGCCGTCCTGGCCTACCTCAACAACTCCTGAAGGGAGCCGCCAAGGGATCGTCCATCCGAAGGGGTCCGCTACCCGAAGGAGCCTGCCACCTGAAGGGGTCCGCCAATCGAAGGGAGTCACAATCGGCCGCACTCCGGCTCCGTCGCCCCACCGCCCCACAACTTGATAGATCACCGACAAGTGGCGAGTGGCCCTCCGCTGCAGGGGGCTCGCCCACCGCAGAACGGGTCAATTACGCTGGTGAGGTGCTCATCCTTGTTCGCCGCCGCCACGTGGACCTGCTCCGCGTGACGACCATGTCCTGTCGACGCTCCGGCTGAACCTCGCGCCACCCACCCTCACCGGCGGCCCCTGCCCGGCCGCCGCCACCTCCCGGCCCCCGGAGCACCCGCCGCACCAGGCGCAGCTCCGGCCGTCCCCGGTCGACCACCGGGACCAGCCGGGACGAGACCCAGCGGATGTCACACATGACGCAGCAGTACACGCCCATATCCGAGACCGCTACCGGCTCCACTCCGGCGGACGCCCCTGCAGACGCCCCGGCGAACTCTCCGGCGGACGCCCTCCCGGTGATCGACCTCTCGCTCGCCGACGGCAGCCCGGACGACCGCCGCCGCCTGCACGACGAGCTCCGCACTGCGGCCACCGGCGTCGGCTTCTTCCAGCTCGTCGGTCACGGCGTCACCCCGGAGGAGACGACCGCGCTCACCCGGGCCATGCGCGCCTTCTTCGCGCTCCCCGAGGCCGACCGGCTCGCCGTGAGCAACCTCAACTCCCCCCACTACCGGGGCTACACCCGCACCGGCGACGAGCGCACCGGCGGCAGCCAGGACTGGCGCGACCAGCTGGACATCGGCGCCGAGCTGCCCCCGCACGTCCCCAGCGACGGCGAGCCCCCGTACTGGTGGCTGGAGGGGCCCAACCAGTGGCCCGAGGCGCTCCCCGAGCTGCGCACTGCCGCACTCGGCTGGATCGAGCACCTCGGGGAGGTCGCCCGCCGTCTGCTGCACGAACTCCTCACCGCGATCGGCGCCCGCCCCGACTTCTACGACGGGGCCTTCGCGGGCCACCCCCACCTGCGTCTCAAGCTGGTCCGCTACCCCGGCACCGCCCCGGACGGCGCCGGCCAGGGCGTCGGATCCCACAAGGACTACGGCTTCATCACCCTGCTGCTACAGGACACCGTCGGCGGCCTCCAGGTCGAGCGCGCGGACGGCACCTTCCTCGACGTCCCGCCCCTCGACGGTGCCTTCGTCGTCAACCTCGGCGAGCTGCTGGAGGTGGCCACGGACGGTTACCTCAAGGCCACCAGCCACCGCGTGGTGAGCCCACCCGGAGCCCGCGAGCGCTTCTCCGTGCCGTTCTTCTACAACCCCCGCCTCGATGCCCACATCGAGCCGCTGGACTTCCCGCACGCCCACCACGCCCCCGGTGCCACCGAGGACCCGGACAACCCGCTCTTCGCCGACTTCGGCCTCAACGAGTGGAAGGGGTACACCCGGGCCCACCCCGAGGTCACCCGCCGCCACCACGCCGCCCTCGCCTGACCCCGCCCGGCGCCTCCACCCGACGCCCCGCCCGACGCCCTCCGCCCTCCGCCCTCCGCCGGAAGCCGGCCCCGGCGGAGGGCAGGGGCGTCGGCGTATCCGCACCCGTACGCCTCCCCCGGCCGCACGCCCACGCGCACGCGCACACCTACGCCCACGCCCACGCCCACACCTACGCCCACCATGCACCGCCGCCCGCCCACCGCCCACCGCCCCTCGCCCATCGGTGGACCGGCCGGGACGGCACTGTCACACTGCTGCTGTCACAGCAGGAGTGTGCCAGCGCGGGAGGCGGCAGATGGGGGAGCACGGCGGGGCGGGGGCCGGACCGCGGCTGACGGTGGACGAGCTGGCGGCCCGGGCCGGGGTGACGGTGCGGACGGTGCGGTTCTACGGAACGAAGGGCCTGCTGCCGCCACCGGAGTTGGGGCCGCGGCGGGTGGGACTGTACGGGGCGGCGCACCTGGACCGGCTGGAGCTGATCGAGGAGTTGCAGCGGCAGGGGCTGACGCTGGCCGCGATCGAGCGGTACCTGGCGCGGCTGCCGGAGGACAGCACGCCGCTGGACCTGGCGATCCACCGTGCGCTGGTGGCGTCCTGGACGCCGGAGACCCCGGAGGAGGCCACCAGGGCTCAGCTGGAGCGGCGGGCCGGGCGGGGGCTGACGGAGGAGCAGGTCGAACGGCTCGCCGCGATGGGGGCGCTGGAGCGGACGGCGGATCCGGAGGTGTTCCGGGTGGATCCCGGGCTGCTGCCGCTGGGCGTGCGGATCCTGGACGTGCCCATCCCGTTGGAGACGCTGCTGGCCGCCCGGGCGGTGGTGTTGGAGCACAGTCGGGCGACGGCACGGGAGTTGCACCGGCTGTTCCGCGAGACGGTGTGGAAGCCGTACCGGGAGAGCGAGCCCGCGCCGGAGGAGCTGGCCCGGATGCGGGCACTGACGGACCACATCCAGCCGATGGTGGCGCAGGCCCTGGTCACAGCCTTCCAGCGGTCCCTGCGGGACGAACTGGACGAGGAGTTGAGCCAGGAGCCGGGCCGCCCGGAGCGGTAGCGGAAGCCCGGTGAGGTCGCGGATCGCGGACCCCGGACCCCGGACCCCGGACCCCGGACCCCGGACCGCACATCACAGACCGCACACCGGTGGCCGCAGGCCGCAGGCGCCGCGCGTCGCACGGCGCCTGCGGCCTCACCAACCCCGACCGGGAGCGCGGCTCAGTCCGTGAAGGTCCGGCCCTCGGCCGCGACCCGCTCCAGCAGCGCCGGCGGCGCGAACCGCTCGCCGTACGCGGCGGCGAGTTCGCGGGCGCGGGCCGCGAAGCCGGCCGGTCCGCCCTCGTACCCGTTGATGTACTGGAACACGCCACCCGTCCAGGCCGGGAACCCGATGCCGAGGATCGAGCCGACGTTGGCATCGGCGACGGAGGTCAGCACGCCCTCCTCCAGGCAGCGCACCGAGTCCAGCGCCTCGCTGAACAGCATCCGCTCCTTGAGGTCCTCGAACGGAACCTCAGCGGCAGAACCGACCTCAGAACCAACGGCGGAACCGTCGGAAGAACCGTCGGAAGAACGGCCGAAGTGCTCCAGCAGCCCCGGCCAGAGCCGCCCGCGCTTGCCGTCCTCGCCGTACTCGTAGAAGCCCGCGCCGCCGCTGCGTCCCGGGCGGCCGAACTCGTCGACCATCCGGTCGACCACGGCGTCCGCCGGGTGCGGCGTCCAGGTGCCGCCGGCGGCCTCCACCGAACGCCGGTGCTCGTCGCGGATCTTGCGCGGCAGGGTGAGGGTGAGCTCATCCATCAGGGAGAGCACCTTGGCGGGGTAGCCGGCCTGGGCGGCGGCCTGCTCGATGCTGGCCGGGTGGACGCCCTCACCGACCATGGCGACGCCCTCGTTGAGGAACTGGCCGATCACCCGCGAGGTGAAGAAGCCGCGGGAGTCGTTGACCACGATCGGGGTCTTGTCGATCTGCCGGACCAGGTCGAAGGCACGGGCCAGCGCCTCGTCGCCGGTCTGCGGCCCGCGGATGATCTCGACCAGCCGCATCTTGTCGACCGGCGAGAAGAAGTGCAGGCCGATGAAGTCGCCCTGGCGCTCGACGCCTTCGGCGAGCAGGCCGATCGGCAAGGTGGAGGTGTTGGAGCAGAGCAGCGCGTCGGGGCCGACGACGCCCTCGATCTCCTGGAACACCTTGTGCTTGAGCTCGGTGTTCTCGAAGACGGCCTCGATGACCGCGTCGCAGCCGGCCAGGTCGGCGGCCTCGGCGGTGGGGGTGATCCGGGCCAGCAGTTCGTCGCGCTTGGCCTCGGTGGAGCGCCCGCGGCCGACGGCCTTGTTCAACAGTCCCTCGGAGTAGGCCTTTCCGCGCTCGGCGGCCTCCAGGCTCACGTCCTTGAGCACGACCTCGATGCCGGCCTTGGCGCAGGCGTAGGCGATGCCCGCGCCCATCATCCCGGCGCCGAGCACCGCGACCTTGCGGACCGGTCGCTTCTCGACGCCCTTCGGCCGCCCGGCGCCGGAGTTGACCGCCTGCATGTCGAAGAACAGCGCCTGGATCATGTTCGTGCTGGTCTGCCCGCAGGCCAGCTCGGTGAAGTAGCGGGCCTCGATGACCATCGCGGTGTCGACGTCCACCTGGGCGCTCTCCACGGCGGCGGCGAGGACGTTGCGCGGGGCCGGGTAGGGAGCGCCGTTGAGCTGCTTGCGCAGGTTGGCCGGGAAGGCGGGCAGGTTGGCGGCGAAGGCCGGGGTGGCCGGGGTGCCGCCGGGGATCTTGTAGCCCTTGACGTCCCAGGGCTGGACGGCGTTCGGGTTGGCCTCGATCCAGGCCTTCGCGCGGGCGGCCAACTCCTCGGGGGTGTCGACCAGTTCGTGCACCAGTCCGTGCGACAGCGCCTGCGCCGGACGGTACTGGCGGCCCTGGACGAGGAACTTCAGCAGGGCGTCGGCGATGCCGAACAGCCGGACCGTACGGACCACACCGCCGCCGCCCGGCAGCAGGCCGAGGGTGACCTCGGGCAGGCCGATCCGGCTGGCGGGGGTGTCGAGCGCGATCCGGTGGTGGCAGGCGAGCGCGATCTCCAGGCCGCCGCCGAGCGCGCTGCCGTTGACGGCGGCGACGACCGGCTTGCCGAGGGTCTCCAGCCTGCGCAGCGAACGCTTGATCCGCATGGACTTCTCGAAGACGGCCTCGGCGTCCTCGGGGCGGGCGGCGGAGAGCATCCGCAGGTCTCCCCCGGCGAAGAAGGTCTTCTTGCCGGAGGTGATCACCACGCCGCGCAGCGCGTCCGGGGAGGCCTCCTGGGAGGCCAGGGCCGCCAGCCGCTCGACGACGGCCTCGAAGTCGGCGACGAAGGCCTCGTTCATGGTGTTGACGGACTGGGTGGGGTCGTCGAGGACGAGGGTGACCACGCCGTCCTGGTCCTGCTCCCAGCGGATGGTGGTGGTGTCGCTCATGGGTTCACGGTCTCCAGATCTGCGGGGAGGGAGTCAGATGCGCTCGACGATGGTGGCGATGCCCATGCCGCCGCCCACGCAGAGGGTGATCAGGCCGTAGCGCAGGTCGCGCCGCTCCAGTTCGTCGATCACGGTGCCGAGCAGCATCGCCCCGGTGGCGCCGAGCGGGTGGCCGAGCGCGATCGCGCCGCCGTTGACGTTCACCTGGTCGTGGCGGAAGCCGAGTTCGCGGATGAAGCGGAGCGCGACGGCGGCGAAGGCCTCGTTGATCTCGACCAGGTCGATGTCGGCGGCGGTGAGACCGGCCTTGGCGAGGGCCTTGTGGGTGGCCGGGGCGGGGCCGGTGAGCATGATGGTCGGCTCGGAGCCGGAGACGGCGGCGGAGACGATCCGGGCGCGCGGGCGCAGCCCGTACCGCTCGCCGACCTCGCGGTTGCCGATCGCCACCAGCGCGGCTCCGTCCACGATGCCGGAGGAGTTGCCCGCGTGGTGGACGTGGTCGATGGCCTCGACCCAGTGGTACTTCTGGAGGGCGACGGCGTCGAAGCCGCCGGCCTCACCGATGGCGGCGAACGAGGGCTTGAGGCCGGCCAGGGTCTCGACCGTGGTGCCGGGGCGGATGAACTCGTCGCGCTCCAGCACGACCAGGCCGTTGCGGTCGCGCACCGGGACGACCGAGCGGTCGAACAGGCCGTCCGCCTGGGCCTTGGCGGCGCGGGCCTGGGACTCCGCGGCGAAGGCGTCCACGTCGGTGCGGGAGAAGCCCTCGATGGTGGCGATGAGGTCGGCGCCGATGCCCTGCGGGGCGAAGTTGGTCTCGTACGCGGTCATCGGGTCGGCGAACCAGGCGCCGCCGTCGGAGGCCATCTTCACCCGGGACATCGACTCCACGCCGCCGGCCAGGACGAGGTCCTCCCAGCCGGAACGGACCTTGGCGGCAGCCAGGTTGACGGCTTCCAGGCCGGAGGCGCAGAAGCGGTTCTCCTGAACGCCGGCGACGGTGTCGGGCAGGCCGGCCGCGATGGCGGCGATCCGGGCGATGTCGGAGCCCTGGTCGCCGACCGGGCTGACCACGCCGAGCACGATGTCGTCGATCGCGGCCGGGTCCAACCCGGGGTAGCGGTTGCGCAGTTCGTGGATCAGTCCGACGACGAGGTCGATCGGCTTGGTGCCGTGCAGCGAGCCGGAGGCCTTGCCCCGGCCGCGCGGGGTGCGGATCGCGTCGTAGACGTACGCTTCGGTGGTCACGGTGGGAACGCCTTTCAGCGGGTTCTTCGGAGCAGTGGGTCTGTGGTCTGCGGTGCGGTGAGCTTGAGGGGCAACGTGCTTTGCGGGTACGGGCTTGCGGGTAACGGGCTTGCGGGGCAACGGGCCGGCGGGGCAACCCGATCGACGGAGGGTCTCAGCCGAGGATGGAACGCCCGACGATCTCCTTCATGATCTCGGTGGTGCCGCCGTAGATGGTCTGGATGCGGCCGTCGGTGAACGCCCGGGCGACCGGGAACTCGCTCATGTAGCCGTAGCCGCCGTGCAGTTGGAGGCAGCGGTCGGCGGTGCGCTTCTGCAGCTCGGTGGCCCACCACTTGGCCATCGAGGCGTCCGCCGGAGTGAGCGCGTAGCGGTTGTGCTCGGTGATGCAGCGGTCCACGAAGGCACGGGTGACGGCGCACTCGGTGGCCAGTTCGGCGATCTCGAACCGGACGTGCTGGAGCTTGGCGAGCGGACGGCCGAAGGCCTCGCGCTGCTTGACGTAGTCGGTGGTGATCTCGACCAGGTACTCGGCGCCGGCGATCGCCGCAGCGGCGATGGTGAGCCGCTCCTGGGCGAGGTTCTGCATCAGGTGGACGAAGCCGCCGTTCAGCTCACCGATCAGGTTCTCCTTCGGCACCCGGACGTCCTCGAAGTACAACTCGGCGGTGTCCTGGGCCTTCTGGCCGATCTTGTCGAGGTTGCGGCCGCGCTCGAAGCCGGGCGTGCCGCGCTCGACGGCCAGCAGGCTCAGTCCGTGCGCGCCGCCCTCGGGGGTGGTGCGGGCGACCACGATCACCAGGTCGGCGAGGATGCCGTTGGAGATGAAGGTCTTGGCGCCGTTGAGCAGGTAGTGGTCGCCCCGGTCGACGGCCTGGGTGCGGATGCCCTGGAGGTCGGAGCCGGTGCCGGGCTCGGTCATCGCGATCGCGGTGATCAGCTCGCCCGAGCAGAAGCCGGGCAGCCAGCGGCGCTTCTGCTCCTCGGTGGCGAGCGAGGTGAGGTACGGGCCGATGATGTCGTTGTGCAGGCCGATGGCCAGACCCGAGGCACCGGCCCGGGCGAACTCCTCGGCCAGCACCGCGGCGTAGCGGAAGTCCGGGGTGCCGCCACCGCCGTACTCCTCGGGCACGGCGAGGCCGAGCAGGCCCTGGCGGCCGGCCGCGAGCCAGGCGGAGCGGTCGACGATGCCGGCCTTCTCCCAGCGGTCGTAGTGCGGCAGCACCTCCTTGGCCAGGAAGGCCCGCACGGTGGCCCGGAAGTCGTCGTGCTGCTCGGTGAAGATCTCGCGCTGCAACGCTACTCTCCTTGCTCTGCCGAAGCGTTGGGGGATGGGGTACTGACGTCGAGAGAGGGGACGCCCCAGTCCCGGGCCACCTCGGCGGTGTCCGCACCCGGCCGGGCCGGCGGGCGGCGCAGGGCACCCGGGGTGGCGGAGAAGCGCGGGGCGGGGGCCGGCTGGGTGACGCCGTCCACCTCGACGTACGTCCCACGCGCCGACAGGTGGGCGTCCACGGAGGCCTGACGCATCGTCAGTACCGGTTCCACGCAGGCGTCGGAGCCCGCGAAGACGGCCTCCCACTCGGCCCTGGTCCGGGTGGCGAAGCGCGCGGCGATCAGGGCCCGCAGTTCGGGCCAGCGGGCGAGCTCGTACTGGCCGGGCGCGTCCGGTCCCAGCTCCAGCAGCCGGGCGAACTCCGCGTAGAAGCGCGGCTCCAGCGCGCCGACAGCCAGGTGGCCGCCGTCCGCCGCCCGGTAGACCGCGTAGAACGGCGCGCCGCCGTCCAGCAGGTTGACGCCCCGGCGGTCCTGCCAGTGGCCGGCCGCGAGCAGGCCCCACAGCATGCTGCCGAGGTGCGCCGCGCCGTCCACGATCGCCGCGTCGACCACCTGGCCGGTGCCGGTGGCCCGGGCGTGGTGCAGTCCGGCGAGCAGGCCGACGACCAGGTACAGCGAGCCGCCGGCGTAGTCGCCCAGCAGGTTGGCCGGGATGCCGGGGGGCTCCTCGGCCCCGCCCGGCGCCGCCACCATCCCGAGCACCCCGGCGACCGCCGCGTACCCGAGGTCGTGCCCGGCGGCCGCCGCCCGGGGGCCGTGCTGCCCCCAGCCGGTCATCCGGCCGTACACCAGCGCCGGGTTGCGCGCCAGGCACGCCTCGGGCCCGACCCCGAGCCGTTCCGCGACGCCCGGCCGGTAGCCCTCGATCAGCAGGTCCGCCCGCTCGACCAGGTCCAGCACCCGCGCAGGGCCCTCGGGGGACTTCAGGTCGATCAGCACCGAGCGCTTGTTGCGGTTGCTGAGGTCGTACGCCGGGTCCGTGCCGAGCGGCGAGGGCTCCGGCCGGTCCACCCGCACCACGTCCGCCCCGAGGTCCCCCAACAGCATGGCCGCGAACGGCCCCGGCCCGATCCCGGCGAGCTCCACCACCCGCACACCCGCCAACGGCCCCCCGGCCCCCGGCGTCCTGCTCGCGTCACCCACTGGCTGCTGAACCCTTCCGACGGGTTTGACAGTAAAGCTGTAACACTCGGGATGATAGGCAAGCGACCCGCCGGTAACAAGACCTCCGCCCTCGCGCCGGGCCGCCAATTCCCCCTTGGCACAGCCCCACTGAGCGCGACCACTCTCCGCGCGTCCGGCGCCACGGAGGGTGGGTCGGTGTACTGACAGCGGGTCCCTGTACGGTCTTCACTGCCGCAGGGGAGCGGCTGCTTCATCGAATGGGGAGGATTCGCACATGGGTAGCCCGTACTTCACCACGGGACCGGTCGCACCGGCCAAGGACCCGATGCCGAGCTCAGGGCCCGCATACACCGCGAAGTCGCCGTACGCCCCTCCGGCCCCGGTCGGCGACGGCAACCCCGCGCTCATCCCACCCGCCCTGGGCACCACCCGGCTGGACACCCCGCACGAGCTCAACGCCTCGGCCGGGATAGCCCGGCAGATCGCCACCGACCTCGACAACGCCAACGGCAAGGCGGGCCCCGGCGCGCACAGCCTCACCGAGTACGCGAGCACCGCGTCGACCAGGATCCGCGGCTTCTCCTTCGGCGGCGCCCTCACCAGCAGCACCGAGCGCTGGCTGCAGCAGTGCAAGACCCTGCACGACAAGCTCGGCAACGCCGCCGGAAACCTCGACAAGACCCAGCGGTTCTACGGCGCCAACGAGGCCGGAATCGCCGCCGACATGCGTTCGAACAACTGACAGGTACCGGGGGGAACAGACAGATGGTGTCCTTCAAGGAACTGCACGAGGCCGACTTCTCCGGGGTGAACGAAGCCGCCGAAGCCTGGGCCGGCGTGGCCAAGGCCCTCACCGCCCTGGACGGCCGAGTCGCCAAGGACCTCACCAGCACCGCACAGCGGGCCGGCTGGAAGGGCGACGCCGCCGACGCAGCGACCACGGCCATGCAGGGCATCGACGGCGACTTCAAGCAGGCCTCGGCCGTCGCCACCGCCCTCGCCGCGATCATGAAAGCCGCCGCCGAGGACTTCGCGGCCGCCCGCCGCGACCTCGACGCGGCGCTGCACGACGCGCAGGGCGACACCACCCTCAGCGTCACCGCCGACGGGACGGTCAACTGGACCGTCCCGAAGGAGGAGAGGAACGACCCCGAGGCCGAGCGCACGATCCGGGCCAACGCCCAGGCACTGTCGGACCGGCTCGGCAAGGCCGTCGCGAAGGCCACCGCCGCCGACCAGCGGGCCACCGTGGCCCTCCAGGGCGACATAGGAACCAGCACCACCGCCTTCAACGCCGCCCCGTACGGCGCCGGCCCGGTCGCCGACGCCAACCGGGCGAAGGACCTGATGTCCAAGGCCGGCAGCCTCTCCGACGACCAGCTCAAGCAGCTACAGGCGCTCATGGCCGCCAACGCGGACAAGAAGGACTTCTCCACCACCCTGCTCAACGGCCTCAACTACGGCGGCAAGACAGGTCCGGACGCCCTGCTGGAGTACAGCAAGGTCTACGACGGCCTCGCGCACGGCAACCACAACGCCAAGGGCTACCAGGAGGTCTACGGCAGCCTGTCCGTCGCACTGGCCACCGCCACCCGCGACGGCGGAATGGGCAAGGCCTGGGAGGACGGCCTGCTGGCCGCCGCCCGTCGCCCCGGGGCATCTGCGGCGGGTTACAACGACAACTATCCGGCGCTGACAGCACTGCTCAACGCGAGGGGCAGCTTCGACAAGGGCTTCCTGACCAAGGTCGGCACCGACCTGGTCGACTACGAGCGCGGCAGCAAACTCAAGGGCGAAGACCTGTGGGGCCCGGACTGGAGCAACATCTCCGGCCACCAGGGCGATCCGATGCGAGACCTCATGCAGACCATGAGCCGCCACCCCGAGGCGTCGAAGGAGTTCCTCGACCCCGCGGCCAACAAGAACCTTGCCTACCTGCTGAAGGACCGCCAGTGGCCCAACCAGGGCTACGAACACAACCAGCTGGACGCGCTCGCGCAGGACACCTCCCGCGGTGCGTTCGGCGATGCCCTGGAGGCCGCCACCACCGGCCGCGATCCGCACGGCAACCAGCCGCCGGTCCGCCCGCACGATGCGGCGATGGCGCGCATCATGTCCGACACGATCAGCCACTTCGGCGGCGACTCCGCCGGCCATGTGACCGAACTCCCCGTCGGACTGCGCCGGCCGTTCGGCAACATGATCGCCGACTACGCGGCCGACACGTACGAGATCATCGGCAAGGAGGTCAACGGGCACTCCGAGACCAGCGGGCTGGCCATCGACCGGGACCGCCTCATCCGGGTCATCCGAGGTGTGTCCGACGACCCGGAGGCGTTCAAGGCCATCCACTACGCCGAGAGCCAGGAGATCGCCCGGCGACTCGACGCCTACCCCGCCGAGGCGTTCAGGCCGGACGGCACTGGGCACCCCGGCCCCGGCATCGAAGGCTACGTACGGGAGGCCGGCCAGGTCCTGGGGGCGCTCAGCGGCGCACAGTCGGACGTCATGACCCGTCACCACGACGACGTCGTGTTCCAGAACAACTGGCAGGCGAAGATGAACTACCACCTCATCGGCACGCCCCTGACTCCCGTACCGGTCGTGGGCGACTTCGTCCAGCGCATGGTGGACGTCGGTACCTCGGAGTGGGCGAACGGGCTCAACAGCGAGCAGGACCAGCAGACGCAGGCGGACCTGTCCAAGATGTTCAACTCCGGCGAGAACCAGCTGAAGACGATGATCGTCGAGAAGGCCGGACTGGCCGGTCTCACCCAGGCGGAGATCAACTCGACCGCCGGTGTGCCCCAGAAGCTGCTGCACGACGTGTCCGAAAGCTACGGGACAGGCGTCAACCAGACGTACCGCAACGCACTCGGAGGGCGCTGAGATGAAGAAGACACAGCACACCGCCGATCAGTCCGGCGACGGGAGCGCCGTCGGCGGGCGTCTGGACACGGCACTCAGCCGACGGGGGTTCACCACCTGGCCGCTGCGGGTGCGGGCGGCGGTCGCCGTGGTGGCGGTGACGGCGGTCGTGGCCGGGGCCGGGGTGTTCCTGGTGGACAACCTGACCAACGCCTTCGGTCCCAACAGTGTGTGCGAGGGCGCCGTGAGCGCGGATCTGCTGAACGACGCGCTCGGGCCGGGCAAGGTCAGCGATCAGGCGTTCGGCAACGGGTACCTGCACAGCGGATCAGCCTTCTGCACGGCGAAGGTGAGTTCCGGGGTCTTCGGCAACGAGCGGTCCGTCACCGTTGAACTGCGCAAGAACGGCGATCTATCCGTCGTCGCGAATGACGCGGAGGCCCGGCTGTTCGCCGCTTCGGCCAACGGTGGAGCGTCCGGCGCGGGCTTCGACCACCGGGCCTGGGCGCTGCTTCCCGAGGCGTGCGACAGCGGGCAGCGGATCACCGTCAGGGCGGACCGCGACAACCGGCCCGGGGCAGAGAAGCTCGCCGCACTCGCCGTGTCGGCGGCCGGCCACGTCGCGTCACAACAGGGGTGCGGTACGTCGTCCATGCCCGCGCCGCACCAACTCTCCGCTGCCGGGAAGGACCACGACGTCGACCGCAACGCGGTCTGCGGCCTGCCCGGGCTCACCGCGCCCGTCAGCCTCGGCGGCGCGGCCCTCCGGGAGACCGTGACCACCGCGACCGACCCGCTGTGGACCTGTCTCATCCACTCGGACGCGAGTCCGAGGTCCCCGATCACCTTCACCATCGGCACCGAGCCCCGGCTCCTGGCCCCGGCAACCCCGAAGGACGAACCGGGGATCGGCCGGGCCCGCTGGGTGCGGCCCGGCGAGATGACGGCGACTTGCCAGGGCCGGCCGACCACCTTCCGGATGGAACTCAACGGCACCTGGAGCTCCGGACCGGCCGGCGACTCCACCTGGCAGCAGTTCCTCACCGCCGGGGGCAAGGCGATCGGCTGCGAGCCGATCCTCTAGCCGGACGAACGACGAGCGAAGGGGGACACGCCATGGAACAGAACGACCCGGACGGCCAGGACAGCCGGCGGAGCGCGGCGGGGCGGCTGAACACCGCGCTCTACCGGCGGGGGTTCACCACGCGGGCGCTGCGGATGCGGTTGGCGACGGTGCTGGTGGCGTTCTGCCTCGTCCTCGTCGGGGCCTTGGGGTTCGCGGTCTACCGGCTGACGAACCTCGGTGGGCCGGACGCCGTGTGCGACGGGGTGGCCACGGCGGCCCAGGTGCACGACCTGCTGGGGTCCGGGCGGATCCGTGGGAGCAAGGGCAGCTACTCGGCGACGGAGGACCACACCGGGAACAGTTGCACGGCCACGGTCAGCTCCGGTGTGTTCACGACCTCCGAGAAGCTCGTGCACTTCACCATCGCCCTCAACACCGATGACGGACCGGGAGTGTTGGCCGCGTCGGATGCCCGGCTGTTCTCCGGTGACTCGGCCGGTTCGGTGACTCCGGATGTCGCATGGGCCGTGCTCCCCGAGGGGTGCGAGAAGGGCGTGCGCGCCGAGGTGCGCGCCGACCAGCCGGGCCACGACGAGGCCCGAGCCCGCTTGGCCGTGGCCTTCGCCAACAGGGTCGCCAAGGCACGCGGCTGTGCCGACCGGGCCCTTGCGGCGCCGAAGGAACTGTCGGCGAAGGGCGCCGTGACGGACCCGGACTGGACCAACCTCTGCGGACTGCCCGGGTTCGCACCCGCCAGGAACCCCGAGGCCCAGTGGCGCATGCCGCAGCAGGTCACTACCGCCACCGCCCCGATCTGGTCGTGTCGGATCGGCGGGGACTCGCAGTACGACAGCCGGGTGCAGGAGTTCGCGATCACGACCGAGCCGCGGACCACCGCCCTGGTCCGGAAGGACGGCGCGAGCACGTCCGATCTGGGGCGGGCCCAGTGGGTGGCCGGCGGAACGCTCGTCACCACGTGCCAGGGCAAGGACGTCTTCTTCACCGTCACCGGTGGGATCACCTCGGGCCTGGAGAAGCCCTTCCTCTTCCCCGACCAGAAGGACCTGGTCCGCCAGTTCCTCACCGCCGGCGGCAGGGCGATCGGCTGCGAGCCGATCCTCTAGCACCTGCTGCGGGCGGCCGGTTCGTGACCGGCCGCCCGCAGCAGCACGCCCGCATCCGACCGACCGATCAGCGACCAGGGAACAGCACTCGTGGAAACGAAGGATGACGACAAGCCGGGCAGCTCCGACGAGGGGCTCGGACGCATCGACGCGGCGCTCGACCGGCGCGGGTTCACCACCTGGCCGCTGCGGGTGCGGGCGGCGGTCGCCGTGGTGGGGGTGGCGGCGGTCCTGGCCGGGGCGGGGGCGTTCCTCGCGAACAACCTGACCAACGCCTTCGGGCCGGGCAGCGTGTGCGAGGGCGCGGTGAGCGCGGCGGCCCTCAACGATGCTCTCGGGCCGGGCACCGTCGGCAGCGAGGCGAACGGTGCCTGGCAGTCGCCCAGTGGTGGAGCGTTCTGCACGGCGACGGTGAGCTACGGAGTCTTCGGCAACAGCCGGTCCGTCTTCGTGGAAGTCCGTCAGGCCGACGACCTCGGTCCTTACCTGGCCGACTCGGGGGATCGGCTGTTCGCGGCTTCGGCGAACGGCGGCGCGTCCGGGGCTGCTCGCGACGGCCGGGCCTGGGCGCTGCTTCCCGAGGAGTGCGGCAACGGGTTGCGGGTCGAGGTCGGCTCTGGCAGCCCCGGTGGACCCGACGCCGAGAAGCTCGCCCGGCTCGCCGTGGCCGCGGCGAACGGCCTAGCCGCGGACAAGGGGTGCGGGAAGTCGCCGCTTCCCGCACCGCACGAGCTGTCGCGGGCCGGGCAGGAGCATGGACTCGATCCCGCCTCGGTCTGCGGCCTGCCCGGATTCACGGCAACCGGTGCGGTCGGAGGCAAGGGCTACAAGGAGAGCGTGAACACCGCGTTCGACCCGTTGTGGGTCTGCCGGATCAGTACGGACCAGGGCCGTCCCGCGATCTCCTTCTCCATCGGGACCGAGCCCCGGGTGCGCGGCCCGGTGTCCGAGAAGACCGCCTCGCCGGCGTTCGGGCGGTCGCGTTGGGCGGGGTCTCCCATGACGGACCAGGAAGTGGTGGCAACCTGCCAGGGCAAGCCGACGTACTTCCGGATGGACTCCGACATCACCGTCCAGGGGCCGTTCCCCGGCACCGCCGAGACGTGGCAGCAGTTCCTCACCGCCGGCGGCAGGGCGATCGGCTGCGAGCCGATCCTCTAGCGGCGGAAATCGACGAGCGAGTGTCGGAGTAATGGTCTATCTTGCGGGAGACCTATTACGCGAGACACGGGGAAGCACCATGACCACCACCGACCTGACCGACCACACCTCCCGGACGATCGTCACCGTCTCCGAGCGGCTGGTGCTGACGCGGCCGCAGGAGGGCGACGTGGAGGTGGTGTTCGCGATCCACGGGGATCCGGAGACCAACCGGTACAACCCGAACGGGCCGCAGCGGGAGATCGCCCAGGCGCAGGAGATGCTGGACGGGTTCGTCGCCGACTGGGTGCGGGACGGGGTGGGGTACTGCGCCGTCGCCACCCGGGAGGACCCGGGGACGGTCATCGGGTTCGCCGGGCTGTACCTGCACACCCTGGACGGGGAGCGGGTGTTCAACCTCTACTACCGGTTCCGGCCGTCCGCCTGGGGTCTGGGGTACGCGGCGGAGGCGGCCCGGGCGGCGATGGCCGAGGCGCTGCCGCGCTACCCGGGCGTCCCGGTGATCGCCCTGATCCACGCCGACAACCTGCCCTCGCGTCGGCTCGCCGGGCGGCTCGGGCTGGTCGCCGACCCGGACGGCCGGACCGACGAGGAGGACCGGTTGATCCACCGCATGGCCTGAGGTCGGTCCGCCGCACGGCCCGAGAATGGCCTGCCGCCCGGCTTGAGGTCGGCCCACAGCGCGGTCCCGGGCCGGAGATCCCCCGCCAGGGGGAGGGGGATCGCGCCCCCGGCGGACGCCCCGGGGTGCGCCCCGGCGGGACCGTGGGGGCATGAGGATCAACGAGCACGTGTTGCGGGCCGGGGCGGCCTGGACGGCGGTGGCGGCGACCGGGCCGTACCTGACGCTGAAGCTGCTCTGGCTGACCGGGCATCCGGTGGGATCGGACGACCCCGGCGGGATGGACCGGCTGTGGCTGGTGAACCTGCTGACCTTCGGCATGGACGCGATCGCCGTGGCACTGGCGCTGGCGTTCGTCCGCCCGTGGGGGCGGCGGGCACCGGCCGGGCTGGTGGCGTTCCCGATGTGGGTGGCGACCGGGCTGCTCGGCACCATCCTGGTCGCGCTGCCGCTGTACCTGCTGAGCCTGCTGGTGCTCGGGCCGGAGCGCGCCGACCCGGACGACAAGGGCGTCGGCGACTGGGTCTTCCTCGTCGTGTACGGCGGCTTCGCCGTCCAGGGCCTCGCCCTGCTCACCGCCTTCGCGCTGTACGCCCGCCGGCGCTGGGCCGGGCTGCTGCGGGAGCGGATCGGCGACCTGCCCGACTCCCCCACGCTGCCCGTGCAACGTTCCCTCGCCTGCGTCGCCGCGCTGCTCGCCGCGGGCGTCGCGGCGAGCCGGGCCTACTGGGCGCTCGGGGGTGGCGCCGGACTGCCGCAGGTCATGGTGGAGGAGCGGAACCGGGGCGTGGCGGTGATGGACGGGGTCTGCGCGGTGATGGCGGTGGCCGCGGTGGCGGCGCTGCTGGTCCTGGTCTTCCGGTTCCGTCCGGGGCGCCGGCTGCTCGGGCCGCTGCTGGTGGTCTGGACGGCGGCCGGCTCGCTGTTCGGTTGGGGTGCCTGGCAGGTGGTGGCCTTCGGGGCGACGACGACCCGGGTGACCGAGCTGCGGATGGCCGTGCCCGGGTTGATGCCCCTGGTACAGGCCGCCCAGGTGGTGGCCGCGGTGCTGGTCCTGGCGGTCGGGGCGATGGCGCTGACCGAACTGGGCGCCCGCCGACGCGCCGCTGCCGTAGAGTCGCGCGGGTGATCACGGGGGTGGGCGACCGGCTGCGGCGTGCGGCGCGCGTGGGCGACCGGCTGCGGCGTGCGGCGGGAGCCGCACTGGGGCGGCGGGCCCGGCTGCGCTGGGTGCACCTGGTGCTGGGCGGCGCGCTGCTGATGCCGTACTGGATGCTGTCGGTGGTGCTGTTCGGCGCACTCGACCCGAACCAGTCACCCGCCCGCCAACTGCTCCTGTACGTCCTGTCGTTGGCCACCTCGCTACCGATGGCCGCCGTCACCGCGCTGGTGCCGATGGTGCGGGGACTGGAGGGCGCGGCCGCGCGGGCGCTGTGCTCGGCGCCCCACCCGGAGGAGCTGGCCGCCGGACCGGCCCGCTCCTGGGCCGCCCGCCGGCGCACCGCGCTCTGGTACGTGCTGCACCTGCTGTTCGGCGGGGTGGTCGCCGGGATGACGCTGGCCGGCACCCCCTTCGCGGTGGTGCTGGTCTGCGGCTTCTCGGGGACGGAGGAGTTCGTCCGGATGTGGCAGCGGCACTTCCCCGCCTGGCTGGCCAGCGGCCCCGCCCTCGGCCTCGGCCTGCTGCTGCTGATCATCGGCACCAACGCCGTCTGCGGCGCGCTGCTCGCCCGCTGGGCGCCCGCCCTGCTCGGCCCGACCCCGGAGGAGCGGGTGGCCGCCGCCGAGCGCCGGGCCACGGTGCTCGCCCAGCGCAACCGGCTGGCCCGCGAGTTGCACGACTCGGTCGGGCACGCGCTCAGTGCCGTCGGCATCCAGGCCTCGGCCGCCGCCCGGGTGTTGCGCAGCAACCCGGACTTCGCCGCCGAGGCGCTCGCGGCGATCGAGGAGACCGCCCGGGCGGCCGTCGCCGAACTCGACACCGTGCTCGGACTGTTGCGCGAGGAGGACCCGCGGGCCGCCGAACCGGCCGGGCCCACCCTCGCCGGGCTGGACGACCTGCTGCGCCAACTCGGCCGCGCCGGCGTGACGGTGGACGCCGAGCTGGCGCCCGGGCTGCCCGGCCTGCCCGAGGCGGTCTCCCGCGAGGCGTACCGGATCGTGCAGGAGGGCCTGACCAACGTGCTGCGCCACGCCGGACCCGCCCCGGCCGGACTGCGGGTCGCACTGACGGGCGGCCGGCTGGAGATCGAACTGACCAACCCGCTCGGCCCCGCCCGACCGAGCCGCCCCGGCGGCGGACGCGGGCTGCGCGGGATCGCGGAGCGGGCGGCGGCACTGCACGGCGGCAGCGCGGCGGGGCCGGGCGAGGACGGAACGACGTGGCGGCTGGCCGTCTGGCTGCCGACGGGAGGGACGACGTGAACGAGGGCATGGACAGCGGCGCGGAGCGGGGTGTCGACAGCATCCGGGTGGTGATCGCGGATGACGAGCGGCTGGTCCGCCTGGGCCTGCGGGTGGTGATCGAGAGCGAGCCGGACCTCACCGTGGTCGGCGAGGCCGCGGACGGCGCCGAGGTCGTCCCGCTGGTGCGCGAACTGCGCCCGGACGTGGTGCTGATGGACGTCCGGATGCCCGGTATCGACGGCATCCGGGCCACCGAGCAGCTGGTCAGCGGGATGGCCCCGCCGCCGCGCATCCTGGTGGTCACCACCTTCGAGCACGACGACCACGTGTACGACGCGCTGCGCGCGGGCGCCGCCGGGTTCCTGCTGAAACGGGCCCGGGCGGAGGAGATGGTGCAGGCCGTGCGACTGGTCGCGCGCGGCGACTCGCTGCTGTTCCCGGCGGCCGTCCGCGACCTCGCGCTGCGCCACGGCGCGGACCGGCGCCGGGAGGCCGGGGCTGCGGACCGGGGCCCGATCGGGCGGCTGACCGAGCGGGAGGGCCAGGTGCTGCGACTGATGGCCACCGGGCTCAACAACGGCGAGATCGCACGGCAGCTGGTGGTGAGCCAGGAGACGGTGAAGACGCACGTCGGCAGCGTGCTGGCCAAGCTGGGCGCGCGGGACCGCACCCAGGCCGTCATCGCGGCGTACGAGTCGGGCTTCGTACTGCCCGGCTGACAGGCCGAACTGGCGCTTCATCAGTTTTTGGAAGGGGAGACCGGGGCCGGGGCGGGTCGAACACGGATTCCATCCGCTCGGCCCCAGCGAGTAGAGTGCAGCCTTCCCCCTTGACGCCTGATACCTCCCGTATCGCCTGAAACGAACTGGTGGCCGCATGACAGTCCGGACCCGGCCCGCGCTGTGGTGGCGCATGGGCATCGTGCTCTCGGCGGGCCTCGGCCTGAGCCTCGGAACCGCGCCGCTGGTGTACTTCACCGTGCAGAGCAACGTGATCGTGTTCGGCTACTTCGTCGGCGCGGCGTACTGGATGCTCAAGCGCGACACCGTGGACGCGCCCGCGCCCCGGCTGCGCGGCGCCGCCACGCTGTACATCCTGATCACCGGGCTGGTCTCGCACATCCTGCTCGAACACGGCGCCAACCCGCTGCCCGGGCTGGTCAGCGGACCGGACAGGCTGGCGCACTGGTCGTCGTTCTTCCTGCACTACGTGACGCCGGTGCTGGTGATCGTCGACTGGCTGGTGCTCAGGCCGCGCAACGCCGCGGCCTGGAAGGACATACCGCTCTGGCTGGCCTTCCCGCTCGGCTACGCGGCGATCGTCCTCACCCGCAACGCACTGTTCGACGACTACCCGCTGCCGTACCCCTACTTCTTCTTCGACCCGACCACCAAGGGCTACGGCTACGTCTGGGGCCAGATCGCCCTGCTGACCGTCGAGTTCGTGGTGCTCGCCGCGCTCGTCGTCGGGCTGGACCGGCTCGGGACGCGGATCGCGGGCAGGCTGCGGCCGGCGCCGCAGGCCGCGGGATCGGGCGCGGCCTCGGCCGCGGGATCGGGCGCGGCCTCGGACTGACGATGACGCGACGGCCGGCCGGCCTCAGATCCGCCAGGCGCGGATCCGGTCGGCCGCCGCGTACACGTCCGCCCGGCCCTCCGCTATGTCGCGGGCCAGCTCCACCAACGCCCCGTAGGGCGAGTCGATCCCCTCCCCGGCCGCGTGCATGTACGCGGCCGTCGTCATGCAGGCGTACAGGTTGTTGCGCACCGGCAGCGGGCGCAGCAGCACGATGGTGTGCATCAGGGTGGCCGCGCACCAGGCCGGGTCCGCGTGGTGGCCGAGCTGGGCGGTGTTCACCCGGTGCCGGGCGACGGCGGCCTGGAGCGCCGAGTAGTCCCGCACGCTGAGGTCCTCCGGGGAGGCCAGTTCCTGGACGTCGAGGAGCCAGCGCAGGTCGACGTGGAGCAGCGCCGCTCCCCCGCCCCTCACCGTGTCACGCCCGCACCGGTCGCGCCAGCACCAGCACCCGGCGCGCTCGCGCCCGCCGTAGCCACAGTGGCCGCCGCTCGCACCGCCGCCGCACGGCCGCTCAGGCCGCGGGCGCGTCCTCGGGGAACGCGGCGTCGAACTCGGCCCGGTGCGCCTTCCAGAACGCCACCGCGTGGTCCACGAAGACTCTCCGCTGCTGCTCCCGCACGCTCAGGTCGTGGACGTACGCCTTCACCGTCTTGCCGTCCGCGGCGGCGGCCTCGCGGATCGCGGCGAGCTCGTGCTCCGTGTACTCGATGTTGAGCGCAGGCATGTCACCGATGGTACTGGAGCCAGGGGCAGTTGGGGCCGTGGACGGCGGATTTTCACCCGCAGTCAAAACGGTGGTTGTCGAGAGCACCAGGGACCATTCCAGCCGGTGCGGATGGACCCGGAGGAGGAAGCGGGTGCGCCACCCGGGATGACGACCGGGCGACGGGGGCGGCCGTAGCGTCGGCGGGGAGCGGTGGCGGAGGGGTTCCGCGGGGGAGACCGGGGTTCGGCGGAGGCCGGAGATGACACGCAGGAACATCAGCAGGACGGCGGCCGCGGCGGTGGCGCTCGCGGCGGCCGTGGGACTGGCGGCGCCGGGGGCGGCCGCGACCCAGGGAGGGACGGCCCAGGGAGGGGCGGCCCGGGAAGGGCGGGCGAACCCGCTGGAGGGGGTCTGGCGAATGGAGGGCTACGGTCTGCTGTTCGCGGTCTCCGGGAGCCGGCTCACCACGTACGACGTGACGGCACACAGCTGCGTACCCGGGTGGATCACCGGGACTCAGACGGCCGCGCCCGGGCCGGACGGCACCATCCGCTACGAGATGGGCGACAACGCCCTGACACTCACCCCCAAGGGCCACAACCGGGCCGTCGAACGCGAGGAGGGCGGGGTCGGCAGCAAGTCGCTCTCCCGTCTGGACGCCCTGCCGCCGCTGTGCGCCTCGCCGGCTCCGAACGACCCGCTGGCGGTCTTCGACCGGTTCTGGGAGAACTTCGAGGAGAACTACCCCTTCTTCGCCGCCAAGGGCATCGACTGGCACGCCGTCCGGGACGAGAAGCGGCGCACGATCACCCCGACGACGACCGTCGACCAGCTGCAGGACCTCTTCGTGGACATGCTCCGCCCGCTCGGCGACGCCCACACCGGACTGGCCCGGGTGGTCGACGGGCACCCCGGGTCGGTCTTCGGCGGACAGCGGCCCGGGACGACGGAGGAGAGCGAGGAACTGACCGCCCGGGCCCGACAGGCCTCGGCCGCCCAGCTCGCCGGCCCGGAGCAACTCTTCGCCGACGGTCGGCTCGGCGTGGGCCGGCTCCCCGACGGCATCGGTTACTTCCGGGTGAGCAGCTTCGGCAGGTACGCCGAGGGCGGCCATCGGAACCAGCTCGCCGAACTGGACCGGGCGCTGGACGCCCTGCTGGCCGGGCCGGACCGCCTCACCGGCCTGGTCGTCGACGTACGGCTGAACGGCGGCGGCTCGGACGCGCTCGGGCTGCACATCGCCGCCCGACTCACCGACCGCCCCTACGTCGCCTACCGGAAGGTGGCGCGCAACGACCCGGCCGACCCGACGAGGTTCACCCGGCCCGAGCCGATCACCGTACGGCCCTCGGCGGGCAGGCACTTCACCGGGCCTGTGGCGGTCCTCACCTCCTCGATCTCCACCAGCGCCGCGGAGACCTTCACCCAGGCCATGATGGGCCGCTCCCCGAAGGTGCTCCGCGTCGGCGAGAACACCCAGGGCGTCTTCTCCGACGTGATGATCAAGACGCTCTCGCCGGATCTGTTGGTCGGCCTGCCGAACGAGAAGTACCTCACCCGGGACGGCGGCACCTTCGACGGACCGGGCATCCCGCCGAACGTCCGCACCCCGGTGTTCACCCCCGACGAGCTGGCCGGGCTCAGGGACTCGGCCCTGAGCACGGCCCGCCGGATGCTCACCGAGGACGCCCGGGACACCCGGGACTCCCAGGACTCCCAGGGCGAGGAGGACCGGCAGCAGTAGCCGCCGCCTCGGCCACACTCTCTACATCGGCGCCACCGCCCGCAGTTCGCCGTCCAGCTCCAGCCACCGGGTGAGCCCCAGGCCGCGCAGGAACGGCAGGTCGTGGCTGGCCACGACCAGCGCGCCCTGGTACGCGGCCAGAGCCTGGGTGAGCTGGCGGACGCTGGCGAGGTCCAGGTTGTTGGTCGGCTCGTCGAGCAGCAGCAGCTGCGGCGGCGGGTCGGCCAGCAGCAAGGCGGCCAGCGTCGCGCGGAAGCGCTCGCCGCCGGAGAGGGTGGCGGCGGGCTGGTCGGCCCTGGCGCCGCGGAACAGGAAGCGGGCGAGCCGGGCGCGGACCGCGTTGTCCCCGGCGGCGGGGGCGAACCGCTTGACGTTCTCCACCACGGAGCTCTCGTCGTCCAGCAGGTCGAGCCGCTGCGGGAGGTGCCGCAGCGGCACCGGGGTGATGACCTCCCCTGCCAGCGGGGCGAGTTCGCCCGCGATGGTGCGCAGCAGGGTGGTCTTGCCGGCGCCGTTGCGGCCGACCAGGGCGATCCGTTCGGGCCCGCGCAGGTCGAGGGCGGCGGTGGTGCCGTAGGGCAGCCGGACCTTGTCCAGGGTGAGCACGGTGCGCCCGGCCGGGACGGCGGTGCGGGGCAGGTCGATCCTGATCTCGGCGTCGTCCCGCACCGCCTCCTCGGCCACGCTGAGCCGGGCCCTGGCCTCCTCCAGGCGCTCGGTGTGCATGCCCTGGAGACGGCCGGCCGTCTCCTGGCCCTTGCGCTTGAGCATCCCGGCGAAGATGTGCGGGTCGTTGCGGGTGACCGAGCGCTTCTTCCCGTAGGCGGCGCTGCGGTCCAGCCGGACCCGGGCCTCGGCCAAGTCCCGTTTCTGGCGCTGGACGTCGGCCTCGGCGTTGCGCAGCTGCCGCTCGGCCGTCTCCTGCTGGGCCGCGAGGGTGCGTTCGTAGTCCTCGAAGTTTCCTCCGTACCAGGTGACTTCGCCGTCCCTGAGGTCGGCGATCTGGTCGACGTGCCGGAGCAGCTCGCGGTCGTGGCTGACGATCAGCATCACGCCGTTCCAGCCGGCCACCGTCTCGTAGAGCCGCTCGCGGGCGGCCCGGTCGAGGTTGTTGGTGGGCTCGTCGAGCAGCAGGATGTCGGGGCGGGCCATCAGCAGGGCGGCCAGCCGCAGCAACACCGCCTCGCCGCCGGAGAGTTCGCCGGTGGTGCGGTCGAGGCCGAGGCGGTGCAGGCCGAGCCGGTCGAGGGTGGCGCGGGCGCGCTCCTCGACGTCCCAGTCGTCACCGATCGCGTCGAAGTGGCGCTGGTCGGTGTCGCCGGACTCGATGGCGTGCAGGGCCTCGCGGGTGGCGCGGACGCCGAGCGCCTCGTCCACCCTCAGGGTGGTGTCGAGCGTCAGCCCCTGGGGCAGGTAGCCGAGTTCGCCGCCCACCCGGACGGTGCCGCCGGAGGGGGTGAGGTCGCCGGCGATCAGCCGCAGCAGGGTGGACTTGCCCGCGCCGTTGAGCCCGATCAGGCCGGTGCGACCGGGGCCGACGGCGAGGTGGAAGCCGTCCAGGACGGGCTTGCCGTCGGGCCACTCGAACGAGAGCTCGGTGCAGAGGACCGCGGTGGTGGTGGGTTGGTGTGCCATACAGGCCTCCCGGGGTGGTTGCCGAAGGGGTGGTGAGCAACACGGGGAGACACCGCGGGTGCGGAACCGGGGACGGCCGGAGGAAACGAAGGGGTGGCGTCATGCAGGGGAGCGCCACGGGCCGTGACTGAGGTCGCACACTCGCGCACCGCGCAACGGCAGCAGGGCCTGCGCGGCGGGGGCGGTGTCCCGGGACCTCAGTAGAGCAACGGCCTTCTCCTTGTCTGGCTGGTGACCCGGACCACGCTAGGCAGCCCGCACGAGGCGTGCAACCGATTTATCCGGCGGAGGCCCCGGCGGCGCCACGGCGAAGGCCCCACTGAGGCCCCGACGGCGCCCCGACGGACGACCCGCAAAGGCCCCGACGGCGCCCCGACGGACGACCCACGGAGGCCCCACGGAGGCCCGGTGCCGATCCCGTGCCGATCCGGTGACGGCCGCCTCCCGGTCCGGGGCGGGTGCCGAGAGGCCGCCGGACGCATGGCAGACTCCTCACCTGCCATGCCTGCGGCCGAGTGGGGCCGCGCCCGGGGAACGGGCCGCATGGCGGTAGTCAACAGGGGGATTTGAACGCATGTCACCGATATCCCGGCCGAGCCGTGCCGTCCTGGGCGCCTCCGTCGCCGCGCTGACCATGGTGGTCGCCACCGCCTGCGGGCCGGACAACGTCGACCCGCCCGCGACCGCGGCTCCCACCGCCGGGGCCAGCGCCGCCGGCACCCCGGGGGCGGCTCCGATCAAGCTTCCGACGCTCGAGGAGCTCAAGACCTGGAAGCTGGAGGACTGGGACAAGTGGGCCCAGGCCAACGTGATCACCCCGGCGGTCAAGGGTTACTGGACGCTGCAGAAGCTGCTGGAGGCCAAGCCGAAGCCGCTGCCGCAGCCCGCGCCGGACGCGACCCAGCCGCCCGCACAGCCCACCGGCGCCGCCCCGGCCACCGGCGCGCCCACCGCCGCCGCGCCCACCACGCAGCCCACCGCGGCCCAGCCCGGCGGCGCCGACCAGCTGCCCGCCGTCGTCCCGGCCAAGCCCGTGGCGCACCCGTTCCCGAAGAACATGCACGTCAACGGCAAGATCTTCTTCAAGGACGGCAACGAGGACTACGTCTGCTCCGGCACCGTCGTCTCCGACCCGGCCAACCCGGGCAAGAGCAACCTGGTGTGGACCGCCAGCCACTGCCTGCACGGCGGCAAGGGCAACAAGTACTACACCGACATCACCTTCGCCCCGGCCTTCAACAGCAACGGCGTGCTGAGCAACGGCAACAAGCAGGCCAAGCTGGAGGACGCCGAGCCGTACGGCGAGTGGACCGCCACCTCCGGCATGGTCTCGCCGCAGTGGGCCGCCGAGGCCGACCCGGAGAAGGGCGGCCCCTGGAGCCAGTACGACTTCGGGATCATCAAGGTCGCCAACCCCAACCCGGGCGGCAAGTCGCTGGAGGAGACCGTCGGCGGTTCCGTCCCGCTCTGGTTCAACGCCCCGCGTGACCAGGTCGGTGCCGTCAGCAACTACGGCTTCCCGGAGGGCAAGCCCTTCGACGGCGTGGAGCTGGAGCACTGCGACGGCGGCAAGCCGTCCAAGAAGACCGGCGACCCGAGCC
This sequence comes from Kitasatospora sp. NPDC001132, assembly GCF_053598415.1. Classification (NCBI taxonomy): domain Bacteria; kingdom Bacillati; phylum Actinomycetota; class Actinomycetes; order Kitasatosporales; family Streptomycetaceae; genus Kitasatospora; species Kitasatospora sp. NPDC001132. Next base: position 56,250 of record NZ_JBSFKF010000022.1, on the reverse strand, counting down.
GCCCGGCGATGCTGCTGATCGGCTGCAACATGACCGGCGGCAGCAGCGGCGGCGGCTGGTACGCGACCAAGGACGGCAAGCCCGCCCTGGTCAGCGACACCTCCATCGGCAACGGCGCGAACACCTACGAGGCCGGTCCGTACCTGGAGGACGTGGCCCAGCACATGTTCGAGTACTTCTCGAAGAAGGCCAAGTGATCGGCACCGGGTGACCGGCCCGGAGTGATCGGCCCGGAGTGATCGGCATCGAGCGATCGGCATCGAGTGGTCAGGGCCGAGTGATCAGGGCCGACTGATCCGGGGGCGGGGCCGCGGCGGGACAGCCGCGGCCTCCGCCTTTTCGGCCGCGCGCCCCGCTCCTCCTACAATCGGCCCCATCATGAGCGCGACACTCGTAGTCAAGGACCTCAGCGCCGGCCACGGCGAACGCACCCTCTTCTCCGGCCTGGACCTGGTCATCGCCCCCGGCGACGTGATCGGCCTGGTCGGCGTGAACGGCGCCGGCAAGTCGACCCTGCTGCGCCTGCTGGCCGGCCTGGACACCCCCGAGGGCGGGTCTCTGCGGCTGAGCCCGGCGGGCGCCAACGTCGGCCACCTGCCGCAGGAGCCGGAGCGCCGCGAGGGCGAGTCGGTGCGCGACTTCCTGGCCCGCCGCACCGGCGTGGCGGCCGCGCAGGCCGCGCTGGACGAGGCCACCGAGGGCTTGGTCGAGGGCCGGGCGGGCGCCGACGACGCGTACGCCGCCGGCCTGGAGCGCTGGCTGGACCTCGGCGGCGCCGACCTGGAGGAGCGCGCCGAGGAGGTCGCCGACTCGCTCGGGCTGAAGGTCTCGCTGGACCTGCCGATGACCGCCCTGTCCGGCGGCCAGGCCGCCCGGGCCGGCCTCGCCTCGCTGCTGCTCTCCCGCTACGACGTCTTCCTGCTCGACGAGCCCACCAACGACCTCGACCTGGACGGCCTGGAGCGGCTGGAGTCCTTCGTCAAGGGCCTGCGCGCGGGCACCGTGCTGATCAGCCACGACCGCGAGTTCCTGGCCCGCACCGTGACCAAGGTGCTGGAGCTGGACCTGCACCAGCAGCAGGTCAACCTGTACGGCGGCGGTTACGAGGCGTACCTGGAGGAGCGCGCGGTGGCCCGCCGGCACGCCCGCGAGGAGTACGAGGAGTACGCCGACACCAAGGCCGGGCTGGAGGCCCGGGCGCGGATGCAGCGCGGCTGGATGGAGAACGGCGTGCGCAACGCCCGCCGCAAGTCCTCCGACAACGACAAGATCGGCCGCGCGATGCGCACCGAGTCCACCGAGAAGCAGGCCGCCAAGGCCCGGCAGACCCAGCGGATGATCGAACGGCTGGACGTGGTCGAGGAGCCGCGCAAGGAGTGGGAGCTGCGGATGGAGATCGCCACCGCGCCGCGCTCCGGCTCGGTGGTCGCCACCCTGCGCGGGGCGAGCGCCCGACGCGGCGACTTCGCCTTCGGTCCGGTGGACCTGCAGATCGACTGGGCCGACCGGGTCGCCATCACCGGCGCCAACGGCGCGGGCAAGTCCACGCTGCTGGCCGCCCTGCTGGGCCGGCTCGAACTCGACGCCGGCAGCGCCTCGCTGGGCTCCGGCGTGGTGGTCGGCGAGGTGGACCAGGCGCGCGGGCTGTTCCTCGGCGGGGAGCCGCTGCTGGAGGCCTTCGCGGCCGCCGTGCCGGAGCTCTCGCCGGAGGACGTGCGCACCCTGCTGGCCAAGTTCGGCCTCAAGGCGGTGCACGTGCTGCGCCCGGCCGACACCCTCTCCCCCGGCGAGCGCACCCGGGCCGCGCTGGCGCTGCTGCAGGCACGCGGGGTGAACCTGCTGGTGCTGGACGAGCCCACCAACCACCTGGACCTGCCCGCGATCGAGCAGTTGGAGTCGGCGCTCGGCTCGTACACCGGCACCCTGCTGCTGGTCACCCACGACCGGCGGATGCTGGACACGGTGTCGGTGAACCGGCGGATCGAGGTCCGGGACGGGCGGGTGCACGAGCACTGAGCCGGGCAGCGGCGGCCGGGGCGGTGCCGGCCTCCGAGGCGGTGCTTGACCGGCGATTGGTCTCTACCTCTCGATCTGCACCTCTTCCCGGAGGGGCCGTCATGTGCTGTGCTGTCCGCCATGGTTGACAGCACAGACAGCGCCGTGGCGGGAACGTCCCACCCGACCGTCCCGCTCATCCCCATGACGGTGCCCGCCCACGAGGCCGAGGCCCGCAGCAGGTCCTTCCACGAGGTGATGGCCCAGCGCCGGACCGTCCGCGACTACTCCACCCGCCCGATCCCGGACGGGGTGGTCGAGTGGGCGGTCCGGACCGCGAGCACGGCGCCCAGCGGCGCACACGTCCAGCCCTGGCGGTTCGTGGTGATCACCGACCCGGAGCGCAAGCGGCGGCTGCGCGAGGCGGCCGAGGCCGAGGAGCGCGAGTTCTACCGCCACCGGGCGTCGGAGGAGTGGCTGGCCGCGCTCGCCCCGATCGGCACCGACTGGCACAAGCCGTTCCTGGAGGACGCGCCGGCCGTGATCGTGGTGTTCGAGGTGCACAAGGGCCCCGACTCGCCGCGCCCGTACTACACCAAGGAGTCGGTGGGGATCGCGGTCGGTCTGCTGCTGGCCACGCTGCACCAGGCCGGACTGGCCACGCTGACCCACACCCCGAGCCCGATGAAGTTCCTCAACGAGGTGTGCGACCGCCCGGCGGAGGAGCGCGCGGCGTACGTGATCCCGGTCGGTTACCCGGCCGACGGGGCGCGCGTGCCGGACCTGCGGCGCAAGGAGCTGGACGAGGTGATGGTCCGGCTCTGACGCGCCGGGGTGCGACCGGGCGCGGCCGGTCCGGTCGGCGCCGGCTCGCGGCCGGACGCGCCCGCCGCCGGAGGTAATCCGGGTGCTGACAGGTCCTGGCCAAGGCGATAATCGCCGTCATGAGCCAAGCACAGTCACGGTCCTGTGGCCCCGCTCCACCGGTCGTGGAGGCGACCGCCGGGCGGCCGCCGGAACAGCTGCGGCTGCCCGGCGGCCTCTGGCTGCGGCGGCGCCGCAGCACCCACGCGGCGGCGCTGAACCGGGCCGTCCGCGCCAACCTGGAGCACCTGCGGCCGTGGATGGAGTGGGCGGCCGAGGCCCCCTCCCGGGCGCAGACCGCCGAACTGACCAGGGCCGGCGCGGCCGCCTGGGAGGCCGGCACCGACTTCATGTACCTGGCCGGCCTGGACGCCGAACCCGGCGGTGTGATCGGCGCCCTCGGCCTGCACGGGCGGATCGGCCCCGGCGGGCTGGAGATCGGCTACTGGGTCGCCGCCGGGCACGTCGGCCGCGGCATCGCCACCGCCGCGGCCGGGGCGCTGACCGAGGCCGCGCTGGCGCTGCCCGGGATCACCCGGGTGGAGATCCGCTGCGACCAGGCGAACGGCGCCAGCGCGGCCGTCCCGCGCAAGCTCGGCTACCGGCTGGACCGGATCGCCGAGGCCGCCGTCCGGGCTCCGGGCGAGACCGGACGGCAGCTGGTGTGGGTGATGGAGCGCTGACCGGCCGCCGTCGTGGCGTCGGCGGCACCGCCAGTAGCAGCCCGTCAGTGGCACCCGGGCGTCGGCGGCACCGTCAGTAGCGCCCGCCGGTCGCGGCCGGCAGCGCGTCCAGTTCGGCCAGGTCCGCCGCCGAGAGCTCGACCGAGGCCGCGCCCACGTTGTCCTCCAGGTAGCGCGGCGTCCTGGTACCCGGGATCGGAAAGACGTACCGGCCCTGCGCCAGCACCCAGGCCAGCGCGACCTGCGCGGGGGTGGCGCCGATCCGTACGGCGACCGTCCGGACCCTCCCGACCAGCTCCAGGTTGGCCTTCAGCGCGTCCTGCTGGAAGCGCGGCAGCCGGCGCCGGAAGTCGCCCTCGGGCAGCTCGTCGAAGGACGTGATGCCGCCGGTCAGGAAGCCACGGCCGAGCGGGGAGAACGGCAGGAAGGCGATGCCCTGTGACTCGGTGTACGGCAGCACGTCGGCCAGCACGTCCCGGGTCCACAGCGACAGCTCGGACTGCACCGAGGCCACCGGGTGCACGGACTGCGCCCGCTTGATCTCCTCGACCGTCGCCTCGGAGAGCCCGATGCTGCGCGCCTTGCCCGCCGCGACGACCTCGGCGAACGCGCCCCAGGTCTCCTCGATCGGGACGTCCGGGTCGACCCGGTGCAGCTGGTAGAGGTCGACGTGGTCGGTGCCCAGCCGGCGCAGGCTCTCGTCGATCGAGCGGCGCACGTGCTCGGGGCGGCCGTTGCGCTCGTGCGGGCCCGAGCCGCCCGGCACGATGCCCACCTTGGTGGCCAGGAAGGCGCGCTCCCGGTACGGGCCGGCCAGCGCGGCGCCGACCACCTCCTCGTTGGTGTACGGGCCGTACATGTCGGCGGTGTCGATCAGGCCGACGCCGAGGTCCAGCGCCTGCCGGATCACCCGGACCGAGTTCTCGTCGTCCCGGCTCTGCATGTCATAGGCCCAGGTCATGCCCATGCAGCCGAGACCGATGACGCCGATCTCGGGGCCGCTGGTACCGAACGAGGCGTTGCGCATGACGGTGCTCCCATCGTGGGTTCCGCGGCGTCCGTGGCGGTCGCTGCGGGTGTTCGCGTGGTGGTGCTTGATCAACGCCCTCAGCATTCACCTTGGAGTGCACTCGAGGTCAAGCCCGTTCGGAGCCGGTCGAGTTCGATCCCGTTCCGATCCACTCCCGGAAGCCGCCCGCCAGGACCAGCTCCGCGAACCGTCCGCACCCGCCCGGTCCCGGGTGCGCGCCGTCCCCGGCCTCCGCCTCGGCCGTCCAGACCGGATCGGCCGCCAGGGCCTCGGTGACGTCGACGAAGGGGACCTCGGACGCGGCGCAGATCCCGGCCATCGCCGGAACGAGCCGCCGCAGCCGTTCCAGGTGGTCCGCTCCCCCGCAGACCCCCGGCGGCGGACCGACCACCAGGGCGAGATCCGGGGGCGTCGAAGCTGGTCCGTACGGTCATCGGCCCACCGTAGGGGTGTGCGCAGGGCGCGCGCCTGCGGTTTCACCACCGGGCACGAAGCCCCCGGCCGTCAACCCTCGTTGTTCGCCCCCACACCTTCCACCCGGCCATCACCGGCGGCCACCCGGCAAACCGGCGCGCGAGAGCCCGCCCACGAACCCCCCGCACCACCGGGCGCCACCGGTCCGGACTTGGCAGGGCCGGACGCGACGGTCGACGCTCTGACCACGGCCGACCAACGCGGTCGGCCACCAGGGAAGTCGGGGAACCCATGTCGCTCTCGCGCACCCGCATCACCGTCGTCGCTCTGCTCGCGGCCACCGCCACCGTGCTCACCGCCCCGGCGAAGGCCGACGGCGGGCACCGCGCGGCCGGCCGCTTCGACGGCGGCGGCTTCGAGTACCCCAAGGCCCCGGCGAAGGCCTTCGTCACCGTGGCCGCCAACCAGGCCATCGGCCCGTGGCGGGTCACCGCGGGCAACGTCGACCTGATCGGCGCCGGCTTCTGGCAGGCCGTCGAGGGCGACCAGTCCATCGACCTCGACGGAAGCACCAACGGCGCCATCGCCCAGACCTTCGCCACCGTGCCCGGCACCACCTACACGGTGACGTACGCGCTGGCCGGCAACCCGGCGGGCGGCACCCCGGTGCGGACCGGGGTGGCCCGGATCGACGGCCAGGACTTCCAGGCGTTCAGCTTCGACACCACCGGCCGGACGGCCTCCGCGATGGGCTATGTGGGGCGGCAGTTCACCTTCGTCGCGCAGAACCCCACCACCACCCTGGGCTTCACCAGCACGGTGGCCGGCGCGTACGGGCCGGTGATCGACAACGTCCAGGTCAAGGAGTGCAAGGCCTGCTGCGACTGACCAGCCGGCCGCTGACCGACCACCGTCTTAACCGTTCCTAAAACCTGCCCTCGGTGAGGCGTCCGGGCCCCGGAAGTGCTTGACGTGCACAGCTGGTCTAGTCCAGTTTGATGCTCAGCACCGCGCTCCCCACGCACCGGACCACCCCCAGGCCGCCGCCCGCCCCGTGTCTCCCCCCTCGCGGCGCGGGCGGCCACCACGTCCCGAGAGGCACCCCCATGCCCAGCGCGCCCCAGCACGCCCCCACGCACCGCCGCCCCGCCCGCCGGACCACCCTGCTGAGCCTCGCCGCCGCCACCGCGCTCGCCGCCGGAGGCCTGGCCGCCCTCGCCGGGAACGCCGGCGCCGCCGACGGGAACCTGCTCGCCAACGGCGGCCTGGAGAGCGGCGCGCTCGGCCCCTGGAGCTGCTCCGCCGGCACCGGCAGCGTGGTCAACTCCGGCGCGCACAGCGGGACGTACGCCCTCAAGGGAGCGGTGAGCGCCGGCGACACCGCGCAGTGCGGCCAGACAGTCAGCGTCCAGCCCAACACCAAGTACACCCTCAGCGCCTGGGTGCAGGGCCAGTACGTCTACCTCGGCGCCACCGGCAGCGGCGTCACCGACCCGGCCACCTGGACCGCGGGCGGAGCCAACTGGCAGCAGCTGTCCACCAGTTTCACCACCGGACCGGCCACCACCAGCGTCACCGTCTACCTGCACGGCTGGTACGGGCAGGGCGGCTACCTCGCCGACGACGTCGTCCTGACCGGCCCCGGCGGCGGAAACCCGTCCACCCCGCCGCCGAGTTCGACCCCGCCGAGCCCGACCGGCACCCCGACCGGCACGCCCACCGGCGGCCCGACCACCCCGGCGCCGAACGTCGCACTCCCGGTCGCCCCGTACATCGACATGGGCGCCTGGCCCACCCCTTCGATGCCCGACATGGCCAAGGCCGGCGGCCTCAAGGGCTACACGATGGGCTTCGTCACCGGCGTCGGCTGCAAGGCCAGCTGGTTCAACGCCTACGACCCGCGCACCGCCTGGGCCAAGGACCAGGTGGACGCGCTGCGCGCGGCCGGCGGCGACGTCAAGGTCTCCTTCGGCGGCGCGGCCGGCACCGAACTCGCCGCCGCCTGCACCACGGTGGACTCGCTGTTCGCCGAGTACGACGCCGTGGTGAACGCCTACGGCCTGCGCTACGTCGACTTCGACATCGAGGGCGCGGCCATCGCCGACACCGCCGCCAACGAGCGCCGCTCCGCCGCGCTCGCCAAGCTGCAGCAGGCCCGCCCGGGCCTCAGGATCTCCTTCACCCTGCCCGTCCTGCCCGAGGGCCTGACCGCCGAGGGTGTCGCCATCGTCAAGTCCGCCCGGGACGCCGGGGTGGCCGTCGACCTGGTCAACATCATGGCGATGGACTACTACCGCAGCGGGACCGACTACGGCAACGCCGCCGTGCAGGCCGCGCAGTCGCTGTTCGGCCAGCTCAAGGCGCTCCACCCGGCGAAGACCGACGCCCAGCTGTGGGCGATGGTCGGCGTCACCCCGATGATCGGCGAGAACGACGACCACCAGATCTACAACCAGGCCGACGCCCAGCAGTTGGTGGCCTTCGCCCGGCAGAACCACATCGGGATGCTCTCCTTCTGGGACGCCACCCGGGACGCCAACGCCTGCACCGGGGGCTCGCTGTCCACGTGCACCAACATCCCGCAGCAGCCGTACGAGTTCGCGAAGATCCTCGGCCAGTACGCGGGCTGAGCCCACGGGCCACCGCCGGCCGCACATCACCACCCCGCGCCACGGCCTCACGTCACCACCTGAGGTCACCACCTGAGATCACCACCTGCCGTCACCCACCGGCGGAAATTGGCATCTCATCGTCCCGGACCGTCCGTTACAGTCCCTCCCACCTGTACGGCACGAGGGGGCGGACATGACGGTCCGGGACGACCACGACCAACTGATCACCATCCATCCGGCGGGCGACGCCGCCCGCACCGGCGACGTCACCGCCGAGGAACTCGCCGCCTTCGGCCGCACCCTCGGCCGGCTGCGGGCACTCCCCGCCCACGACCGCACCCGGTTGCACGCCGAGCGACAGCTCAGCTCCTTCGTGATGGAGAGCCGCAAGCGCCGCCGCCGGGAGGCCCGGGAGGCCCGGCGGCAGGCCGACGCCGACCTGCTCGCCACCACCGCGACCGGCAGCCGGACCCGCCGCGAGGACGCGCCGCTGACGCCCGCGAACGGGCCGGTCGGCGAGCTGCTGGTGCCGCGCAAGTGCTACGTCTGCAAGCAGTCCTACCGCTGGGTCGACGGCTTCTACCACATGCTCTGCCCCGACTGCGCGACCGACAACACCGCCCGCCGGGCCCTGGGCACCGACCTGCGCGGGCGCCGGGCGCTGCTCACCGGCGGGCGGGTGAAGATCGGCTTCCAGCTCGCCCTGATGATGCTGAGGGACGGCGCCGAGCTGATCGTCACCAGTCGCTTCCCGCAGGACACCGTCCGCCGCTTCCGCGCCGCCGAGGGCAGCGGGCAGTGGTGGGACCGGCTCAGCGTCGTCGGTATCGACCTCCGCGACCCGCGCCAGGTCATCGGCCTGACCGAGCGGTTGCGCGCCGAGGGGCACCCGCTCGACATCCTGGTCAACAACGCCGCGCAGACCCTGCGCCGCCCGCCGGAGTCGTACGCGCTGCTGGCCGCGGGCGAGCAGGACGCCCTGCCCGCCGCCGACCGCCGGGCGATCGACCACGCGCCCGGCTTCCGGCCGGTCACCGGTCTCGCCCAACTGCCCTCGGGCGCCGGGTCGTTGCTGGACATCGCCGACGAGGCCGGGCTGCTGCCCGACCTCGCGCCCGCCAACTCCTGGTCCGCCACGCTCGGTTCGCTCGATCCGGCGGAGGTACTGGAGACCCAGCTGGTCAACGCGCTGGCCCCGGCCCTGCTCTGCGACCGGCTGCTCCCCCTGCTGCTGGCCTCGCCGCACCCCGCCCGCTACATCGTCAACGTCACGGCGGTGGAGGGCCGGTTCGCCGTCCGCAACAAGACCGCCCGGCACCCGCACACCAACATGGCGAAGGCCGCGCTCAACATGCTCACCCGCACCAGCGCCGCCGAACTCGCCACCCGGGGCGTACACATGTGCGCCGTCGACACCGGCTGGATCACCGACGAGAACCCGGCGCCGAAGAAGGCCCGCCTCGCCGCCCAGGGGTTCCGCACCCCGCTGGACATCGTGGACGGCGCGGCCCGGGTCTACGACCCGATCGTCCGCGGCGAGGCCGGGGACCCGGTGTCGGGGGTGTTCCTCAAGGACTACCGGGTGGCGCCGTGGTGACGCGCCCGCGGCGACGGGCGGCCGGGACGGCTCAGGTGTCGTAGCAGCCGCACCAGGGGGCGTCGAAGCCGAGGCCGTCCGGATAGAGCTCGAAGTGGACCCGCTCGTCCTCGCCGGCGTCCTCGTCCACCTCGCCCTCCTCGTAGTCCTCGCGGACCAGGCCGAACAGCTCGCCGTCGACGTGCACGGCGAACGGGGCGATCGCGATGTCCCCGTACGCCCTGCCCGGCAGGGCGTCGAGCCACTCCGCCAGCAGCCGCTCGGCCTCCGGCGCCGCACCGGTGGAGCGTATCTGCGAGTCGAGGTGCCGACCGGCGGCGTCGAAGCGGTGCAGGACGGCGCAGTACCGGCCGACACCGAGACAGAGGGCCGAGGCGAGGAACTGGCCGCCCTGCCAGCGGCCGATGGTGCCGGTGCGGTGGTCGGGCTCGTGCTCGATCGGGATGACCTCGGGAACGTTCACGGTCGAACTCTACGGGTGACCTGTGACAACGGCCCGGCGCGGGAAGCGTGCCCGGCGGCCGGTGGAACGCGGCTCGCCAGCCCTGCGCCCGTCCGCGCACCAGGGGCAGGTACACCTCGTCCACGATCTCCACCAGGACGTCGTCCGGCGCGGTCGGCACCCCGCGCACCACGAACTCGTTGCGCAGCAGCACCACCGCCACCGTCGCCGACTGCGCCGAGCGCGCGGAACGGCTGCGGCGGGGCGGGGCCGAGGTGGTGTTCGTGGCGGGCGCCGAGCTCAGCCTGATGAACCCGGGCTTCCTGCCCGGCGCCGACACCGGCGAGCGGATCGCCCTGCTCGCCCGGCCCGAGCAGGTGCGCGAGCACCTCGGTGCGGTCAGCGGCCGGGTCAACGCGTTCCTCGACCGGGCGGTGACCGCGGTACGCGAGCGCTTCGGCGAGCGGGTCACGTACGCCTCGGTGCCGCTGGAGCGGGTGGACTGGGAGCCCTTCGACCCGGTCTCACTGGACCTGTACCGCTCCGCCGAGACCGCCGACCGCTTCGCCGACGGCGTCCGCGACCTCACGGCCCAGGGCAAGCCGGTCGCCGTCACCGAGTTCGGCTCCGCCACCTACCGCGGCGCCGGCGACCGCGGCGCACTCGGCCTGGACGTCGTCGAGTACGACGACAAGGGACCGGTCCGCCTCGACGGCACCTACCAGCGCGACGAGGCCGCACAGGCCGCCCACCTGCGCGAACTGCTGGAAGCCTTCGACGCCTGCGGCATCGACGCCGCCTTCGTCTTCACCCTCGCCCTCTACGACCACGTCCACCGCCCGAACGGCGACCCCCGCGACGACCTCGACCTCGCCAGCTACGGCATCACCAAGACCTACGAGGACCGCCCGGGCACCACCTACCCCGGCGTCCCCTGGGACCCGAAGAAAGCTTTCTTCACCCTCGCCGAGTACTACGCCACCCACTGACCAAGCCCCCTGTTGCGTGAGAAGTCGGCCTGGCCGACTTCTCACGCAGCGGGCCGCGAGACGACGGGCCACTGGGCAGGTGGCCCAGGACGGCATCACAGCCCCGACGCAGAGACTCGAAGCCGAGCAGTGCGACACCCCTACGCAGGAAGTCGGGCGGGCCGACTTCCTACGCTGCGGTGGCGAGGGGCGGGCTCGCGTGGCGGCGGCGGTAGTAGGAGCAGGCGAGGGCGAGGGTGATGGGGCCCCAGAGCATCGCCGTCGAGGTGCAGATCCGGCCGAGGGCCATCCACCAGGCGTTGCTGTAGCCGACTTCCTTGAACACGCCCAGCCAGGCGAGGGGCATGCCGTCGAAGAGGGCCACCAGGGTCAGGCCGCCGAGCACGGCCGGGGCGAGTGCCGCGAGTGGTGGCACCCGGCGGCCGCGCAGCACGGGTACCCAGCGCGGGAAGACCTCGCCCCAGCCGCTGACCAGCCCCATGGTCAGGATCGTCAGCGCCTCGGTGACCACGCTCAGGCCGATCACGTACGGCGCGCACCACCAGACGTAGGCCGGGGCGGTCGGATCGACCGTCCCCATCCGGAAGTCGAACGCGAACGGCAGCCGCCACAGGCAGTGCGGCAGTACGACGAACGGGAGGGCCTTGGCGAGCCGCAGGGCCCACCGGGGCACGGGGCGTTCGGTGTCACCCACCGGGATGTTCTTCAGCATGTGTCCACCGTCCCGGACACCACCCCCGCCCCGCGTCCGCCCCGAGGCCCGTCCCCCTCCCCCGCGCGAGCCAGCCCGCCGTCAGCACAGCGGTGGAGCCGGGGCGTCAGCCGATGGAGTCCAGACTGAGGGCGGCCTTCACCAGCCCGATGACGTACGGGGTCTCGGCGCCCTTCAGCGCGGTCGGGTCGGTCGAGTACACGACCGTGCGGGCGAGGTCCCGGGTGACGAAGACGCCGCTGGTGGAGCCGGGCCGGGAGCCCGTCTTGCCCCAGACCACGATGCCGTCGGACGCGAGGCGTTCGAGCCCCATGCTCATGCACGCGGTGCCATCCCCGCAGTGGCTGCTGTGCGGGGCGACGGGCACATCCGGGACGGTGAACAGCTTCTCCTGCTGGGCCGGCGGGAGGAGGCGCCCCCGGAACAGGGCGGTCATGAAGCGCTCCAGGTCGGGCGCGCTGGAGATCATGCCGCCCTCCGCCCAGGGCCACGGGCTCTGCTCGGTCACCTCCGCCCGGTGCGAGCCGCCGTCGGCGTCGGGGACGGTCAGGTACGGGTGGGTCGCGGGGCGCCGCAGCTGCGGGTCGTCGGCGTCCGGGAGGTCGGTGTCGCGCAGGCCGAGCGGGCGGATGATCCGGTCGCGCAGCTCGTCGGCGTAGCGGTGGCCGGTGACCTTCTCGACGACCAGTCCGGCGACGAAGGTGTTCATGCCGTTGTACTGCTGGGCGGCGCCGGGGTCGAAGCCAAGCGCCTGGCCCTTCATCGTGGCGACGACCTCCTCGGGGGTGAAGGAGTCGAGCCGGTGCTCGGCGAACCAGCCGGTGGTCCCGTCACCCCAGGCCGTGCCGGAGCCGCCGGGCAGTCCACTGGTGTGGTTGAGCAACTGCCCGACCGTGACCGCCTCGTAGGGGAAGTCCGGGAGGTACTGCCGGACGCTGCCGTCGAGGTCGATCCGCCCCTCGGCGGCGAGTTGGAGGACGACGGTGGCCGTGAAGATCTTCGAGATCGACCCGATCCGGAACCTGCCCCGCGGGTCCACGGACATCCCGGCCTCCGCCGAGGTGCCCTCGAACCTCCCCGCGGAACCGGTGACCCGCACGAACGCGGCGGAGACGTCGGCGGCGGGCCACTGATCGAGGGCGGCACGGATCGCCGCCCGGTCCAGCGGCGGTACGGAAGCGGAAGGGGAGGCGGCGGAGCCCGAGGAGGGGACGGCAGTAGGCCCGGCGGCGAAGGCGGGCGCTCCCACCCCGACCGTCAGCGCCGTCGCCAGGGCTCCGGCAGCGGCCAGGACGGCCCAACGGCTCTGGTTCTTCCGCGAGTTCACGTTCCCGTTCACGTGCGTGCCCATCTGCGTGCTCACCTGCGTCTTCATGTGCGGCCGGCTCCAGACTGATCGTCGCCGGGCCGGCGGTTCCCGGCCCCGGCGACGAGTCTTCCGAGACCGTCCACCCGGGGCATCAGGGACGGGACGTCGCTGCTCCCTGATCTCCCGTCAGGGTCGACCCGGAGGCGTGGTGCGGGCCGGGCAGAACAGACACGATCAGGATCACCACCGATCAGACCCCGCAAGGGCACTGCAGGAAAGCAGAGTTGATCAACCCCGAACGATCGACGACCCGCCGTCCCAACAGTCGGCGGCGGGGCACGACCCCCCGAGTACGGTACGTGCGCAACGCATCCGGCCGAGCGATCGGAGACCTCGCATGCCCCCCTGCCGCTCCGCCTCGACCCGATCAGCTGATCCGCTCACCGTGGAATCCCCGCTCCGGCCGAAGCGTCGGGGCGGGGATTCCACGGTGAGCGAGTCGGGTAGCTGTCCACGGTGCCCGTCCGCGCTGCGTCGGGGCCGCCCGTGTCGCCGTCGCTCCCGGGAGGTCGGGAATGTGCTCGCCGGAGGCTCCGCCCTCGCCCCCGATCCGCCAGGCCGTGATCCTCGCCGGCGGACGCGGCGGCCGGCTCGCCCCGTACACGGACCTGTGCCCCAAGCCGATGGTCGAGGTGAACGGCGCACCGCTGCTGCGCCACCAGATCGACCGGTTCGCCGCCGCGGGTGTGGAGACGGTGGTCGTCTCGGCGGGCTACCGCTCGCAGGTGATCACCGACTACGTGCGCACGGCGGACCTGCCGGTCCGCACCACCGTGGTCGTGGAGGACCTCCCGCTGGGTCGGGGCGGCGGGCTGAAGCTCGCCGCCCGCACGCTTCCGGCGCCGCGGGAGCCGTGGTTCGCCGTCTACGGCGACATCTGGGCCGAGTTCCCGCTCACCGCGTTGGCCGCTCACCACGTGCGCAGCGGGGCTCTGGCCACGGTCGCCCTGGTCCCGCCCCGGCTGCCCCACGGCACGGTGGTCTGCGACGCCGCAGGGAGGGTCGCCGAACTAGCCGCGCCGCCCCCGCCGACCTGCACGGTCAACGGCGGCGTGTACGCCTTCGCGCCCGGCGTGGTCCCCCTGCTCCCGGACGAAGGGGACCACGCGGACACGACGCTGCCGCACCTCGTACGGCTGGGGCAGCTGGCCGGCTACCGCACCGACGGCTTCTGGTGCGCCGTGAACACCCCGGGCGACCTGCGGGAGTTGCGAGCCCGCGTGGCGGACCAAGCCCAAGCCCAAGCCCAAGCCCAAGCCCAGCCCCAGACGAAGCAGACGGCCCGGCCGTCGCAACCGGCCCCGCACCGCCCGGGCCCAGAGATCACGCCCGGCCCGTCGCGCCACCGGGCCCGACGGCCAGGAGCGTGCGGGCCGCAGCGGCCACCGACTCCGGGGCCGTGCGCTCCGCCTTCGCCGGGTCGATGACGCCCCGGAGAGGACCGCACGGCGGCCGCTCTCGTCGAAGATGACGTTGTTCGCGGACACGTCCACTCCCAAGGGCGGTCAGTGGCCCGCCGGAGGCAGCACGTTCTGCTGGTAGGAGGCCGGGTCGCCGACGTTGCCCGGCACCTTGTACAGGCACACGACGTACGTCTCCAGGCGGTCCTTGGTCTCGCCCGTCCCCTCCCCCGCGGCGCGGGCGCAGCCGATGCGGGTCGTGGCCTTCCAGACCACCTGGGTGAACAGGCCCGTGCCCGGGTTCTGGTCGTAGCCGGGCTTGTCGAACTTGTAGTCGCCGCCCTGCTTGTACCAGGCGTCCACCGCGGTACGCGCCGGGGTCGCCTCGACGCCCACTTCGAGGGGGCCGTCCCAGCCCCACCAGTCGTTCTCCCCCGCGCCCTTGACCCTCCCCTCGTGCACCAGGTCGAGCCGGTGCCCGGTGCTCAGCCGGGTGGCGCGCTGCTCGGCGGCCTCGACGAGTTCGGGATCGAGCGTGAGGGGCGGGGAGTTGTGCTTGGCGCGGTACTGGTTGTGCGCCTGGAGGGCCCCGTCCTGGAAGGCCTGGTCCGTCACGAGGGGAAGCGCGGGGCGGGGGTAGCCCTCGGCGGCCTGGCCGGGCTGCGCCGGGACGGGCTGAGCCGGCACGAGCACGCCGACGGCCGCCGCCGCGCTGCACGCGCCGCTCAGGACGGCGTTGCGGATTCGGCGTCGTTCCACGGCGGTCTCCTTCGCACTTCGCGTTCGCACTTCGAGCGATCGTCAGCGGCTTAACGCCGCCACGGGAGACGAGGGCACGGAAGGTCAGGCGGAAGGATCAGTCCCGGCGGCCGCGACACTGCGGGCTTCAGCCGGCGCTCCGGGCCTGCTCGATCTCGTCGAGGTGGGACTCGCCCCAGGCCAGGAGGGGCTGCAGTGCCTGCCTGAGGGATCGTCCCAGGTCGGTGAGTTCGTACTCGACGTGCGGCGGGATGACCGGAAAGACGGTGCGGGTCAGCAGCCCGTTGCCCTCCAGCGAACGGAGGTGCTGGGTCAGGACCTTGGGGGTGATCCCGACGACTGCCCGCTGCAGTGCGCTGTAGCGGGCGGTCCCCTCGGACAGCACGCAGAGGATCGACAGCATCCACTTGTCGGCGACCAGGTCGAAGACCCGGCGGGTCGTGCAACCCTGCTCCAGCTGCCCCTGGGTGCCGTCGGCGGCGGCCTTGGCGACGTTCCGCGATGAGGTGACACTATCCACTTGGGAAGTATGGCACTTCGTTGTGCATACTTCCCGGCCCGAGCCGTACTCCAGAGACTGGATGCGTGACGACATCGCAATCTCTGGACACCTCCGCCCGCCGGGCGGCATCTCAAGACTCCGGTGGCTCCGGTGGCTCCGGTGGCTCCGGGGCGGTACTGGCCGTTCTGTGCACCGCCCAGGCCCTCGACATCATGAACCTCTCGTCGGTCAACATGGCGTTGCCGGAGATGGCGCGGGACTGGAACGCCTCCCCCGGGCAGCTCTCCTGGGTGGTCTCGGCCTACTCCCTGACGTTCGCCGGCTTCCTGATGGTGGCCGGGCGAGCCGCCGACCTGTACGGGCGGCGCCGGGCGCTCCTGTGCGGAATGGCGGTGTTCGCCGCCGCGTCCGCGGTGGTGTGGGCCTCCCACTCGCTGCTGCTCGCCGTGGCGGCCCGCGCGGTCCAGGGCGCCGGTGCGGCGGTGACCGTCTCGGCCGCGCTCGGGCTGCTCGGCGCCCTGTGGCGTACGGAACCGGGGCGGTCGCGGGCGCTCGGAGCGTTCGGCGCCATGGGCGGTGTGGGCCTCGCGTTCGGGCTGGTCGTGGGTGGCGCGCTGGCGGGGTCGATCGGGTGGCGGTCGATGTTCGCCGTGAACGTCCTGGTGGTGGTCGCGCTGATGGCGGGTGTGCTCGCGCTGATCCCCGCCGACGCGCCCGAGGACCGTGCCCACGGACGCCTGGACCTCCCCGGTGCGGCGCTGGTGACCGTCGGTCTGCTGGGGCTCTCCTTCGCCTCGACCCGGCTCGGCGGGAACGTGGCCGACGGTCCCGGCTGGGCGGCCGCGGCGCTCGCGGTGGCCCTGCTGACCGGCTTCGCGCTCTGGCAGCGCCGGGCCGACCAGCCGCTCGTCCCGCCGGCGGTGTGGCAGCGGCCGAACCTCGCCGCGGCCCTGGCGGTCGCCGTCCTCATGTACGCGGGTTGGGTCGGGGTGAACTACTTCGCCGCACTCCTACTGCAGAACGTCCTCGGGTTCAGCCCGCTCACCACGGGCGTGGCCTTCCTGCCGCTGGCCGTCGGCGGCACCCTCCTGCCTCTCGCCGCGGGGCGCCTGCTCCCGCGGCTGGGCGCGCGGCGGCTCATGCTGTTCGGCCTGACCTTCTACACGATCGGCCTCGCCCTGTTCTCGTTGGTCGGCCCCGGGGCGAACTACTGGGCAGTCATCCTGCCGCTCCTGCTCGTCCTCATCATCGGCCTCTCGCAGACCTTCGTGTCGGCGAACGTCACCGCGCTGTCCGGCGCGGGGACCGGCGAACAGGCCCTGGCCGGCGCCCTGTTCAACACCGCGCTCCAGGTCGGGGGCGGACTCGGCCTCGCGGTCCTGTCCACCGTCGCCGCCACGGCCGGTGACGACGTACCGGGCGGCTACCGGGCGGCCTTCCTCACGGCGGCGGGCCTCTCGCTCGCGGCGCTGCTCATCGTCGTCGTCGCCATCCGCAGCCCTCGTAGCACCCGCAGCCCGAACGGCTGAGCGACCGGCTGAGCGACCGGCTGAGCGACCGGCGACGAATCAACTCGGTGGCCGCCACGGACGGTTCGGCCCTACGCTCCCGGGAACAGGTGTTCCTCGAAGAGGTGGGGACGGGATGGGCATGACGCGCAGTTCCACCGTCCGGGCCGTCAACGCGTTGACCGCGCGCTGGGCTGCCACGCTGCCGGAAGGCGGCACGGCCTTCACCACCGCCGGGGTGTGGCCGCTGCTCGCCCTGCTGGCACACGGCGCCACCGGCCCTGCCCGCAGTGAACTCGCCGACGCCCTCGGCATCCCGGCGGAGCAGGCCGCGGAGGGGGCGCGGGGCATGCTGGCCGCCATCGATGCGATGCCAGGCGTGCGGAGTGCGCTCGGTCTGTGGACCCACGAGGAACTGCCACTCGAACCGGGCTGGCTGACCGAACTCCCCGAGCGCGTCCACCAATACCTCACCGGCGACCCGGTCTCGGACCAGGCTCGACTCGACGCCTGGGCGACAGCCTGCACCGACGGGCAGATCGCGTCGATGCCGGTCGGCGTCGACACGGAGACCCGGGCGGTGCTGGCCGGTGCCCTGACCGTCCGCACCGACTGGATCCGCCCGTTCGAATGTACTGGCCTGGAGGCGGGGACGGGCCCCTGGCGGGGCAGGGACCTGGCCGGCCTGTTCCGGACCACCGCACTGCTCGACCGGGCGGGGGTCGCGCAGACCCCGATCGGTCCGGTCACCGTACTGCAGGTCCTCGGGGTCCAAGGAGTCGACGTCCACCTGTTCCTGGGAACCGAGGACGCCTCGCCGGCACAGGTACTGCCCGCGGCGGTACGAACCCTCGCCGACCGCAGGTCGGTGCTCCCAGGCGATCGACTCCCCTACGGCACTCCGGGCCCCGGGCTGACCGTCGAGCACGTTCCCAGCCTCGACGGCACACCGGAGCTGCTGGTGGAGACTGTGCCCTTCACCGTCACCGCCCGACACGATCTGCTCGGGGACCCTGACCTGTTCGGCCTCCGGACGGCGACGGACCGAACCCGAGGGCACTTCCCCGCCATCAGCAGCGCCCCGCTGGCGGTGGGGGCGGCCGCCCAGACGGTCACCGCCACGTTCGGGGAACGCGGCTTCCGTTCCGCGAGCGTCACCGCGCTGAGCGTGGCGGCTGCGGGGCAGCCACCGCGGCACCGCTACCGCGCCCGCAGGATCAGCGCCCGATTCGACCGTCCCTTCGGCTTCCTCGCCGTCCACCGCACCTCACGGCTCGTCCTGAACGCCGGCTGGGTCACCGAACCGGACGCCTTCGAGGAATCGGCCTGGGAATGGTGAGTCCGTGAAGCAACGGACCGTACCGGACCGCACCGGGCCGAGCGCGGCCGCACAGGCAGCACGCCAAGGGAGTGGGAAGTCGGCCGGGCCGACTTCCCACTCCCTTCGGCTCCCCCGGCCGGCGCCGGGGGCCACGGAGGCGGTCAGCCCGCCATGCAGGCGTACCACTGGGTGCGGGCGAAGGCCGCGCCGCCGACCCAGTAGTTGACGTTGTACGCCGCCGTGCACTGCTCCGTCTTCGACAGCGTCCTGGGGTAGGCGTTCGCCTGGGTGCCGGTGGCGAGGACGAGCACGGGGGCCAGCACGGCCGCGGCGGCCGCGGTGGCGGCAAGTCGGCGGATCTTCATCGGTGTGGGTTCCTCCTTCGAAACGGCGGCCGGGCGCTCCCCCGCGAAGCCCGGCCGGAGTGTTCGGCTCCGTGCGCCACATCCTGGCAGCGGCGGTCGACACGGGGATATCCCACAAATCTCGGATGTCGAAGGAGTGGGAAGTCGGCCTGGTCGACTTCCCACTCCTGTTGGTTCATCGGGGAGTTGCTGGGGGGGCTATGCCGGGGTTCAGGGGGCGGCGGGGGCGGTGGCGGCGAGGTCGAGTTCGGCCCAGACGGTCTTGGAGTCGGGGTGGCGGGGGATGGTGCCCCAGCGATCACAGAGCGCGTCGATGAGGGTGAGGCCGCGACCGCCCTGGGCTCGTTCACGCTGCCGACGCCGCCCAACCGGCCGCAGATCGGCTTCGTGGAGGCGCAGCACGTGAATCGCCTGATCACGGATCCGGTGGAAGTCCGTAATATGGCCGCACGGTACAGCAGTATCCGAGCCCAGGCCCAGGCCCTGGGGCTGAGGGAGTCCCTGGCCCTGATCGAAGCGATTCTGGGGGGAGCGGCAGGCATGGCCGAGCTGGCGTGGTTCAAGAGCAGCTACAGCACCAACGAGGGCCCCGACTGCGTCGAGGTCGCCGAGACCCCCGGTGTCGTCCACGTGCGTGACTCCAAGGACAAGAGCGGCCCCCAGCTGGCCTTCGAGCCGGCCGCCTGGCAGGCGTTCGTCACCTTCGCCACCGACACCACCCCCTAGCCCCCGCACAGACTCACCTTGTACGGGTCTCGGCCAGCAGGCAGACGTACGAACGCTCCCTGCCCTGCGGGCGCGGCTGCTCCACCCGCGCCGTGACGGTGAACCCGGCCGCCTCCAGCAACTCAACCAGCCGTGCCACCGGAACCAGGTACGAGGCGTACGACACCGCATGGCCGTACGCCTGGGCGTGGTTCAGCCGGACATCACCGGCGTGGCCACCGAGCAGCAGGTGGCCGCCGGGCGCCAGTACGCGGTGGAACTCGGCGAAGAGAACGGGCAGTTGATCCGCCGGCGTGTGGTGGACGGAGTACCAGGCGAGGATCCCGCCCAGAGTTCCCTCGGGGACGTCGAGGGCATCCATCGATCCCTGGACGAAGCGCAGTTGCGGGTAGGCCCGACGCGCGAGCGCGACCATCTCGCCCGACACGTCCACCCCGAAGGCCGACAGGCCCAGCCCCTCCAGGTACGCCGTCACCCGCCCCGGCCCGCAGCCGAGGTCCGCGACCTCGCCGCCGCCCGACTCCCGCACCAGTTCCGCGAAGGCGCCGAGCATCGCCCGGGACACCGGGTCCATGCCCTCGGGCGGGACGACGAGGCGGACGTAGTCGGCGGCGACGGTGTCGTACGCCTCCCGGACGGCGGCGAGGTGCTCGGGTTCGGTCATCGCGCCAGCTTGGCGGCCCTGGCGGCGCGCTCGGCGAAGACCTTCTCCCGCCGGTCGGCGGTCTGCTTGAGCATCCGCTTGCGGTCGCGGGCGGAGAGGCGGTCGATGTAGAGCCCGCCGTTGAGGTGGTCGGTCTCGTGCTGGAGGCAGCGGGCGAAGTAGCCGGTGCCCTCGATCACAACCGGCTCCCCGTGCTGGTTGACCCCACGCACCACGGTCCGGGCGGGGCGCGCGAGCTTGGTGTTCGCTCCGGGGACGGAGAGGCAGCCTTCGGTCTCCTCGATGAGCGCGCGCCCGGGCTCCTGCTCCTCGACCACCGGGTTGAGGATGTGGCCGGTGTGCCGGACGCCGTCGTCGTCGGGGCAGTCGTAGACGAAGAGGCGCAGGTCCACGTCCACCTGGTTGGCGGCGAGGCCGCAGCCGTCGGCGACGTGCATGGTGGCGAACATGTCGTCGATCAGCCGGGCCAGGCGCTCGCTGCCGAAGTCCTCCTCGGTGGCCGCCCGGCAGGGGCGGTGCAGGATCTCCTCCCCCACCTCGGTGATCCGCAGGACGGACGGGCGTTCGCTCGGCTGGGACACGGGCGCTCCTTCGAGGGGCTGGGCTTGCTGTCGACTTTGCAAAGTAGCAGACTTTGCAAAGTGACCGAAGACCTCGTCAGAACCGGCCCCCTCCCCGAGCACGCCGTCCGCACCGCGCTGCTGGAACTGCTCGCCGAGCACGGCACCGTCACCTCCACCGAGGCCGCCGCCCGGCTCGGCCTCAGCTCGGGCCTCTGCTCCTTCCACCTGCGGCAGCTGGCCCGGTACGGGCTGATCGAGGAGGCCCCGGCCACCGACGGGCGGGCCCGGCCGTGGCGGCTGCCGACCACCCAACAGCCCGACGGAGACGGAGAGTTCGGAGAACTGGCGCGCGGCCTGGAGGACGAGAGCCACCAGCGCTGGCTCGCCCGGCGTGGCGAGGCCCCGGCCGAGTGGCAGCAGGACGAGGCCTTCAGCGCCGTCGTCTACCTGACGCCCGCCGAGCTGGCCGCCGTCGGCGCTGAGGTCCGCCGGGTGCTGGCCCGCTACCGGGACCGCGAGACGGACCCGGCAGCCCGGCCCGCCGAGGCCCGGCCGGTCGCCGCCGTCGCCCGGCTCTTCCCGCTCCTCGACCAGTAGCCCAGGGCGCGGTTCAGGCCGCGCGCGACCACGACCGTGACCGCACCGCCCGGAGCAGCGGCCCGGCCACCAGCCCCAGCGCCGCACCCAGCACGACCCCCTGCACCCCGTCCCAGACGTCCTGCACGTCACAGGCCCGCCCGATCGCCGGCAGCGCGTAGTGCAACGCCGACACCGCGAACGGCAGCGACGCCGCACCCAGCAGCGCCACCACCGCCCGCCGCCGGGTGCCCGCCAGCGCGGCCGCGAAGCCGACCGGGGCATAGGTCGCCAGCTTGAGCTCGATGTGCCGCACGTGCAGCAGCTCGTACGGGGAACGCGGGCGGCCGCCCTCCACGGCACAGTGCCGGACGCCGCCCTCCGAAAGCCGGAAGGCGTCCGGCAGCAGCATCGCCACGACCACCCCGCCGAGCCCGAGCAGCAGCACGAAGCCGACCGCCCAGTGGGCCCGCAGCAGCCGCCCCACCGGCCGGTTTAGCAGGGCCGCGGGCACCAGCGAGAGCAGCAGCCCGGGCCAGAACATCGGCATCCCGCCGAGCACCGCACTGATCACGCCTCAAACGGACGCCCCTCGCGCCCGCCCGGTTCTCCCCGGGACGAGGGGAAATGCCGGTCCGTCACCGTGCGCTCACCCCGCGACCGCGCGACCGCCGCGACGACAGCCCCGGTGTGAGGTCGCGTGTCGCACCTGCTCCGGCCCTTGGAGCCGGGGCGAGGAACCGGAGGTGGAGTGCCAGGGCTCAGGGCGGCCGGAGGCGAGGCCCGAGGCGGCCGGGGGGCGGCCAGAGGCGGGGCCCGAGGCCGCCGGGGCGGAAGCAGCCGGGCCGAGAACGCAACGCCCCGGGGCCGGGAAGCCAGGGGCGGTCGGCTCCGCCGGTGCGGCCCCGACCGCCCCCCTCCCCCGGGTCAGTGCGGGATCGAGGAGATCAGCTCCTGCGCCCCCTGCCGCTTGAGCGCCAGGGCCACCGACGTCCCGAGGTCCTCGGGGCTGAGCGCGCCCGCCCACTCGTGGGCGTCCAGCACCTGCTTGCCGTCCGGGGTGAAGACCCGGCCGCGCAGGGACAGGCGGCCGTCGCGTTCGGCGTTGGCGTAGCCGGCGATCGGGCTGTTGCAGTGGCCCTGGAGGGCGTGCAGGAACATCCGCTCGGCCGCCGCCTCGCGCCAGGTGTCGTGGTGGCCGAGGCCGGTGACGGCCTCGATGGTGGCCTCGTCGCCCTCGCGGCACTGCAGGACGAGGATGCCGGCGCCGATCGGCGGGCACATCGCCTCGATGCCGAGCACCTCGGTGATCCGGGCCTGCTCGCCGATCCGCTCCAGGCCGGAGACGGCGAGCAGCAGGGCGTCGACGTCCCCGGCCGCCAGCTTGGCGAGCCGGCTGTTGGCGTTGCCGCGGATCGGGACGCACTCCAGGTGCGGGTGGGAGGAGGCGAGTTGGGCGACCCGGCGGACGGAGGAGGTGCCGATCCGGGTGCCGGGCGGGAGGGCGGCGAGCGGCAGGCCGCCGGGGTGGACGAGGGCGTCGCGGATGTCGTCGCGGCGCAGGTAGGCGGCGAAGACGGTGCCGGCCGGCAGCGGGCGGTCGGCGGGTACGTCCTTGAGGCAGTGGACGGCGACGTCGGCCTCTCCGGCGAGCAGTGCGGCGTCGACCTCCTTGGTGAAGGCGCCCTTGCCGCCGAGTTGGGCGAGATCACCCGTCCAGCGGTCGCCCGAGGTGGTGACGGGCACCACCTCGGTGCGCAGGCCCGGGTGCAGGGCGGCGAGTTCGGTGCGGACCCGCTCGACCTGGGCCAGTGCCATGGGTGAGGAGCGGGAGACGATGCGGATCAGCTCAGCGGTGGCCATGGCGCGATGATAGGGGCCGTCCCACCGTGGATTGAGCATCCGTCAGCGCCATGACGGGCGCGGCGGACGATACCGCAAGCTCGGACAACGCGGACGGCCGGTCGGGGTGTCCGACCGGCCGTCCGCACACGGGTCCGCACCCCCGCGGCTTCACTCGTTGTGCAGCACCTCGGCGATCGGCAGGCGGGCCGCCGATCGGGCCGGGACGAGGGCGCCGAGGACGGCGATCGCGACGCCCGCGAGCGCGAGGCCGGCGAGCAGTGGGGCGTTCCAGACGTCGATCATCTCCTCCGGGAAGACGATCGTCACCACGTTCTCGGTGATCAGCCGGTGAGCCACCACCCCGACCGGGATGCCGATGATCCCGCTGACCACGCCCTGCCAGGCCACCGAGGTGACCGTCATCGCGACCACCTGCCGGGGCGTCATCCCGATCGACTTCAGCATGCCGAGGTCGCGGCGGCGCTCGCGGACGGTGAGCAGCAGGGTGTTGAAGACGCCGAGCGAGGCGACCACCGACAGCAGCACCGTGAAGATCGTGGTGAAGGCGATGACCGCGGCGATCGGCCCGGCCAGGTCGGGCGCGAACACCGAGGCCGAGAGGCTGGGGTCGGCGTCCGTCACGGCCTTGCGGTAGGCCTCGGCGTCGGCGCCCTTGGCGAGCTTCACGTCGTACTCGACCACGTGCGGGTCGTCGGTGAGCGCGGCCCTGGTGGCGTCGTTGGAGGCGAAGGCCCGGGGGTTGCCCTCGGACTCCTCGCCGACGAGGGTGACGGGCAGTTGCCGCCCGTCCAGGGACAGGGTGAGTTTGTCGCCGACCTTGAGGCCGTGCTGCCGGAGGAAGGACGGCCCGGCCTCGATCTCGTTCGGGCCTGTCGCCGGGCGGCCGTCCACGACGTTCAGCCGCTTGGAGTCGACGATGTCGTCGCCGCCGTAGAAGTTGGCGAACGCGGGCTGGTTGTGGCCGACCAGCCCGACCTGGACCAGTCCGCGCGTGCTGACCCGTTCGGCGCCGGGGGCGGCGCGCAGCATCGCCTCGGTCCGGGCGGGGGTGAGCTTCGGCGCGACCTTGTTGTCCGCGAAGTGGGCGGTCCGGACGTTGACGTGGGTGTGGCCGTCGGTGTGGTCCACCAACTGGGTCAGGGTGCTGCTCAGACCGGTCGTCATCGTCACGGTGACCACGCCGAGCACGATCGCCGACATGGTCAGCGCGGTGCGGGCGGGGCGGGCGAAGGGCTGGCCGAGGCCGAGGCTGACCGCGCGCGGCAGCCGGGTGCCGCTCAGCCGGCGCTGGACCTTCAGCCCGCGGCCGTTGCGCGGCGTGCTGCCGGCCGAGATGGCCCGGGCGGCGGGGAGCCGGTGGGCGCGCGAGGCCGGGACCAGGGCGGCGAGGACGACCAGCAGCGGGACGCTGACCAGGGTGGCGGCGGGCAGCCAGCCGGCGGGCTCGATCACGGCGGTGCCGGTGACGATGCCGGAGAACGCGGCCCGGAGGATCGGGTGCGCCGCCACCCAGCCGGCCGCCGTGCCGAGGACGGTCCCGGCGACCGCGGGCACCGAGACCATCGTCAGGTAGACGGTGACCACCTGGCGCGGGGTGAAGCCGATCGACTTCAGGACGCCGATGTGCCGGTAGCCGGAGACCACCGCGCCGCTCACCACGTTGCCGACGATCAGCGCGGAGACCACCAGGCCGAGCACGCCGAAGACCGTCATCAGCGGCAGGTAGGAGTCGGCGCCCGCCGAGAAGGCGTCCTTGAGCACCAGGTACGACTGGGTGCTGACGACCGCGTCCCCGGGCAGGCCCTCGGTGGCGGTGGCCAGGGCGGAGGCGAGCCGCTGGTCGTCGGCGGCGTCGGTGAAGCGGTAGAGCATCTGGCGGGCGGTGGGGTGCAGAGCGGTCGCCTGTTCGGGGGTGACCCAGCCGCCGGCGCTCTGGCTCATGCTGGTGGCGAAGCCGACGATGGTGAGCTGTCGGCCGCCGCCGATGGGGATCGGGGTGTTCAGGAGCCTGTCCGACGCGCCGCCGAACGGCGAGTCCAGGACCACCTCGCCGGGTGCGGCGGCCCAGCGGCCGGAGAGCAGTTCCACCCGGTCCACCGGCCCGGCCGGGTCGGTGCGGCCGACCAGGGTCAGCGGCCCGGGCGGGCTGCCGACCCAGTCGCTGGGGATCTGCACCGTGGCCTGGTCGAACGGCCCGGCTGCCGCCTCGACGCCCGGCCGGTGGGCGGTGGCGGCCAGCTGCTCCGCCGGGGCCGCGGCCGGGTCGAAGGCCGCGACGACGTGAGCGCCCCGCTGCTCGCCGAAGGCCGCGTCGAAGGGGGCCCGGGCGGCGCTGATCACCGCGAGGGCGAGCAGCACGGTCGTGGTGGCGCAGAAGACGACCAGGCCGATCACGACGGTCTGCACCCGGCGGCGCTTCACGGCCGCCCGCGAGGCGCGCCAGACGGCGCCGGTCATGCGGACGCCTCCAGCATCCGCTCGTTCGCCACGCGCCCGTCCGCCACCTCGACCAGCCGGCTGGCGCAGCGGGTGGCCAGCTTGGGGTCGTGGGTGACGATCAGCAGGGTCTGCCCGATCTGGTTGAGGTCGATCAGCAGGTCCATCACCTGCTCGCCGGAGCGGCTGTCCAGTGCGCCGGTGGGCTCGTCCGCGAGCAGCAGGGCCGGGCGGTTCATCAGGGCCCTTGCCACCGCGACGCGCTGGCGTTCGCCGCCGCTGAGCGTGGCCGGGTAGACGTCCTTGCGGTGCGCGACGCCGAGTTCGTCCAGCAACTCCAGTGCGCGGCGGCGGGCCTGGCGGGCGCTGGTGCCGGTCAGCTGGGCGGCCAGGGCGACGTTGTCGAGGGCGGGGAGGTCGTCGATCAGGTTGAAGAACTGGAAGATCATGCCGATGTGGCGGCGGCGGAAGAGGGCCAGCCCGTGCTCGTTCAGCTGCCCGAGGTCCTGCCCGTGCACCCGGACGGTGCCGGCGGTGGGCCGGTCCAGCCCGGCCACCATGTTCAGCAGGGTGGACTTGCCGCACCCCGAGGGGCCCATCACGGCGACCGCCTCGCCGGCGCGGATCCGCAGGTCGAGGCCGTCGAGCGCCTTGGCGTCGCCGAACTCCTTGTGGACCCCGGACAGCTCGACGACGACCTGCGCGTCGTCCGGCCGGGAGGTCCCGTCGTGGTCGTTGCTCATGGTGGACGACCGTAGGGGCGGCGCTCCCGTCCGTACGTCCCACCCCGGGTGTAACCGTGGGCGGCCGTAGTACCGGGGATGTACGGGAGCGGCACCCCCGGATGATGTGGATCACCGTGTGACCTGGGAGGCTGGCGCCGTGTGGGGAACGGGGTGGGAGTGGGCGGCCGTCGCGACGGCCGGTGCTGCGGGCACGGCGGCCGGCTGGCTGGCGGTGGCGCTCGCCCGGGCGCGGCGGCTGCACCGGGCGGCCATCGGCGAGCGAGGCTGGCTGCTGGAACGGGAGCGGGATCGCGCCGCTCGTACCGCCGTGGACGCCGAACGGGCCCGGATCGCCGCCGAGTTGCACGACATCGTGAGCCACAACGTGAGCCTGATGGTGGTGCAGGCCGGGGCCGCGCGCGAGGTGCTGGCCACCATGCCGCAGGAGGCGGCGGCCGCGATGGCGGCGGTCGAGGCCGCCGGGCGGGACACCATGACGGAGCTGCGGCACCTGCTGGGCCTGCTCGCCCCCGCCGCGGACGGCGGCGAGGAGCCGGCCGGGGACGGCTTCGCCCCGCAGCCCAGCCTGAGCCGGCTGAGCCCGCTGATCGACCGCTTCGCCTTCGCCGGGCTGCCGGTCGAGGTGCGGATCTCCGGTGAGCCGAGGCCGCTGCCCGGCGGCATCGACGTGACGGCGTACCGGATCATCCAGGAGGCGCTGACCAACGCGCTCAAGCACGGGGACGGGGTGACGGCGGAGGTGACGGTGCGCTACGCGGACCACTACCTGCGGGTGGAGGTGCTCAACAGCGGCCCGAGCGTGCTCTCCGGGGCGCCCGGTCCGGCCCCGCGGCCGGCGGACGGCGCCGGGCGCGGGCTGATCGGCCTGCGCGAGCGCGTCGCGGTGTACGGCGGGGACCTGGACGCCCGGCGCCGGATCGGCGGCGGCTTCCGGGTCCGTGCCCGCATCCCGCTGGACCGGCCGTGACGGAGGGGAGCATGGACGTGGAGCAGGGGGCCGTGGACACGGCGCAGGGCCAGGAGCCGGGCCGGAGTCGGCAGCCGGAGCAGCAGAGCCGCCCGCGGGTGGTGATCGCGGACGACCAGGAGCTGGTCCGCACGGGCTTCCGGATGATCCTCACCGCGCGCGGCATCGACGTGGTCGCCGAGGCCGGCGACGGCGCCGAGGCGGTGGCCGCCGCCGTCCTGCACCGCCCGGACGTCGCGCTGCTGGACATCCGGATGCCCGGCATGGACGGTCTGGAGGCCGCCCGGCGCATCCTGGCCCAGGTGCCCGGCTGCCGGGTGATCATGCTGACCACCTTCGACCTGGACCACTACGTCTACGCCGCACTGTCCGCCGGGGCCAGCGGTTTCCTGCTCAAGGACGTCACCTCGGCCCACCTCGCCGCCGCCGTCCGGCTGGTGGACACGGGGGACGCGCTGCTCGCCCCCTCGATCACCCGCCGGCTGGTCGAGCGCTTCGCGGCCGGTGCGCCGCGCCCGGCCCAGGGCGCCGACGGCCCGCCGCTGCACCGCGACCTCGCGCCGCTCACCCCGCGCGAGGCGGAGGTGCTGGCGCTGCTCGGCCGCGGGCTGTCCAACACCGAGCTGGCACGCGAACTGACGCTCAGCGAGTCGACGGTGAAGACCCATGTGGCCCGGATCTTCGCCAAGCTCGACCTGCGCGACCGGGCGCAGGCGGTGGTGCTCGCGTACGAGACCGGGCTGGTCGCGCCGGGCGGCGGCTGACCGTCAATTCACCTCTACCGTGCACCAGTTCGCGTTATTATTAGCCGAATCTCACTCATTGGAGTTAAATCTCCACCGAACTCCCTTTTTCGCCAGGTCATGGGGCACCATCTGCATGTCCACGCCCGAACCGGACCGATCACCTCGGGCGCCCCCGGCACGACGAGCACACCTGGACCGGCCCGTGACCACCAATCCCCCCGTGTGGGACTGCCCCTTCCACCACACCGACGGCCTGGAGTTCGACCCCCTCCTGAAGCGACTGCTCACCGAAGCCCCGGTCGCCAGGATCCGACTGCCGCACGGCGAGGGCGAGGCCTGGCTGGCCACCCGCTACGAGGACGTCAGGACCGTCACCACCGACCGCCGGTTCAGCCGCGCCGCGGGCATCGGCCGCGACCTGCCCCGGATGACGCCTGCCCCGATCGCCCAGGCCGAGGCGATCAACCTGATGGACCCGCCCGCCCACAACCGGCTGCGCCGGCTCGTCGCCCAGGGCTTCACCAACCGCCAGGTCGAGCGGATGCGCCCGGCCACCCAGCGGACCGTCGACGGCTACTTCGACGAGATGACCGAGCACGGCGCCCCCGCCGACCTGATGCACTTCCTGGCCGGCCGCCTCCCGCTCGCCACCATCTGCGAACTGCTGGACATCCCCGCGGCCGACCGCACCGAACTGCGCGGCCACGCCGTGGCGATGATGCGGATGGGCCCCGGCAGCCGGGACGGCCAGGAGGCCGCCAAGGCCGCCCTGCGCGCGTACTTCACCGAGCTCACCGCCGAACGCCGGGCCCACCCCCGCGAGGACCTGATCAGCGCCCTCGCCACCGCCCGCGACGGCGACGAACTGCTCGACCCGGACGAGCTGACCGTCATGGCGATGGTCCTGCTGGTCACCGGCCACGACACCAGCACCTACCAGCTCGGCAACATCGGCTACACCCTGCTCACCCACCCCGAGCAGCTCGCCAAGCTGCGCGCCCAGCCGGACATGCTGCCCCGCGCCCTGGAGGAGCTGCTGCGCTTCATCCCGTTCCGCCAGGGCGTCGGCATCGCCCGGGTCGCCACCGAGGACGTCGAGCTGGGCGGCACGCTGATCCGGGCCGGCGAGGCCGTGCACGTCTCCTACCTCACCGCCAACCGGGACCCTTCGGTCTACGAGCGCCCCGACGAGCTGGACCTCGACCGCGGCGCGCCCACCCACATGGCCTTCGGGTACGGCCAGCACCACTGCCTCGGCTCCCACCTGGCCCGGATGGAGCTGCTGGTCGCCATCGGCACCCTGCTGCGCCGCTTCCCCGGGCTGCGGCTGGCCGTCGACCCGACCGAACTCGACTGGGACTCCGGCTCGATCTGGCGCTTCCCGCGCACCCTGCCGGTGGCCTGGTAGCGCCTCCCCTCGACCCACCGTTCCCGCAGCACTGGGGAGACCCGCACCCATGGCAACACTCTGCCGCCCCGCCATCGCCGTACCCGAGCACGTCATCACCCTCGACGAGACCCTCGACCTGGCCCGCACCCTGCACGCCGGGCACCCGCAACTCGGCCTGGCACTGCAGCTGATCGAGAACACCGGGGTGCTCACCCGGCACCTGGTCCAGCCGATCGAGCGGACCCTCACCCACCCGGGCTTCACCGTCCGCAACGAGCTGTACGAGCGCGAGGCCAAGCGGCGCGTCCCCGAGGTGGTCGAACGGGCTCTCTTCCACGGCGAGTTGACAGCAGGTGACATCGACCTGATCGTCTACGTGTCCTGCACCGGCTTCATGATGCCGTCGATGACCGCCTGGCTGATCAACACCATGGGTTTCCGCTCCGACACCCGCCAGGTGCCGATCGCCCAGCTCGGCTGCGCGGCCGGCGGCGCCGCCGTCAACCGGGCCCACGACTTCTGCCGCGCCTACCCGGGCGCCAACGTGCTGATCGTGGCCTGCGAGTTCTGCTCGCTCTGCTACCAGCCGACCGACCTCGGCGTCGGCTCGCTGCTCTCCAACGGCCTCTTCGGGGACGCGGTCGCCGCCGTGGTGATGCGCGGGAACGGCGGACGCGGCGTCCAGGTCGAGCGCAACGGCTCGCACCTCGTCCCGCACACCGAGGACTGGATCTCGTACGGGGTGAAGGACACCGGCTTCCACTTCCGGCTGGACAAGCGGGTGCCCGGCACGATGGCGATGCTCGCGCCCGCGCTGCGCGGCCTGGCCGGGGAGCACGGCTGGGACGTCTCCGGGCTCGGCTTCTACATCGTGCACGCGGGCGGCCCGCGCATCCTGGACGACCTGTGCCGCCTCCTCGACCTGGAGCCGGCCACCTTCCGCTTCAGCCGGGCGACGCTCACCGAACGCGGCAACATCGCCAGCGCCGTGGTCTTCGACGCCCTGGCCCGGCTGTTCGCCGACGGCGGCGTGCCCGAGGGCACCACCGGGCTGATCGCCGGCTTCGGCCCCGGCATCACCGCCGAGATCTCACTGGGCAGTTGGGTCGGCGCACCGACCGAGGGGGCGCGCCCGCGCCGCCCGCGCGCCATCTCCACCTCCGACATCGCCCTCGTCCATCCGACCGTCCCCCGCCGTTTCCCGACCGGCACTACGATCACTGAATGACCGATACCGCGAACCACACCGATGCCTCTGCCAGATCAACCGAACTAGCGGCACTGTTCCCGGCGTTGCACGCGCCGCAGTACTGGAGCTGGGGGCGGTTCGACGCCCGGTTCTCCACCGAGCTGCCGCCGGACGCACTGGTCACCAACATCCACCTGGTCGGCTTCGCGGACGACCGGGTGGTGCTCTGCCGGGACGACCGGAACCACTGGTTCCTGCCCGGCGGCACCCGGGAGCGGGACGAGAGCATCGCCTCCTGCCTCGCCCGCGAGCTGGCGGAGGAGGCCGGCGCCCGGCTGCTCGGCGAGCCGCGCTGGCTGGGCGCGCACCGCTGCCGCACCGAGGACCCGGTGCCGTACCGGCCGTGGCAGCCGCACCCGGAGAAGGCCTGGCTGTGGGGGTGGGGCGAGGTCGTGCTGGACTCCGCGCCGACCAACCCGGCGGACGGCGAGCAGGTGGTCGAGGTCCGCGCGGTGGCGCCCGCGGAGGCCGAGCGGCTGCTGCTGACCGGGCGCGACGCCTGGTGGGGCGAGCTGGTCGC
This sequence comes from Kitasatospora sp. NPDC001132, assembly GCF_053598415.1. Lineage (NCBI taxonomy): Bacteria > Bacillati > Actinomycetota > Actinomycetes > Kitasatosporales > Streptomycetaceae > Kitasatospora > Kitasatospora sp. NPDC001132. The sequence goes on along the minus strand of NZ_JBSFKF010000022.1, from coordinate 25,239 downwards.
GCTGGCCGTGGAGCTGCGCCGGCGGGCCGCACTGGGGTGAGACCCCGGCCCGGGCGGTTATTCCCGCGGCTGCCGAAGGTCACTTGAACGGCCGAACACCGAGTGAAGATGTCCGTTTTGCGGTGGTATTACTCAGCCATGGACACCACCTCACTGGCCGTGGACTACCCGGTGCTCAACATCTTCTGGACGATGCTGGAGTTCTTCCTCTGGGTGCTCTGGTTCTTCCTGCTGTTCAAGATCATCACGGACATCTTCCGCAGCCACGACCTCAGCGGCTGGGGCAAGGCCGGCTGGCTCGTCCTGGTGATCATCCTGCCCCTGATCGGCGTCCTCGTGTACCTGATCGCACGCGGGCAGTCGATGACCAAGCGCGACATCCAACAGGCCCAGGAGAACCAGGCCGCGTTCAAGGCCTACATCCGGGACGCGGCGGCGTCGGGGCCCGAGGGCGGCGGCCGCAGCCACGTCGACGACCTGGCGAAACTGGCGGAGCTGAAGGAGAAGGGCGCGATCTCCGAGGAGGAGTACCAGAAGGCGAAGGAGAAGATCCTGGCCTGAACGTCCGGACGGTCAACGACGGCCCGGGGCCGGTGGACGCGCACCGCGTCCACCGGCCCCGGGCCGTGGTCGGTCGAGGGCCCGGCTCAGCGCCGCCCGGAGCGGCGACCGCCCGAGCCGCCCTCGCCACCGCCGGCCAGGCCGGCCCGGCGCAGCGCGTCCGCCATGGCGCTGTTGGCCGGCACGCCGCCGCCGAAGCCGCCGCGGTCCCCGCCCTGGCCGCCACCGCGCCGGTCCTGGCCACCGCGACCGCCCTGACCGCCCTGGCCGCTCTGACCGCCCTGGCCGCCGCCGCGGCGCTCCTGGCGGGGCGGGCGGGCCTGCCGCTCGCCGCGGTCGCCACGGTCCCCGCCGCGCTCGCGCCCGACCTCGTCGTCCAGCCGCAGGGTCAGCCCGATCCGCTTGCGCGGCACGTCCACCGAGAGCACCCGGACCTTGACGATGTCGCCGGGCTTGACCACCTCGCGCGGGTCCTTGACGAAGTTCCGCGACAGCGCCGAGACGTGCACCAGCCCGTCCTGGTGGACGCCCACGTCCACGAACGCGCCGAAGGCGGCGACGTTGGTGACCACGCCCTCCAGCACCATGCCGACCTCCAGGTCGCCGATCTTGTCGACGCCCTCCTTGAAGGTCGCGGTGCGGAAGGCCGGGCGCGGGTCCCGGCCCGGCTTGTCCAGCTCGCCGAGGATGTCGGTGACGGTCGGGACGCCGAAGGTGTCGTCGGCGAAGTCCGCCGGGCGCAGCGCCCGCAACCGCTCGCCGTTGCCGATCAGTTCGCGCAGCTCCCCGCCGGTCGCGGCCAGGATGCGGCGCACCACCGGGTAGGCCTCGGGGTGCACGCTGGAGGCGTCCAGCGGGTCCTCGCCGCCGGGGATGCGCAGGAAGCCGGCGCACTGCTCGAAGGCCTTGGGGCCGAGCCGGGAGACGTCCTTGAGCTGCCGGCGGGTGCGGAACGGGCCGTTGGCGTCGCGGTGCGCCACGATGTTGTCGGCCAGCGTTCCGGTGATCCCGGAGACCCGGGTGAGCAGCGGCGCCGAGGCGGTGTTGACGTCCACGCCGACGGCGTTGACGCAGTCCTCGACCACGGCGTCCAGCGAACGGGAGAGCTTCACCTCGCTCAGGTCGTGCTGGTACTGGCCGACGCCGATCGACTTGGGGTCGATCTTGACCAGTTCGGCCAGCGGGTCCTGGAGCCGGCGGGCGATCGAGACCGCGCCGCGGATCGACACGTCCAGGTCCGGCAGCTCCTGCGAGGCGAACGCGGAGGCCGAGTAGACCGAGGCGCCGGCCTCGCTGACCATCGCCTTGGTGAGCTTCAGCTCGGGGTGGCGCCCCAGCAGGTCCTCGGCGAGCTTGTCGGTCTCCCGGGAGGCGGTGCCGTTGCCGATCGCGATCAGGTCGACGTCGTGCTTCTTCGCCAGTGCCGCCAGGGTCGCCAGCGCCGCGTCCCACTTGTTGGCGGGCTGGTGCGGGTAGATCGTGTCGTACGCGACGACCTTGCCGGTGGCGTCCACCACGGCGACCTTCACCCCGGTGCGGAAGCCCGGGTCCAGGCCCATGGTGGCGCGGGTGCCGGCCGGGGCGGCGAGCAGCAGGTCGCGCAGGTTCGCGGCGAAGACCCGCACCGCCTCGTCCTCGGCCTCGGCGCGCAGCCGGGACCGCAGGTCGATGCCGAGCCGGACCAGGATGCGGGTGCGCCAGGCCCAGCGGACGGTGTCGCCGAGCCACTTGTCGGCCGGGCGGCCGCGGTCGGCGATGCCGAAGCGGGCGGCGATCCGCTGCTCGTAGTCGTTCTCGCCGGGCAGATCGCCCTCGGTGTCGCCGTCGTACGGGGAGAATTCGAGGTCGAGCACCTCCTCCTTCTCGCCGCGCAGCATCGCGAGGATGCGGTGCGAGGGGAGCTTGGTGTACGGCTCCGCGAAGTCGAAGTAGTCGGCGAACTTGGCGCCGTCGCCCTCCTTGCCGTCGCGGACCCTGGCGACCAGCCGGCCGCGGGTCCACATCCGCTCTCGCAGCGAGCCGACCAGGTCGGCGTCCTCACCGAAGCGCTCGACCAGGATCGCCCGGGCGCCCTCCAGCGCGGCGGGGCCGTCCGCGACCGACTCGTTCAGGTACTGCGCGGCCAGCGCCGCCGGGTCCTGGGACGGGTCGGCGAGCAGGGTGTCGGCGAGCGGCTCCAGGCCGGCCTCGCGGGCGATCTGCGCCTTGGTGCGCCGCTTCGGCTTGAACGGCAGGTAGATGTCCTCCAGGCGGGCCTTGGAGTCGGCGGCGAGCACCTGGGCGCGCAGCGCGTCGTCCAGCTTGCCCTGCGCCTCGATCGACTCCAGGACGGCCGCCCGGCGGTCCTCCAGCTCGCGCAGGTAGCGCAGCCGCTCCTCCAGGGCGCGCAGCTGGGCGTCGTCCAGGGAGCCGGTGACCTCCTTGCGGTAGCGGGCCACGAACGGGACGGTCGCGCCGCCGTCGAGCAGTTCGACGGCCGCCTTCACCTGCCCTTCGCGGACGCCCAGTTCCTCGGCGATCTTCCGCTCGATCGCCTGCTGGGCCTGCCGGGCCACCTGTTCGACTGGCGTGGTCACGAAGCCGGTCACCTTCTCCATCAGTGCTTGCGCCGTACGCCCTGCATTCTGGCAGGTGCCGACGGCGACGCCCGGGCGCCCCCGGGGCGGCCGGGCGTGGCGCGGTGCCGTGCTCCGGCGGGGGCGGCGGCGCCGGGGCTTCGGCCGGCCGCCTTCCGGCGGGCCCCGCTCGGGTGGATCCTCGCCGAACCGGCCTCGGAACGTGCGCAGTTCGGGAATCCTGCTGAACGGAAACGATCGGGCGCTGTACGCTGCCGGACATGTGCGCTGCCACCCGGATGCACCCCGACGGACCGGTGGTCGACGCGGCCCTGGTGCGGCGGCTGATCGCCGCCCAGTTCCCACAGTGGGAGCGCCTCCCGATCACCCCCGTTTCCGCCCCCGGCGCGGACAACGCGATGTTCCGCCTCGGGCCCGAACTCGCCGTCCGGCTGCCGCTGGTGGCCTGGGCCGCCGACGGCCTACGGCGGGAGCGGCAGTGGCTGTCCCGGCTGGCGCCACGGCTGCCGCTGCCCGTTCCGGCACCGCTTGAGGTCGGCCGGCCCGCCGCCGGCTACCCGTGGCAGTGGTCGGTGCTGCGCTGGCTGGGCGGCACCAACCCGGTGGTCAACTCGCTGGCCGCGCCCGGGGACCTGGCCGGCGACCTGGCCCGCTTCGTCAACGCGCTGCGCGCCGCCGACCCGGCCGGCGCCCCGCCCTCCCAGCGCAGCGTCCCGCTCGCCTCCCGGGACGGCGCCACCCGCGCGGCCATCGCCCAGCTCGCCGGCTCGATCAACACGGCGGCCGCAACCGCCCTGTGGGACAAGGCGCTTCGGCTGCCCGAGTACGCCGGGCCGCCGGTCTGGACGCACGGCGACCTCACCCCCGGCAACCTGCTGGTCGCCCCCACCGGCCGACTCTCCGCCGTCCTCGACTTCGCCCTGATGGGCGTCGGCGACCCGACCGCTGACCTGATCGCCGCCTGGAACCTGCTGCCCGCCACCGCCCGCCCGGCCTTCCGTGCCGCCCTCGGCGCGGACGAGGCCATGTGGGCCCGCGGCCGGGCCTGGGCGTTCTCCATCGCCCTGGTGACGATCCCGTACTACCGCCACACCGACCAGGCACTGACCGCCAACGCCCGCCACGTCGTCCGCGAGGTGCTCGCCGACCGCAGCGCGTAGGGGCCCTGCGACAACCGGCCCGCCGGTCACCAGTTCCGGGGCGCGACCAGCTCCTCCACGTCCACGTCCGTGAAGCCGTAGGCCGTCGCGACGATCCAGAAGTCCTCGGCGATCTCCTCCCGCGCCACCGTCTCGATCTCGCTCCCGGCCGCCTCGAACTCCGCCTCCAGGAGGTTGAACTCCTCCGTCGCGGCGTGGGAGAGCACGTACAGGGCCGTCAGGTCCGCCGGCCGCTCGGCCTCGATCCGCTCGCACAGCCGCACCAGGACCGCCTTGCCCTTGTCGACGATGTGATCGGGGAAGTACGGGTCCCGGTACATCCCCCGCAGGAACGCGTGCTCCGCCACCCGCTGATTCGTGATCGCCACGATGCCCTCTCCGTTTCCGTCCGTGCCGCAGGAGTACCGACGGGCCGATCGTGCCCGACGGCACTGACAACGACGGCGCCCGGGCCGCGGGCGCCGGTCCGGGGCGTATCCGCCGGGGACACACCCGACGGGCGACCGGGTCCAAAACCTGCCCCGGTCAATGCCCACTGCTAGCCTGGGCCGCATGACCGGACTGCGGGAGCTGAAGAAGGAGCGGACCAGGCGGGCCATCTCGGAGGCGGCCATCGCGCTCTTCCTCGAGCACGGCTTCGACCGGGTTTCGGTGGCGGACGTCGCGGCGGCCGCCGAGGTGTCCAAGCCGACGCTGTTCTCCTACTTCCCCAGCAAGGAGGACCTGGTCGTCCACCGCTTCGCCGACCACCAGGAGCAGTCCGCGGAGGTGGTCCGCACCCGGCTGCCCGGCGAGCCGGTGCTCGACGCGCTGCTGCGGGACTTCCTGGCCGGCCTCGGCCGGCGCGACCCGGTCACCGGCCTCAACGACCACCCGGCGGTACTCGCCTTCACCGGCCTGGTCTACGGCACTCCCAGCCTGGCCGCCCGGGTCGGCGAGTACGTGGCGCGCGCGGAGCGGTCACTGGCCTCGGCACTGCGCGAGGACCCCGGGCTGCCCGGGCCCCGGGAGCTCACCGCCGCCCTGCTCGCCGCCCAGGTCACCGCCACCCAGCGGGTCCTCGCCCTGCACAACTGGCGCCGCATCCAGGACGGCCGCACCGCCGACGACCTGCACGCCGAGGCCGTCGGGGACGCCACCCGCGCCTTCGATCTGCTCGCCCACGGCTACCCGCCCGCCGGGGCCTGAGGTCCTCTTCTAGAGTGCGCGCATGACGACGCGCCACCACTCCTTCGACGCCCTGCACAACTTCCGTGACCTGGGCGGCTATCCGGCCTCCGACGGACGGTCCGTCCGGTGGGGACTGCTCTACCGCTCCGACTCGCTCGGCAAGCTCACCTCCCCCGCGGACCTCGACCGGCTGCGGGCGCTCGGCGTACGGACCGTGATCGACCTGCGCTACCCCTGGGAGATCGCCGCCAAGGGCCGGGTGCCCGAGTTCGAGGGCCTGGAGTACCACAACCTCTCGATCGAGCACCGCCCGTACGACCAGGCCGAGATCGACCCGGAGCTCGACCCCTGGCGCTACCTCGCGGACCGTTTCGGCGAGGTCGCCGAGGACGGGGTGAAGGAGATCCGCCAGACCCTGGACGTGATCACCGCCGCCGAGGCCCCGGTGGTCTTCCACTGCGCCTCCGGCAAGGACCGCACCGGGCTGATCGCCGCCCTGCTGCTCACCCTGCTCGGCGTCGACGAGGACGTCATCGCCGCCGACTTCGCCCTCACCGAGCTCGCCACCGCGCACTTCGTTGCCGAGTGGCACGCCGCCCACCCGGGCCGCACGCTGCGCTGGCCCGGCTACGGGCGCGCCCCCGAGACCGTGATCCGGCTCGCCCTCGCCGACCTCGCCGACCGCCACGGCTCCGTCGAGGCGTACCTCACCGGCGTCCTCGGCATCGACCGCGCGCAGGCCGACGCCCTGCGCGCCCGGCTGCTGACCGGCTGAGCGCGCGGGCGCCGCGCCGGGCCGCAGGGGCGATAACCAGTGGCGGGGAGGCCGGTCGGGGCCGACGATGCACGGCATGAGCGAACAACCCGCGCGATGGACCGAGGCGACCGTCCACCCCGACATGTGGGCCGACCCGGACGACGACCCCCGCAACCACGAAGGACCCGGCCCCGACGGCGAACTCGCCACACTCCGGGGCTTTCTGACGAACTACCGGCTGACCCTGCGGATGAAGTGCGACGGCCTGGCCCCGGAGCAGCTGGCCCGCCGCTCGGTGCCGCCGTCGACGATGTCGCTGCTCGGGCTGGTCCGGCACCTGGCCGAGGTGGAGCGGAACTGGCGGAACTGGATCACCGACGGCGAGCCGCTGCCCAGACTGTACGGCGCACGGGACGCGGACTTCGACGGGGCCGTCGGCGAGCAGGCCGTGGCGGACGCCGCGTTCCGCGACCTGGAGCGCGAACAGGCCGCGCTGGACGCCGAGTTGGCCGGCCACCAGGACCTGGGCGAGCGGGTCGGCAAGGAGCGGATCTCGATCAGGGAGCTGCAGGTGCACCGGATCGAGGAGTACGCCCGCCACTGCGGCCACGCCGACCTGCTGCGCGAGTGCGTCGACGGTCGGGTGGGCCAGTAGCGGCGCCGGCAGGCGTCAGCGGCGGCGGTTGCCCCGGGCGGGGCGGCCGCCGCCCTTGCCGGAGCGGGGTCCGGAGCCGCCCCTGGCCGCCGGGGCCGGCGCGGTCTCGGGCCAGTGGCCGGGCCGGGCGAGGGCGTCCGGGAGGCGGGTGGTGGCGTCGCCGCGGGCGGCGTCGAGCTGGGCCTGGGTGAGGAAGAGGGCCGTGCTGAGGTCCGCGCCGGCCAGGTTGGCGTCCCGCAGATCGGCACCGACCAGGTCGGCGAGGCGCAGGTCCGCACCGGAGAGGTCGGCCGCGACGAGCAGGGCGCCGCGCAGGTTGGCGCCCTGGAGGTCGGCGCCGCGCAGGCGGGCGCCGAAGAGGTCGGCGCCCCGGTGCTCGCGGCGGCGCGGGACGGCGGCGCGGACCAGTTCACTGGCGCGCAGCAGCAGGTCACTGACCCGCTGCCGGTGGGCCGGGACGTCGACGGCGAGGATCTCCTCGGGGGTGCCGCCGGCCAGCCGGTCGGTCTCCGCCAGCGCCCGCCGCAGTTCGTCGTGGACGGGGAGGGCGGAGGCGAAGGTGAGCGCCTCGGTGAGGTACCGGAGCAGCTCGTGCAGCTGCCGCACGATCGGGAAGACGTCGAACATCGCCTTGGCGCTGTCCGGCTCCTCGCGCCAGCTGCGGCCGCCGAAGGTCACCTGGGAGACCCGCTGCCCGGCGCCGAAGCAGTCGTAGACGGTGCAGCCCCGGAAGCCCGTGTCGCGCAGCCGGGTGTGGATGCCGCAGCGGAAGTCGGCCTGGAGGTTGTGGCAGGGGCTGCCGGCCAGTTTGTTCATGGCGAAGTCGGTGCCGGCGGAGAACGGCAGGGCGACGCAGCAGAGGCCGAAGCAGCTGCCGCAGTCGGCCCGGAGCGGGGTCGGCGCGGCCGCCGTGAGGTCCTGCGGCGACTCGGTCTCGCGCACGTTCCGGGGTCCTTCCAGCAGTCGGGCGCCGGGCGGCGCCGTGGACCCGGAAATCCTACTGGGCAGACGACCCTCCGCGCCGGTAAGTTATGCGGCGCACTAGAGACCATTACACGCGAGACCATTGCACACGGGGGTGGGCGGCATGCGGGACCCGGACGTCAGGGAGCTGGTCCGGATGTGGATCTCCGGCTGGGCCGTCTCGCGCGGCTCCGCCGAGCCGGTGGACCGGCCCTGGGGCTGGAGCATCGACGTCGGCGCGCCGGTCGGCGAGGTGGGCCGGCACGTGCTGCCGGAGCCGACCGAGGCCGAGGTCCGCGAGCTCGCCGGGACCGTCACCGCGCCGACCACCTGGCTGAAGCTGTTCGCCGAGGACGACACCGTGCGCCCCTGGCTGGACGAGCGGTGGCGCATGGACGTACCGGGCTTCCTGATGAGCGTCCCGCTCGCCGCCGAGCGGCCCGGGGGCCCGGCCGGGTACACCGTGACCACCTGGGAGCGGGGCGGGGTCCTGCGGGTGCTGGTGCGCACCGAGGACGGGCACCTCGCCGCCCGCGGCCAGGCGGGCCTGGCCGGGCCGGTGGCCGTACCGGACCGGATCACCACCGCGCCCGAGCACCGCCGCCGGGGCCTGGGCGCCGTCGTGATGCGGACGCTCCAGTGCGCCGCGTACGAGCGGGGCGCGCGCACCGGCGTGCTTGTCGGCACCCCGGAGGGACAGGCGCTCTACACGGCGCTCGGCTGGACCACACACGCCCCAATGGCGAGCCTGGTCCTGGACCCGACGCCCCCGGGGGCCCGGCGGAGGCCCTAGCCGTACGGCAGCAGCTCCGGCCGCTTCGCCGGGCGGCCGTCGCCGGAGGAGCGGCCGGTGAGGCGGCGGCCGATCCACGGGCCGACGTGGGTGCCCAGCCAGCGGGCGTCCTCGCGCAGTCGCTCGGCGCGGCCGGCCGGGGCGGCGGCGGGCAGCGGGGCGCGCCAGTCGAAGGCGGCGGGGCGGCCGAGCGCCTCCAGCACGCCCTCGGCGACCCGGCGGTGGCCCTCCGGCGACAGGTGCAGGCGGTCCTCGGCCCACAGCCGGCGGTCGTCGAAGCAGGGCGCGGAGAACAGGTCGACCACCGCGAAGCCGTCCTGCCGGCCCAGCTCCTGGACGAAGGCCTTCAGCCGCAGGATGGCGGGCAACAGCCGGGCGCTGCCGGCCAGGCGGCGGGTGGGGTCGGTGCTGGTGAACAGCACGACGGTGGCACCGGTGGCACGCAGCTCGGCGGCGCAGCGGCCGAGCTGCCGCTCGACGGCGGCGATGTCGCAGCCGGGGCGCAGCACGTCGTTGAGGCCGCCGGCCAGGGTGACCAGCTCGGCGCCCATCGCGGCGGCGGGGGCGAGCTGCTCGTCGTGGATCTGGCCGATGAGCTTGCCGCGGACGGCGAGGTTGGCGTACCGGAAGCCGGTGCCGTTCTCGGCGGCCAGTGCCGCGGCGACCCGGTCGGCCCAGCCCTGGTAGTGGCCGTTCGGCAACAGGTCGTCGCACATGCCCTCGGTGAAGGAGTCTCCGACGGCGACGTAGCTGCGGTAGGGGGTGGGCACGGGCTGGCCTCCGCTCTCCTGGGCCGACCAAGGCGGTTCGACGATCCGACGATCGTACGTGCGTGCCCGCCCTCGGCCGCAGCGGGCCCCACCGTCCACCGCGGCGGGACCCGCCGCCCATCGCGGCGGGCCGCACCGCCCACCGCGGCACCCGGGCGCGCGGCCGTCAGCCGGCCGCGACCGCCGCCTCCTCCTCCGGCTTCCGGGGCGTGAACCAGTGCTCCCGGACGGCGTCGGTGGGCCGCTGCTCCCCGAGGGCGGCCAGGCCCCACTCCCCCAGGGCCTCGACGACCGGCCGCAGTTCGCGGCCGCGCCCGGTCAGCTCGTAGACCATCGCGTTGGCGGGCCGTTCCAGCCGGCGGCGGAGGACCAGCCCGTCGCCCTCCAGCTGCTTGAGCCGGGCGGCCAGGATGTCGGTGGAGACGCCGGGCAGGTCGGCGTGCAGGTCGGTGTAGCGGCGCGGGCCGCCGAGGAGCTCACGGACGATCAGGAGGCTCCAGCGCTCCCCCACCGCGTCCAGGGCGCGGGCGACGGCGCAGTACTGGTCGTAGCTTCGGCGTGACATGCGGATCAGCATAGCCAAGAGGTTGGACTTTCCAAGTACACACTTGGTAGAACAAAGCTGAAGCAACGGAGCGGTGGTGACGGTCGGGAGGCCGCAGATGGAGTTTCGGCAGTCCAGCAAGCTGAATGACGTGTGCTACGAGATCCGGGGCCCGGTGGTCGACCAGGCCAACGCCCTGGAGGAGGCCGGGCACAGCGTGCTGCGGCTGAACACCGGCAACCCCGCCCCGTTCGGCTTCGAGGCGCCCGAGGAGATCATCCAGGACATCATCCGCAACCTGCCCGCGGCGCACGGCTACAGCGACTCGCGCGGCATCCTGCCGGCCCGTCGCGCGGTGGTGCAGTACTACCAGCAGCGCGGTGTGCAGGGCGTCACCGTCAACGACGTCTACCTCGGCAACGGCGTCTCCGAGCTGATCCAGATGGCCGTCACCGCGCTGGTGGACGACGGCGACGAGGTGCTCGTGCCGATGCCCGACTACCCGCTCTGGACGGCCGCGGTCCGGCTGGCCGGCGGCAAGGCCGTGCACTACCTGTGCGACGAAGAGGCCGAGTGGTACCCGGACCTGGACGACATCGCCGCCAAGATCACCGCCCGCACCAGGGCGATCGTCGTCATCAACCCCAACAACCCCACCGGCGCGGTCTACCCGAAGGAACTGCTGGAGGGCATCCTCGACCTGGCCCGCCGCCACCACCTGATGGTGCTGGCCGACGAGATCTACGACAAGATCCTCTACGACGGCGCCGAGCACCACTGCCTGGCCGCGCTGGCCGACGACGTGCTGACGCTCACCTTCAACGGCCTCTCCAAGGCCTACCGGGTGGCCGGCTTCCGCAGCGGCTGGCTGGTGGTCTCCGGCCCCAAGCAGCACGCCACCGACTACCTGGAGGGCCTGACCATGCTCTCCGGCATGCGACTGTGCCCCAACGTGCCCGCCCAGTACGCCGTGCAGGCCGCGCTCGGCGGCCACCAGTCCATCAACGACCTGGTGCTGCCCGGCGGCCGGCTCACCGAGCAGCGCGACATCGCGGTCAAGGCGCTCAACGAGATCCCCGGCGTCAGCTGCGTCAAGCCCAAGGGCGCGCTGTACGCCTTCGCCCGACTGGACCCGGCCGTGCACCGGATCGTCGACGACGAGCGGTTCGTGCTGGACCTGCTGCTGCGCGAGAAGATCCACGTCGTCCAGGGCACCGGCTTCAACTGGCCCCGCCCGGACCACTTCCGCTTCGTCACCCTGCCCCGGGCCGACGACCTGGAGACGGCCATCAACCGGATCGGCCGCTTCCTGGCCACCTACCGCCAGAGCTGACCACGTACCCTGGGCGGCCATGACCGTCCTGCGCTCCGTCGCCCTGTTCGCCCTCGCCGCCCTCGCCGAGATCGGCGGCTGCTGGCTGGTCTGGCAGAGCGTGCGCGAGTCGCGGCCGTGGTGGCTGGCCGGCGTCGGCGTGGTGGTGCTCGGCGCGTACGGCTTCGTCGCCGCGCTGCAGCCGGACAGCCACTTCGGCCGGGTGCTGGCCGCCTACGGCGGGGTGTTCGTGGCCGGCTCGCTGCTGTGGGGCATGGCGGTGGACGGCTTCCGGCCGACCCGCTACGACGTGCTGGGCGCGCTGATCTGCCTGGCCGGGGTCGGCGTGATCATGTACGGGCCCCGGCGCTGACGTGCACGGGCCCCGGCGCCGGACCTCCGGCGCCGGGGCTCCCCAGGGCCCGACGGGACTACCAGCCCCAGCCGCCGCCCTGGCCGTCGTCGTCCCGGTTCGAGTCCCAGCCCTCGCCGACCTCGCGCAGGATCGTGTAGTTGTCGATCTGCGTGCCGTCCTCGGCGAGCGCGGTGACCTTCATGACCGACTTCTGGCCCAGGTGCTTCGGGGTGACGTCGACCCTGATGAAGGAGTAGCCGGTGTAGCGCACCCGCGACCACTGGATGGCCTCGGGGGTCTTCACCCTGCCCTTGCTCCAGTAGTAGGTCTTGACCTCGTCCTGGTGGTTCTCGTGCCCCTCGTAGGTGTCCGGCACGTCGAACTTGTACAGGCTGCGGCCGGCCGCACCCGCGGTGACGTAGACCACGCCGTCCTTGGCCGGCTCGATGGTGGCGCCGCTCGGCACCTGCTTCGAGACCTTGTTGCCGAGGATCGCGTCGGTGCGCTCGTAGATGTGGTTGTGGCCGTTGATGACCAGGTCCACCCGGTACTTCTCGAACAGCGGCACCCAGGCCTCGCGGACACCGCCGTCGGAGGCGTGCGCGACGGTGGTGGAGAAGGCGCAGTGGTGGAAGAAGACCACGACGAAGTCGATGGTCTCGTCGTTGCGCAGGTCCTTGAGGGTGCGCTCCAGCCACTTGGTCTGCTTGTTCGCCGAGATGCCCAGGTTGGCCGGGATCTCGTAGGAGACGTCGTTGGCGTCCAGCGAGACGACGCCGACGTTCTTGTAGCGGAAGGTGTAGACACCGGGGACGGCGCGCGGGTCCGGGCCGTTGTTCGGCAGGAAGAAGCGGGCGTTCTCGCCGCCGTAGCCGTTCGGCGAGTACCAGGCCTCGATGTCGTGGTTGCCGTACGCGACCATCCACGGGATCTCGGCGGCGACCGTCTCGGTCTGCACCAGGAAGTCGTCCCAGGTCTTGGCGTTGAAGACGGACTTGTCCGGGTCGGTGCCGGAACCGGCCGGGTCGGCGTAGCAGATGTCGCCGGCGTGCAGGTGGAAGGCCGGGTTCTGGGCCTTGATGATGTGGTCGTTGCCGGCCGCGTGCGAGCTGACGCCCTGGTCGCCGAAGGCGGTGAAGGTGAACGGCTCGTACACCTTGCCCCAGCGGTGGTCGCGGGAGGGCGCGGTGCGGAAGGTGTGCAGGGTGGAGATCCGCTGCTGCGAGGCCGGGTCGAAGCCCTCGTGGCCGACACCGTAGTAGTAGGTGGTGTCGGGGCGCAGGTCCTCCAGCGCCACGTGCAGGTAGTACTGGTCCACCGGCTGGCTGGTGGGGGTCAGCGCCGGGGTGTGCAGGGCGCGGACCTCGGCCTGGACCTTGTGGCTCAGCTCCCACGGGGTCTTGCCGAAGCGCAGGAACGGCTTCTTGACCGGGGCCGGCACCTGCCAGGAGATGCGGAACTGGGTGTCCGGCTCCGGGCCGAACTGGAGGTGACGGCCGATCGGCGCGACCAGCGACCCGTCGATGCCGTCGGTCGTGCCACCGGTCAGCAGCTGCGGGCCGGCCGGGGCGGCGAAGGCCGTCCCGCCGCCCAGCGCGCCGCCGACGGCGACGGCACCCACGGTCACGGCACCGGCGCGCAGCATCCGGCGGCGGGAGAAGCGGGCCCGCAGGTACTCGTGCTGCTCGGCCATGCTCATGCGGTCGGCAAGCTTGGCCGGCACGCCCATGTTGGGGATATCCATGCGCGGGACTCTTCCAGCGGCGCGTTGATCACGCACGGACGCCGGGTGAACGGGTCGCAGCGTACCCCCCATTCGAACGTCAATGTTCGACCATGATTCGGTAAAGGACGTGTCCGTACCGTTCCGACGCCGCATCATGGCCCGTTCCGCCCCTCGACTTGGGGGTCCGTCGGGTGACGGCGGGGCCGCCCGCGAGTGCGGCCGGGGGTCAGCCGGAGGGCTCGTCCCACTGGGTGGCGGCCCGGTTGCCGGTGCCGTCGCAGGTGCGGCAGATCTCGTCCCGGTACGCGTGCTTGGCGCCGGTCGCGTCCACCCGGTAGCGCACGTACACCCCGGTGCCGTCGCAGAGGAAGCAGTTGCCGCCCCCGCCGCCCACCTCGGTGGTGCCGGTGCCCTGGCAGGTCCGGCAGCTGAGCCCGGCGGTCCGGCCGGTGCCCGCGCAGATGCGGCAGACCGTCGTCATCGGCTTCCTCCCTCGCGCGCAGACGGCTCGGCGCCGTCCGGGACGGTCCGACGCCACCGGTCATGGTAGTGGTGATGACCCGGGGACAGGCCCTGCTCCGCCCCCGGTGGATACGATCTGACGATCAGCCCGTAGTGCCGGGGCGCCGTCTCACTCGGGCAGGCCCTCGCGCACCCGCCGGGAGACCGAGATCAGCTGGAGGTCGAGCAGCCCCGGCGGATCGGCCAGGCCCGGACCGCCCGCGCGCACCCAGGCGGCGATGTCGTCGATCATCTCGTCCATCAGCACGAAGCCCAGCCAGACCGGCCGGCCGCCCGCCGCCCGGCCCTCGGCGGAGGGGCCGACCACCACCACGTTGGACTGGGTGCACACGTCCAGGCAGGTGACCGCCCGGACCCGGCCCGCCGAGCCCACCGCCGTCCGCAGCCGCTCGTACTGGCCCGCGTGGTCCACCCCGGGGTGCTTCGCCTCGGTGCCGCAGCAGCAGCCCCGGCAGACCGTGACGGTCACCGGGGCGCCGGCGCCCCGCTTGCGGTCCCGGGCACCGTCGCGGTCTCGGCGGCTCATCGGTTCTCCTGACCCCTCCTGGTCGGCGGCGCGCTGCGCACCGGCCTCCGCACTGTACCCGTCACCCCTCCGGCGCCCCGGCCGCGGGTCCCGCCGGACGCCGGCCGGGGGCCTTTCCCCCGGACCTGCGCGGACCCGGCAAGGACCCAGGAGACGGGCCCTGGAGGTACGGACCGGTAGATGTCGGCCACCGGGACGCCGTTCCCGGAGTGTCGCCGCCGGAATGTCGCTCCCGGGGTGTAGATCGGGGGGTTCAGGCCGGGGGCGGCGGATCGGGGGGTCCGATCGGGTTGCGGTCCCACGGCGTCGATCTCACGGCCCAGGGGGAATCCGTGGTCACCGAAACAGCACCGCCCAGAGCCACGACCGGTCCGGTCTCGCTGTACGAGGGGAACAGCATCGAGGAGCTCCGCCACGTGGTGGGCGAGCGCCTGGCCCCGCACCGGCTGACGGTGCTGGGCGAACAGCGGCTCCCGGGCCGGTTCCGGTCCTTCCACGAGGGCCCGGTGGCGCTCTACGACCTCGGGTACGGGGCACCGGTGTGCCTGCGGACCGGAGAGCTGCCGGACTTCTACAACGTCATCCTGCCGTACGCCGGGGGCGGCCGGGTCGTCGCCAACGGCACCGAGCTGGCGTCCGTGCTGTCCGTGGCCGGGCCGGGCGACCGGGTCACCATGGAGTGGGACGCCGCGGCCCTGAACGGGGCCCTGGCGATGTCCCGGCAGACGGTGGAGCAGGCGCTCGCCGTCCGACTGGGCGACCTGCCGCAGGAGCGGCTGCGTTTCGCGCCGGTCCTCGACCCGGCCGACCCTGCCGTCCGGTGCTGGCTCGAACTGGCCGGGGCCTTCCGCGAGTTCGCCGTCTCGGCGCTGGGCCGCCAGTCCCGCCTGAGCCTGCAGCACTTCGAGAAGTTGCTGGTCGAGGGCCTGCTGGACGCCCAACCCCACTCACTGGGCCGGGAGACGGCCGACCGCGGCCGCGCGCTGCTGCCGAGCGCCCTGCGCCGGGCCACCGACTACTGCGCCGAACACGCCGACGAGGCGCTGTCCGTGGCCGACATCGCCCAGGCCGCCCGGGTCAGCCTGCGCACCCTGCGGGAGGGGTTCCGGCGCCACCTGGACACCACGCCGCTGGCCTACCTGCGGCGCGTACGGCTCGACCGCGCCCACCACGACCTGCTCGCCATCGCCGACGGCCGGGCCACCGGCACGGTGACCGAGGTGGCCTGTCGCTGGGGCTTCACCCACCTCGGGCGGTTCAGCGCGGACTACCGCCGCGTGTACGGGCACTCGCCCTCGCAGACCCTCGGCCGCAACGCCTGACCGATGGCCCGGCAGCCGGTGCGCCCCCGACCGGGGGGGCGCACCGCGTCGCGGGGCCCGCTCACCCCTC
Source organism: Kitasatospora sp. NPDC001132 (assembly GCF_053598415.1). Taxonomy (NCBI): domain Bacteria; kingdom Bacillati; phylum Actinomycetota; class Actinomycetes; order Kitasatosporales; family Streptomycetaceae; genus Kitasatospora; species Kitasatospora sp. NPDC001132. The sequence goes on along the minus strand of NZ_JBSFKF010000022.1, from coordinate 9,457 downwards.
CCCGGCCGCCCCGCGCCGCGCTTCCGCACCCCGGCGCTCCCGCGCTCCTCGCGCCCCGCTACCCGACCGCCCGCGCCGCCGCCCGTCCCGCCGTACGGCCCGAGAACAGGCAGCCGCCCAGGAAGGTCCCCTCCAGCGAGCGGTACCCGTGCACGCCCCCGCCGCCGAACCCGGCGGCCTCGCCGGCCGCGTACACCCCGGGCAGCACCTCGCCGTCCGGCCGCAGCACCCGGGAGGACAGGTCGGTCTCCAGTCCGCCCAGCGACTTGCGGGTCAGGATGTTCAGCCGGACGGCGATCAGCGGGGCGGCGGCCGGGTCGAGGATGCGGTGCGGGGCGGCGGTGCGGATGAGCCGGTCGCCGAGGTGGCGGCGGGCGCCGTGGATCGCGGTGACCTGGAGGTCCTTGGCGAAGGGGTTGACCACCTGCCGGTCGCGGTCCTCGACGGTGCGGCGCAGCCCGTCCGGGTCGATCAGCGGCTCGCCGGCCCTGGCGTTCATGCCCCGGGCGAGGTCGGCGAGGTTCCCGGCGACCACGAAGTCCGGCCCGTGCCGCAGGTGGCCCCGGACCGGCCCGGGGGCACCTGGCAGCGCCCGCCCGAGCACGCCGCGCACCGACTTCCCGGTCAGGTCGGGGTTCTGCTCGGAGCCGGAGAGGGTGAACTCCTTCTCGACGATGCGCTGGTTGAGCACGAACCAGGTGTACTCGTACCCGGTGGACATGATGTGTTCGAGCGTCCCGAGGGTGTCGAAACCGGGGAACAGCGGGACGGGCAGCCGCTCGCCGCGCGCGTCCAGCCAGAGCGAGGAGGGGCCGGGCAGGATGCGGATGCCGTGCCGGGCCCAGATCGGGTCCCAGTTCTCGATGCCCTCGGTGTAGTGCCACATCCGGTCGCCGTTGATCAGGCTGGCCCCGGCCCGGCCGGCGACCTCCAGCATCAGTCCGTCCACGTGCGCGGGCACGCCGGAGAGCAGCCTGGCGGGCGGGGTGCCGAGCCGGGCCGGCCAGGCCTTGCGGACCAGGTCGTGGTTGCCGCCGATGCCGCCGGAGGTGACGACCACGGCCTGGGCGCGCAGTTCGAAGCTCCCGGCGACCTCGCGCGAGCTGGCCTCGCCCCGGCCCGCCGGGCTCGGCACCAGCACCTCGCCGGTGACGGTGTCGACGGCGCCCGCGGTGGCGGACAGCCCGGTGACCCGGTGCCGGAAGCGCAGGTCCACCAGGCCGCGCGCGGCGGCCGCCCGGACCCTGCGGACGAAGGGCGCCAGCAGCCCGGGCCCGGTGCCCCAGGTGATGTGGAAGCGCGGCACCGAGTTGCCGGGCCCGTCGGCGAGGAAACCGCCGCGCTCGGCCCAGCCGACCACCGGGAAGAACCGCACGCCCATTCCGTGCAGCCAGGAGCGCTTCTCGCCCGCCGCGAAGTCCACGTACGCCTCGGCCCAGCGGCGCGGCCAGGCGTCCTCGGGCCGGTCGAAGCCGGCCGTGCCGAGCCAGTCCTGCCAGGCGAGGGCGTGCGAGTCGCGTATCCGCATCCGGCGCTGCTCGGGCGAGTCGACCAGGAAGAGGCCGCCGAAGGACCAGTGCGCCTGGCCGCCGAAGGAGGCCGCGGGTTCCTGGTCGAGCAGGATCACCTTCCGTCCCGCGTCGGCGAGTTCGGCGGTGGCGGCGAGGCCCGCGAGGCCCGCCCCGATGACGATGACGTCGGCGTCCAGGGCCATGCGCAGTCCTCCGTCGCGGCTCGCGGTGGCGGCGCGCCCGGGACACGCCGTCGCTGTGCGCCCGATACTGCGGTCTGCGGCGAGGTCCGGTCAACCGGCGGGTGACAACCGTCGGGCCGAATTCCGCTCCGGGGCGTTTCGGAATTGCCGTCAACAGCCGCGCGGCGCGCGGTCGGGCGAATTGCGAAATGCCGTCCGAGGCCGCCTGACGGGATATCGGCAATTTCCGCGCAAACCATGGACGCCCGGGAAACCTGGCAGTAACTTACCTGCGAGTAGCTGCGGCCCGGCTCGGCACGACCCCCACCCGTCGTTTCTCTCCCCCCAGGAGGAACCGTGCTCCGCCCTGCCCGGAAATTCCGGCACCTCCGGAATTCCACCGCACTCGCCGCCGTCGCCCTCGGCGCCGCGCTCGCGCTCACCTCCACCGCCGCCCAGGCCGCCACCCCGGCGCCCAAGCACTACGTGGCGCTCGGCGACTCCTACGCCGCGGGCGCCGGCGTGCCGGGCCAGTCGGCCGGCCTGTGCCTGCGCTCCGACCGCAACTACGGCCACCTGGTCGCCGCCGCCCTCAAGGCCGACGCGTACACCGACGCCACCTGCTCCGCCGCCAAGATCAAGGCGATGACCCAGCCCCAGTACGACGCCTTCATCCGGGTCAACGACCCCCAGCTGGACTCGGTGACCGCCGACACCGACCTGGTCACCCTCGGGATCGGCGGCAACGACCTCGCGGCCAGCGACCTCGGCCTCGGCGAACTGGTCGCCACCTGCATCGCCGGCGCCGTCGTCAACCCGCTCGGCACGCCCTGCAAGGACGTCTACCACCACGGCTACTGGGACTGGAGCAGCATGTCCTGGCAGTACGGCACCGACGACCTGGCCGAGCGGATCCGCACCACCATCGCCCCGCAGCTGGCCGACACCCTCCGGCGGATCCACGCCAAGGCGCCGGGCGCCAGGGTGCTGCTGGTCGGCTACCCGTCCGTGCTGCCCGCCGACGGCTCGAAGTGCGTCCTGCGCCAGCCGGTGACCCCGGGCGACGTCGAGTACATGCACGGCGTGCTGGACAAGCTGAACGCCGCCCTGAAGTCCACCGCGGCCGCCAACGGCGCGACCTACGTGGACACCGCCACGCCGACCCTCGGGCACGACGTCTGCTCGGACGACCGCTGGATCGAGGGCGCGCTGCCCGGCTCGCCCGCCGTGCCGTTCCACCCGAACGCGACCGGCGAGCGGGTGATGGCGCAGGCGGTGCTCGCGGCGCTGAAGTAACGCCGCCGCCCGCCGGCCCGGCCCCGGAAAGCCCTGGCGGACCGGGCCCGGAAAGCCCCGAGGGGCCGGTGACCAGACCCCGGTCACCGGCCCCTCGGTTCGGTACGCGCGCTACTCGGACTTCGCGGCGGTGGCGGTGGTGGTGGCGGAGGCACCGGCGGCCAGCCCGGCCGACCACTTCTCCTCGACGTTGCCGAACTTCCAGTAGGCGATCGCCGCGGCCCAGGTGAGCACGAACAGCCCGACGATCGCGTAGCCGACGAAGTTGAGGTCGAGCCCGCCGATCCAGGCGACCGGGCCGCTGGTGATGTCCAGCTTCTCGCCGAGCAGACCGATCAGCTCGATCGATCCGATCACCAGCGCGACCAGCACCGACAGCCCGGTGACGGTCAGGTTGTAGTAGATCTTGCGGACCGGCTTGGAGAAGGCCCACTCGTACGCGAAGTTCATGAACGAGCCGTCGATGGTGTCCAGCAGGCTCATCCCGGCCGCGAACAGGATCGGCAGGGTGAGCAGCGCGTACCAGGGCAGCGAGAAGGCCGCCGCGCCGCCCGCCAGCACCAGCAGGGACACCTCGGTGGCGGTGTCGAAGCCCAGGCCGAACAGCAGGCCCACCGGGTACATGTGCCAGGGCTTGGTGACGGCCCTGGTGACCCGGCCGAGGATGCGGTTCATCAGCCCGCGCCGCTCCAACTGGCGCTCCAGCTCCGCCTCGTCGTAGTCACCGTGGCGCATCCGGCGGAAGACCTTGAGGATGCCGTTGAAGGCGCCCAGGTTGATCAGGCCGAGCAGCAGCAGGAAGGTGCCGGAGACGGTGACGCCGATCAGGCCGGTCATCTCGTGCAGCGTCGAGTCGTCGGACTCCAGCTGGCCGGCCAGCGAGCGGATGCCGAAGGCCAGCAGCGTGCAGAGGCCGAAGACGATCGAGGAGTGCCCGAGCGAGAACCAGAAGCCGACCGACAGCGGACGCTTGCCCTGGCCCATCAGCTTGCGGGTGGTGTTGTCGATGGCGGCGATGTGGTCCGCGTCGAAGGCGTGCCGCATGCCGAGGGTGTAGGCGGTCAGGCCCATGCCCGCGCCGAACACCTGGCCGCCGACGTCGTAGTGCTCGGGCTCCACCAGGGCGAGCAGCGTGAACCAGCCGATGACGTGCAGCGCGAGGATGAAGCCGCCCATTCCGGCCAGGCGGATCCACTCCTCACGGGTGAGTCGGTCGCGCCATCGGGGGGCGGTCATCGTCGTGTCCTTTCGGTCGGGCGGTCGAAGCTGGGCCATCTTTCCGCCTCGGTGCGCGCAGTTGCAAGTCATGCGCAATTACGGATTCGTCTCCCTTCGCCTCCACCCCCCTCCCGAAGATCGTCACGACTCGTACAGGGCTTCTTAACCTCCGGGGACTTTCACCGGGCGCTCTACGCGCGGATACTCCCGTTCTACGCGCGAAAACTGAGCGCTGCCCCCTCAACTCCCCACGGAGGAACGGCTCATGACGATCCGTATTCGAACCGCCGCCGCCCTCGTCGGAGCGGCGCTGCTCGCGGCCGGTCTCACCACCCCCGCCGCCACCGCCGCGCCCGCCACCACCGCCGCCAAGGCCGCCGCGGTCAGCGCGACCCCGCACCGGGTGCTGTTCGACAACAGCAAGGCCGAGACCGCGGGCAACGCCGACTGGATCATCAGCACCAGCCAGCCCGACCCGCTCGCCCAGAACGCCAACCCCACCACCGAGAAGAGCTGGACCGGCGCCCTGTCCGCCTGGGGCGTCGCCCTGCAGAAGACCGGCCAGTACAGCCTGAAGACCCTCCCGGCCGGCTCCACCATCAGCTACGGCACCGGCGCCGCGCTCGACCTCGCCAACTTCGACACCTTCGTGATCCCGGAGCCCAACATCCGGTTCAGCGCGAGCGAGAAGACCGCGATCATGAAGTTCGTCCAGAACGGCGGCGGGCTCTTCCTGATCTCCGACCACGTCAACAGCGACCGCAACAACGACGGCTGGGACTCCCCGAAGATCATCAACGACCTGCTGACCAGCAACGGGGTGAACAACAACGACCCCTTCGGCTTCTCCGTCGACCTGCTCAACATCACCACCGACAACCCGCGCGCGGTCAACGACGCGACCGACCCGGTGCTGCACGGCTCCTTCGGCACCGTCACCGGCTCGATCCTGCGCAACGGCACCACCTTCACCCTCAAGCCCGCCGACAACCCGAACGTCAAGGGCCTGGTCTACCGGACCGGCTACAGCGGGAACACCGGCGCCTTCTTCGTCACCAGCACCTTCGGCTCCGGCCGGGTCGCGATCTGGGGCGACAGCTCCCCGATCGACGACGGCACCGGCCAGTCCGGCAACACCCTGTACAACGGCTGGGACGACCCGGCGGGCACCGACGCCGCCCTCGCCCTCAACGCCACCGCCTGGCTGAGCAAGGCCTGACCGGCCGCGCACCCGAGGGGGCGCCCCGTCTCCGGCGGCGCCCCCTCGGCCGGGCCCCCTCATCAGGCCGAGAACCGCTCTCATCAGGCCAAGAACCGCGCCCTCCCCTACTGTCGAAGTACCGAACCGTCGCGACGCCGACGCCCGGGACCGATGGGAGCGGCCATGCCGTCCTACCCCTTCCACACCACCCGCGAGGACCTGCGCATCCCACTGCCCGACGGCACACGACTGGCCGCCCGGCTGTGGCGGCCGGTCGGCGGCGAACCCGGCCCCGCGCTGCTGGAGTACTCCGGCGGCCGCCTCAGCGACCGGACCGCCGCCGAGGACTCCCGCCGCCACCCGTGGTACGCGGGCCACGGCTACGCCGCCGTCCGGGTCGACACCCGCGGGCACGGCAACTCCGAGGGCATCCCCGGCGAGCCCGGCGGCGCGCAGGATCTGACCGACGGCACCGCCGTGGTCACCTGGCTCGCCCGCCGCCCCTGGTGCAACGGCCGGCTCGGCCTGCTCGGCGTCGGCACGGCCGGCACCACCGCCCTGCGCCTCGCCGCCCGGGCCCCCGAGACCGTCGGCGCCGTCGTCACCGCCTGCCCCGAGGGCGGCCACCGGCTCGGCGGAGCCGTACTCGCCGCCGACCTCCACAACCGGCTCACCGCGCTGATCGCCGACGCCGCCCTGCCGCCGGACCCGCGGCACGTCGGCGACGCCTGGCGGGCCGCCTGGCTCGCCAGGCTGGAGTCGCTGCGGCCGCCCGTCGAGGAGTGGCTCGCGGCCGGCGAGTCCACCGTCCCGGTGTCCGTCCCCGCCCTCGCGGTGACCGGCTGGGGCGACCCGTCCTGCTCCTTCGTGCTGCGGCTGCTCGCCGAGTCACCCACCGCCCGCGCCCTGATCGGCCCCTGGCCGCACGGCCTGCCCGAGCCCGCCCTGCCCGACACCCTGCGCTGGTGGGATCACTGGCTGCGCGGCATCGACACCGGCGCCCTCAAGGAACCCGCCCTGCGCAGCTGGCTCGGCACCCGCTGGACCGGTGACGAGGCCTGGCCCTCCCCCGACGTCCGCGAGATCCACTACGGCCTGGACGGGCCGCTGCGCACCGCCGGCACCGCCTCCGACGACCGGTACGTGCGGGTCCGCTCCCCGCAGCACACCGGCCTCAACGCCGGCGCCTACGTCCCGCACGGCCGCCCCGCCGACCGGCCGCCGGACCAGCGCGAGGAGGACGGCCGCTCGGTCTGCTTCGACTCCCAGCCGCTGCCCGAGCCGGTCGAGCTGCTCGGCGCCCCCACCGTACGGCTGCGGCTGCGCGAGGACGGCGTGCCCGCCCAGGTCGCGGTGCGGCTGTGCGCGGTCGACCCGGACGGCACCTCCGAGCTGGTCACCCGGGGCGTCCTGGCCGCCGAGGGGCCGGACGCCGAGGTCGAACTCGCGGCCTGCGCCTGGACCTTCCCCGCCGGGCACCGGCTGCGCCTCGCCCTCTCCTCGGTCTACTGGCCCTGGGTGTGGCCCCCGGCCGACGACACCGGGTACGGCGTCGACCCGTCCCGCTCCACCCTGAGCCTGCCGGTGCGCCACCTCGCCGCCGACGTCGGCGCCCCGCCCGTCACCTTCGAGCCCCCGGAGCTGCCCGAACCCCTCGACGTCCACCTCACCGAGCCGCTCACCGCCCGGCCCGAACACGTCACCGTGCACGACATCGGCCGCCACGAGTGGCGCACCGAGCTCTCCCCCGCCGGCGACGGCACCCGCACCCACCCCGACGGCCTGGTCCGCGACGAGCACACCGTCACCGCCTACCGCGTGCTCACCGGCGCCCCGCTCAGCGCCCAGGCCCGCACCGACCACACCGTCCGGCTGGAGCGGCCCGACATCGGCTGGGACGTCACCGTCCAGACCCGCACCCAACTGCGCTGCGACGCCGACCACTTCATCAGCATCGTGCAACTGCGGGCACTGGAGGCGGGCTCGGTGGTGTTCACCCGGGAGTGGCAGCACCGGGTGGCCCGGGAGAGCTGATCAAAGATTTCCTTATGCGCTTGCCTTATATTTCGACATTGGCTTATAAATGGCCCCCATGAAGACCATGAGGACCGTCGGCCTGATCGGCGGCATGAGCTGGGAGTCCACCGCCGAGTACTACCGCCTGCTGAACCGGCTCACCCGCGAGCGCCTCGGGGGACTGCACTCCGCCCGACTCGTGCTCTACTCCGTCGACTTCGCGCAGATCGAGCGGCTGCAGGCGGCCGGCCGGTGGGAGGAGGCCGGCGAGGTCCTCGCCGACGCGGCCCGGTCACTGGAGGCGGCGGGCGCCGACCTGCTGCTGATCTGCACCAACACCATGCACAAGGTCGCCGACCAGGTCGCGGCGGCGGTCTCCGTCCCCCTGCTGCACCTGGCCGACACCACGGCGGCGGCCGTCCGGGCGGCGGGCCTGCGGCGGGTCGGGCTGCTCGGGACGGCCTTCACGATGGAACAGGACTTCTACCGCGGCCGGTTGACGGCGGGCGGCCTGGACGTCCTGGTGCCGCAGGCGGACTCGCGCGCCCTGGTCCACCGGGTGATCTACGAGGAGCTGTGCGTCGGACAGGTCCGCGAGGAGTCCCGGGCAGCGTACCGGCGGGTGATCGGGGACCTGGTGGCCGGGGGCGCGGAGGGGATCGTCCTCGGCTGCACCGAGATCGAACTGCTGGTCCGGCCGGAGGACAGCCCGGTGCCCGTCTTCCCCACCACCCGGCTGCACGCCGAAGCGGCGGTCGACGCCGCCCTGGCCGGCCTCTGACGGGTCCGGACGATTCCTCGGCGACGACTACACCTTCATCAAGGGCGAGGTCACCCCTAACGCCGCCCTCGGCACCAGGTCGCCCACTTCAACGACCCGGACGGCACCAACCTGGAGATCTTCCGCCCCGAGGGCGGCTTCGCCAGCTAGGAGTTCGCGGCGGCGGGTTGTCGGAGTCGGCCACGCAGGGCCGCCCGGGCCCGGGCGACGCCGCCGGGGGTGGCGGGCGCGCCGGTGCCGACGGCAACGGCCCTCGTGCCGAGGCCCGCGCAGGCGCGGCAGATGCCGGGGCGGGGCACCGGATCGTGGCAACGGCCGCACTCAGCATACGGATTGGGCGGGGCTTCGGGGCGTTCCGGCGGCAGCTTGCGTTGCAGGCGGTCCCGGAGGATCGCCGCCGGGCAGTGCATCGGCTGCGGCAGCCCGGGGATCAGGGCCTGGGCCAACTCGGCCTCGCTGCACCCCCGTTCCAGCCATTGCGCGACGAGCGGCGCCAGCGCCTGTGCCTCGGCCTCGCCGAGGCGCAGGCGGGGCTCGGGCCTGATCACCCGGAACAGGGTGGCCACGGCGGCCCGCGTCCGTTCATCCGGGAGGGTGGGTTCTTGTCCCGGGTCATTTACGGGAGGGGTGACAGCACCGCCGGAACTCCCTCCACCGGAGGCCGGGCGGGGGACAGTCGGTGCGGGCTGAGGGGTGTCGAAGACGTGGGCCTCGGAGCGGACGGTGCCGTCGGCCCTCCGGACCTTGTCGACCCGGTAGTACCCGGCGTCCTTGAGTTCTTTGAGCGCCCGCCGCACGGCACCCCGCCCCTGCGGACTGCTGTCCGCCATCTGCCGCCCGTCCTCCCTCCAGCCGTCGGGGCGGGAGAGCAGGTCGGCGAGGAGGCCGCGGGCGGTGTAGCTGAGCCGACGGTCCTGCAACAGGCCGTTCGGAAGAACGGTGAACGCGCGCGTGTGCGCGTTACGATGAATCCGCATCTGGAGCTGTTCTCCTGGTGCCAGACCCCGGGGTGTTCCCGCACCGCCGGGGTCTCCTATGCTCTGTTGATGATGCGGAAAGTAGCACATCGACTACGAAGAGTGCGAACGGTTCTCGCGCGAAGCTCTGACCCCCACACCACGTACGCCCCCACCTTCGGGGGGGGGGGGGGGGCCCCCCCGCGGAGCCACCCCAGCCCCGACCAAACGAATTGGGGCCGGAGATAGCCCCGAAAACGGGCCCCAAGGGAGGCGGCCGCCCCGACCGGAGCAGG
>NZ_JBSFKF010000021.1:0-141955 GCF_053598415.1 Kitasatospora sp. NPDC001132 | reverse complement strand
TCGCGACCAGCTTGCCGCCCTCCTGCTCCTTCTTGATCAGGGCCATCTTGTCCTCGGGCGTGGCCTCGGCGAGGAAGTCGTCCACGCCGGCCTCCCCGGCAATGGCCCGGGCGGTCAGCGGGTTGTCGCCCGTGATCATGACGGTCCTGATGCCCATCCGGCGCAGGTCCGCGAAGCGCTCCCGGATGCCCTGTTTGACGACGTCCTTGAGGTGGATGACCCCGAGGACACGGGCGGGGTCGGTCCCGTACCGGTCGGCGACGACCAGCGGGGTGCCGCCGAGGGCGGAGATGCCGTCGACCAGCGGCCCGATCTCGTGACCGGCCGTGCCGCCGTTCTGTTCCACCCAGCGGATCACCGCGCCCGCTGCGCCCTTGCGGATGTGCCGGGGCACACCGTCCTCGATCAGGTCGGCGCCGCTCATCCGGGTCTGCGCGGAGAACTTGATCCACACGGCGCGTCCGAGCTCGTCCTGGGTCCGGGCCCGCAGCCCGTACGCCTCCTTGGCGAGGACGACGACGGAACGGCCCTCCGGGGTCTCGTCGGCGAGGCTGGAGAGCTGCGCGGCGTCGACGAGCCGTGTCACGTCCACGCCTCCGACCGGGGTGAACTCGGAGGCCTGGCGGTTGCCGAAGGTGATGGTGCCGGTCTTGTCGAGCAGCAGCGTCGACACGTCGCCGGCGGCCTCGACGGCGCGGCCGGACAGGGCGAGCACGTTGCGCTGCACCAGGCGGTCCATGCCGGCGATGCCGATCGCGGAGAGCAGCGCGCCGATGGTGGTCGGGATGAGCGCCACGATCAGGGCGACCAGGACGACGATGCTCTGCTCTGCCCCGGCATAGGAGGCCATCGGCTGGAGCGTGACGACCGCGACCAGGAAGACAACGGTCAGCGAGGCGAGCAGGATGTCGAGGGCGATCTCGTTCGGCGTCTTCTGCCGGGCGGCGCCCTCGACCAGCGCGATCATCCGGTCGATGAAGGTCTCCCCCGGTCTGGAGGTGATCTTGACGACGATCCGGTCGGACAGCACCCTGGTGCCACCGGTGACGGCGCTGCGGTCGCCTCCGGACTCGCGGATCACCGGCGCGGACTCACCGGTGATCGCCGACTCGTCGACGGAGGCCAGCCCTTCCACCACGTCGCCGTCGCCGGGGATGGTCTGCCCGGCCTCGACCACCACGTGGTCACCGAGCCGCAGTTCGGCGGCCGGGACCTCCTCTTCCGGGGCCTCGCCTAGGCCGGGCCGCCACGGCACGGTGAGCCGCCGGGCGACGGTCTCGGTGCGGGTGCGGCGCAGCGTGGCTGCCTGGGCCTTGCCCCGGCCCTCGGCCACAGCCTCGGCGAGGTTCGCGAAGACCACCGTCAGCCAGAGCCAGGCCGTGATCAGCCAGGCGAAGAGGCTGGCGTGTCGGATCGCCGCATAGGTGGTCAGCACCGAGCCGACCTCCACGACGAACATGACCGGGCGCCGGGCCATCGCCCGCGGGTCGAGCTTGCGCAGCGCGTCGGGGAGGGAGCGCACCAACTGCTCGGGGTCCAGCAGCCCGCCGACCACCCGGTGTGCCTCGTGCACCGGCGGCTTCGGTGTCGGCGCCGACGGCTTGGGTGTCGACGGCGGCTTCGGTGTCGGCGCGGACATCACCGCAGCCCTTCCGCCAGCGGCCCGAGGGCGACGGCCGGGAAGTAGGTCAGCCCGACGACGATCAGGACGACCCCGGTGAGCATGCCCACGAACAGCGGCCGGTGGGTGGGCAGGGTGCCGGCCGTCGCGGGGACGGTGCGCTGGCGCGCCAGCGATCCGGCCAGCGCGACGACGAAGACCATCGGCAGCAGTCGGCCGAACAGCATGGCCAGGCCGAGGGCGGTCTGCCACCAGGTGCTGGTGGCGGTGAGGCCGGCGAAGGCGGAGCCGTTGTTGTTGGCGGCCGAGGTGAAGGCGTAGAGGACCTCGGAGAACCCGTGCGGGCCGCTGTTGAGCGCGGCGGAGCGCTCGTCGCGGAAGGTCATCGCCGTCCCGGTGCCGATCAGGACGATCGCCGGGGTGCTGAGGATGTAGAGGGCGGAGAACTTCATCTCCCGGCCGCCGAGCTTCTTGCCCAGGTACTCGGGAGTACGGCCGACCATCAGACCGGCCACGAAGACGGTGATCACGGCGAGGATCAGCATGCCGTAGAGGCCGGAGCCCACACCGCCCGGCGCGATCTCACCGAGCATCATGTCGACGAGCAGGACGCCGCCGCCCAGGGGCGTGAAGGAGTCGTGGGCGGCGTTCACCGCGCCGGTCGACGTCAGGGTGGTGGAGGCTGCGAAGAGCGCGGTGGCCGAGATGCCGAGGCGGACCTCCTTGCCCTCCATCGCGGCGCCGGCCGCCCGCAGCGCGCTCCCCTGGTGCTGCCACTCGAAGAGGGCGGTCAGGACGGTGGAACCGACCCAGAGCAGCGCCATCACGGCGACGATCGCGTACCCCTGGCGCCGGTCGCCGACCATCGTCCCGAAGGTGCGGGGCAGCGCGAAGCCGATCACCAGCAGCAGGAAGACCTCCAGCCAGTTGGTGAGCGGGTCGGGGTTCTCGAAGGGGTGGGAGGAGTTCGCGTTGTAGAACCCGCCACCGTTGGTGCCGAGCTCCTTGATGACCTCCTGGGACGCGACGGGCCCGCCCGGGAGGGCCTGGGTGCCTCCGCCCAGCGTGCCGATCTGCTCGGCGGCGTGCAGGTTCTCGACCATCCCGGCAGCCACGAAGACGATCGCGAAGACCACCGACACCGGCAGCAGCAGCCGGATCGTCACCCGGGTGACGTCCACCCAGAAGTTGCCCACCCGGTCGGCCCCGGTGCGGGCGAAGCCGCGGATCAGCGCGGCGGCGACGGCGATCCCCACCGCCGCGGACAGGAAGTTCTGCACCGCGAGACCAGCCATCTGCACCAGGTGGCCCATCGTCGACTCGCCCGCGTACGACTGCCAGTTGGTGTTGGTCACGAAGGAGACCGCGGTGTTCCAGGCCGTCGCCGCCGGGACGGCGGGGAAACCCAGGGAGAGCCACAGGTGGTCCTGGAGGCGCTGGAAGGCGTAGAGGAAGAGCACCGAGACCGCCGAGAACGCCAGCACGCCCCGCAGGTAGGCGGGCCAGGCCTGGTCGGCGTCCCCGTTCACCCCGACGAGCCGGTAGACGCCCCGTTCGACCCGCAGGTGCCGGCGGCTGGTCAGCAGGTGCGCCAGGTAGTCACCCAGCGGCCGGTGGGACAGCACGAGTGCCGCCACCAGGGCCAGTGCCTGCAGGACCCCCGCGAGCGCCGGGTCCACCTCAGAACCGCTCGGGGAGGACGAGCGCCAGCACCAGGTAGACGACGAGCGCGCCCGCCACCACCAGCCCGAGAACGTTGTCCGCCGTCACAGCCGCTCCACACCCTTCGCCAGCAGCGCGAGCACGCCGAACGCAAGGATCGTCACACCGACGTAGGCCAGGTCCACCATGGATATTCACGCTCCGCGATCGGGTTCGGCTCGTCATCCGGTGATCCGAGTCTCGGGGGCCCCCTCCGGCGCTGCCGACTTCTCCTAAGCCATCGGGAGCTGACACGACAGCGAACCCGCTTGTCGCCACGGGCAGAGCCCTGCGACCAGCCCGTCGAAGCCCAGGACAGCGTGGGCGAGGAAGCCCGCACCGCCCTGCACCGCTACCTCACCGCCCGCACCCTCGGCATCAGCGACGATCCCCACCGGACCCTCGCCGACCACCTTCTCCCGAGGACTCCCCCGTACGGCCCGGGTGTGCCGCCGACGACGGGCCCCTCGTCCCCGGTTCCCGGCCGGGCTCGACGCGGACCAGGCTGAGCACGTAGGCGGTGCCGCCGCCCACTGCCTCCTCCTCCGCCAGTTCGCCGTTCATCGCCTCCACGAAGCCCCGCGCCACCGCCGGGCCGGCCCCCTCAGCGCCGAACCGGTCGCCGTGGACGGTGATCCGGACGTCCACCCGCCCCGCCACCTCACCGGCGTCGACCACCACCGGCCCGGCGGCCCCCGCGGCCAGGAGGTCCGCGACCGCCCGTTCCAGCAGCCCCGGATCGGCCAGCACCGGCGGCAGGGCCGCCGTCAGGTCGATGCGCACGCGGGGCACTCCCTCGGCGGCCGCCCGGAGCACCTCGGCCACCTCCGTCGGCCGCAGCACCACCGGCATCACCCCGGCCCGCAGCCGGCTCAGGTCCAGCAGGTTGGCGGTCAGCCGCTCCATCCGCTCCACCTCGACGCAGATCCGCCCGGCCGGACCCTGCAGCCGCACGGCCTCCCGGCGCACCGCCGCCAGAGGGGCCCGCAGGTCCCGTCCGACGGCTTCCAGCAGCGCGGCGTGCATCGCGTCGATCTGCGCGAGCTCCCCGGCCGCCGCGGCCTGGACGGCCAGCCGCTCCCGATCCCGGGCCAGCTTCAGCTGGGTGACGTACGGCCCGAGCAGCCGGGTGTCCTCCGCGGTGAGCGGCGCCCCGCGCAGGACCAGGACCGCGCCGTCCCCCAGCTCGACGGACCAGGACGCCTCGTCGGGCCGGAGCGGCACCGTCGTGCCGGCCCGGACCTCCGGGCGCCAGAGCTCGCCGGCGCGGACGAGCACGGCGGCCGCGTCCAGGCCGAAGGTCTCCCGCAGCTCCGCCACCAGATCCGCCGGCACCCGGGCCCCGGCGTCGACCGTCTCCCCCGCCAGCCTGGCGAGGACGGCCGCCTCCGCGCGAGCCCGGCCCGCCTGCTGCGAACGCCGCGTCAGCCCGTCGATCAGATGGGACATCACCCCGGCCACCGCGAGGAACAGCAGCAGCGCGGCGAGGTCGGCGCCACGGCGCACCGTCAGGCTGTACCGCGGGGTGGTGAAGAGGAAGTCCGCCGCCAGCGCCCCGGCGGCCGTGCCGCCGGCGGCCGGCAGCAGCCCGCCGAGCCGGGCCGTCCCCGCCACCACCAGCAGCAGGCACAGCAGCACCCCGGACAGGCCGAGCGCCTCGTGCAGCGGCGACAGCGCCCAGGTCAGCGCCACCGCCCCGACCGGCCCCAGCAGCCACGCCAGCCGGCGCCGACGGGCGGGGACCAGCGCCGGGCGGCGGCGCCGGGGCGCGGGCGGCACCCGAAGCGCTCCCGGGTCCGGCGGAGGAAGCACGTGCACGTCGATCGGGCCGGCCGACCGGATCACCCGGTTGATCACCGAGCCGGAGACCAGCTCGCGCAGCCTGCTGCGGCTGGTGGGGCCGAGGAGGATCTGCGTGGCGCTCTCCGAGCGGGCGAAGTCCACCAGCGCCCGGGCGACGTCGGTGCCGCTCACCTCGACGTAGCTGCCGCGCAGCTCCCGGAGCAGGTCCCGCTGCGACGCGAGGCCGGGCGGCTCCCGCTCGGCGGTGCCGTCGTCCAGCCGGACGTGCACGCCGACGAGGTCGCCGTGCACCCGGGTCGCGGTGCGGGCGCCCCGGCGGATCAGGTGCGCGCCCTGCGCGGCGCCGTCAAGGGCGACCACGATCCGCTCCTTGGTCTCCCAGGGGGCCCGGATGCCGTGCCTGGCCCGGTAGTCGGCCAGCTCCTCCTCCACCCGGTCGGCGAGCCAGAGCAGGGCCAGTTCCCGCAGCGCCCCGAGGTTGCCGGCCCGGAAGTAGTGCTCCAGCGCCACGTCGATCCGCTCCGGCGGGTAGACCTCCCCCTGGGCCATCCGCGCCCGCAGCGCCCGCGGGCTGAGGTCGACCAGCTCGATCCGGTCGGCCGCACGCACCACCTCGTCGGGGACGGTCTCGCGCTGGGCGACGCCGGTGATCTGCTCGACCACGTCGTTGAGGCTCTCCAGGTGCTGGATGTTGAGCGTGGTGGCGACGTCGATCCCGGCGTCCAGCAGTTCCCGCACATCCTGCCAGCGCTTCTCGTTCCGCCCGCCGGGCACATTGGTGTGCGCGAGCTCGTCCACCAGCGCGAGCGCCGGCCGGCGGCGCAGCAGCGCGTCCAGATCCAGTTCGGTCAGGGCCACCCCCCGGTAGGAGCGCGGCTCCCGCGGCTGCACGGGCAGGCCGGCGAGCTGTTCCTCCGTCCCGCGCCGGCCGTACGTCTCGACCAGGCCGACCACCACGTCCAGGCCCCCGTCGGAGAGCCGCCGGCCCTCCCGGAGCATGGCGTAGGTCTTCCCCACCCCCGGTGCCGCCCCCAGGAACACCCGCAGCTTCCCGGTCACCGCCACCCCGCCACCTCCTCCGCCTCCACGTCCATGCTGCGCCGTCCCCGGCGACGGCCCCACCCGACGACGACGCGACGACGAACGGCCTCCGGGGCGGACGGCCGCCGGGACGAACGGCCTCGTCACCGGGACCGTCCGGCCCCTGCCGGGGACCGTGATCGGTGGTGCCACGGAAGTACCGATGGCCGGGCTCTCGCGCGGACCTGCACCGAGCCAGGGAGGCCGCCATGAGAGCCGCCGTGGGAGACCGCATCATCGTCCAGGGCACCCGGCCGGGCGCGGCCCGCCGGGACGGCGAGATCGTCGGGCTGCGGCCGCGGACACCGGCGAGCTCGGGAGGCCGCCCGCCGGGAGCGGTTCGCCCGCCCACGGCGACGGCCACATGAGCAGCTCGGCCGGAGGGACGGCGCCGTACCGGGGATCTCCGGTGGCACCGCCCTGCGTCTGTGAGGAATGCCACAGCCGTCTCTCGACCGTCCAGGTGAACCTGCCCCGTCCCCTGTCACGTAGACCCCTGTGCAAGGAGGACATCGGAAGACGGCAGCCCGGCAGGGCGGACGACCAGGCCCGCGCCGGGCGCGGACGCGAGCGGCACGGGCACGAAGGCACTCCTGAGGAGGAAGTTGCGGTGTTGCGCCTCGGCGGTTCCCTGGCCTCCCGCGCCGCATGTGACCCACCGGCCGCGGCGCCCACTGCTCCCACCGTTCCGCACCTGCGCGAGTACGACCACGCTCGGGCCGCCCTCGACCACGCCCTCGAGCAGGGCGCCCGCGGCACCGGCGGATCCCTCCTGATCACGGGGCCGGCCGGCACCGGACGCTCGGCCCTGCTCGACGACGCCGCCGCGGCGGCCCGGCAGCGTGGGTTCACCGCCCTTCACGCCCGGTGCAGCTACGCCGACCGCGACGCGCCGCTGGAGCTCCTGCGCCGGCTCGCGCGGTCCGCCTGCCAGGCGGGCGACCAGCGCCGCTGGCTCCCGATCGCGCGGCAGGCCGCGGCGATGCTGGTCGGCCTGCCCGCCGAGGACGCCCTCCGCACCGCCGCGCTGCGCGGTCTGTACGACGTCCTCGGCCGGTTGGCCGTGCCGGAGGCCGCAGGACCGCTGCTGGTGGCCGTCGACGACGTGCACTGGGCCGACGAGGATTCCCTGCGGTGGCTGGTGGGGCTGGCCGAACGCTGCAGGGACGTTCCCGTGACCGTCGTCCTCAGCTTCTGCCCCGGCGCCGAGGCGCACGGCACCGACCTGTTGGCCGAACTGACGCTCACCCAGACACAGGAGGTGTCGCTGCGCGAGCTCGGGCGGCCCTCGGTGGCCGCGGTCCTCGAACACCACCTGGGGGCCGGCCCCGACGAGGAATTCACCGACGCGTGCCTGGCCGCCACCCGCGGCAACCCCCGCCTGGTCACCGCACTGGCCGCCCGCCTGGCGCAGCTCGGGCACGGCTGCGACGCCCGGGCCGCCACCGCGCTGCCCGACATCGTGGTCGACTCCGTAGCCCGGGGTGCGGGCGGCCGACTGCGCCGGCTGTCCCCCTACGCGCTGGACGTCGTCCGCGCCGTCGTCGTCCTCGCGTCCCCCGCCACCCCGGCCCGGATCGCCGAGCTGACCGGACTCGGCCGGCCGGTCGTCACCCAGGTGGTCGAGCGGCTGGTGCGCCTCGGTGTGCTGGCCGCCGGCCCGTCCGGTGCAACCATGCGCCATCCGGTGCTGACCACGGCCGTCAGGGCGGCCCTGGCCCCCAGCGAGGCCGAGGCGCTGCACGGCAGGGCCGCCCGCCTCCTGCACCAGAGCGGCGCCGCGCCCGACGCCGTCGCCCGGCACCTCGTGCATGCCCTGCCCAGCGGAGAACCCTGGGCCCTGGCCGCCCTTCGGGCCGGTGCCGCCGACCGCCTGGCCGCCGGGGACCCCGACACCGCGTGCTGCTATCTGCGTCGTGGTCTGGCCGAGCCGCTCGCCCCCGAGCCCCGTTCCGCGCTCCTGCTGGAACTGGCCGAGGCCGCCACCCGCACCGACCTGGCCGAGGCCGCCACCAGCCTCGACGAGGCGATCCGGCTCTCACCCGACGCCGGCCGGACCGTGTGCCGGACCCCCGGCCTGCTCGACCTGGTGCTGCTGGGCGCACCGCCCGACCAGGCCGAACGGATCGCCCTCGTCCTCGTCGGCCCACACCTGCGCGACGCCGACCCGGCCCTCGCCCTGCGGCTGTCCCACTGCGGGGTCCGGGGCCCGCTCCCGCCGCTGCCCGGGTCCCCGGCGGTCGGCGGGAACACGGGCGGCGGCGGCGCGTTCGCCCAGGCGCTGGCCGCCCTGACGAGGCTGCACCGGCAGACGGGGAACGCCACCGCGTTCGCGGACGCGCAGCAGGCCGCGCGGTCCGAGTTCCCCATCACCCCCGCCCACGTCATGGCCCACCTGTGGGCGGCCGACGTGATGATCCACACCGGGCAGCCGGAGTCGGCCGACACGCTGCTGGAAGCCGCGCTCATCCGCACCCGCCGAGGGCGGCACCAGCCCCTGGAGGCTCTCACCCGGTCCCTGCGCTCCCTGCTGCTCCTGGCGACCAAGGGACCGGCCGCCGCCCTGGAGGACGCCCGCGCCGCCGCCGCGACGCTGCACGCCTGCGCCGCCGCCCCCTCGGGACCGCTCGCCACCCTGGTCCGGGCCCGCCTGGTCCACCTGCTGACGCTGACCGGACGTCACGAGGAGGCCGCCACGGAACTCGAACGCGCCGGCGTCCAGGAGGCCCTGCCCGGCGGACTCGCCGGCGCCACCCACCTCTTCGCGCGCGGCGAGCTGAAGGCCGCGCTCGGCTACACCGAGGACGGTGCCCGGGACCTCCTGGAATGCGGCCGGCGCATGCGGGAGTTCGGCATCGCCGACGCGCTGCTGCCCTGGCGCTCCTCGGCTGCCCGCGCTCTCCTGTCGGCCGGCCGGGACGGGCAGGCCCGCGAACTCGCCCTCGAGCAAGCACAGTGGGCGCGCACCCAGCACGCCCCCGGGGTCCTCGGCCTCGCGCTGTCCGTCGCGGCCTGGACGGCCGGCAGTGCGGCGCCGGACGTCATCGCCGAAGCCGTGGAACTGCTGCGGGCCCACGGAGCGCCGCACGACCTGGCCCGGGCCCTCACCGACCAGGGCGCGCTGCTGCACCGGACCGGACGCACCGGCGCCGCCCGCACCGTGCTGCGCGAGGCCGTCCAACTCGCCCAGGACATCGGCACCACCGGCGTACTGGAGCACGCCGCCGCCGAACTCACCGCGGCCGGGGGCCGCATGCCCCGCTCGCGCCGGAAGGGCGTCGACAGCCTGACCGCAACCGAACGCAAGGTCGCCAGGCTCGCGGCCACCGGCCACACGAACCGGGAGATCTCCAAGTCCCTGTTCGTGCAGCTGCGGACCGTCGAGATCCATCTGACCAACACCTACCGCAAGTTGGGGATCGAGAGCCGTCACCAGCTGCGGCACGTCCTGCCCGGTGCCACCTGACCTCCCGGAGACCGAAACCACCGAGGAGCGGACCGAAGACAGTTCCCCCGGTCCTTGACCCCGCCCGGCGGACCTCCGCACGATGCCGAGTGGGAGCCCCGGGGCCGCACGACGAAGGGACCGAGCAGTGCAGAACGAGCCGGGCGCCGGCGGCGGGGAGCAGCAGGTCTCCTTCGCCGCCGACGTGCGCCTCCACCTCGACGACGACCGGCTCGTCGTCCACCGCGCACCGCGGTCCTACGTGCTGCGCGGCTTGCCGCCCGAGCTCCGCGACGTCCTGTGCGGCCTCGCCCGCGACCCCCTGCCGCTGCCGGGCGACCCGGCGGCGGCGCCACCGGCGCCGGGCCGGGGGGCCCACCACGCCGCCCTCATGCGGGTACTCGAACGCCTCAGCCACCTGCTGGTGCGCGACCTGCGTGGCTCCGGCGGCCGCACCCTGCTGCGCGTCGAACCCCTGCGGGCGCTGTCGCTGACCCTGCCGCCCCCGGTGGCGGCCGACACCCCGATCCGGCTCTCCCGGTTCGCCCTGCTGCGCGCCGACGGCGGCGCCATCGTCCTGGAATCCCCCCGTTCACCGGCTCGCCTGCGGCTCACCGACGACACTGCCCGCGCCGCGGTCCTGCAGCTGGCCGAACCCCGCACCGCCGAGGACCTGCTGTCGGTCGCCGGGCCCAGCGGCCCCGGTCTGACCACCGGGGTCCTGGCCCGGCTCACCGGACTGCTCATCGGCCTCGACCTCGCCGAGACCCCGGGCCGCGGCGGCGAGGACGACGACCCGGCACTGCGCCAGTGGGACTTCCACGACCTGCTCTTCGCCGCCCGCAGCACCCCGTCGCGCGACACCCTGCCGCGCTTCCTCAACGTCCTGCCGCCCCAGCCCGCGGTGCGCCCGCACCCGCCCGGTGCCGCCCGCTTCCCGCTGCCCC
Source organism: Kitasatospora sp. NPDC001132 (assembly GCF_053598415.1). Lineage (NCBI taxonomy): Bacteria > Bacillati > Actinomycetota > Actinomycetes > Kitasatosporales > Streptomycetaceae > Kitasatospora > Kitasatospora sp. NPDC001132. Next base: position 131,358 of record NZ_JBSFKF010000021.1, on the reverse strand, counting down.
GGCCCCGGCTGGCCGACCTGCTGCGCGACGACCCCCCGCTGACCGTCGTGCTGGAGTCCCGGCGTTCCTGGAAGCGCTACGGGGACGAGCCCGTCACCACCCGTGCGCTGGGCGAGTTCCTCTACCGCACGGCCCGCGTCCGCAGCCGCCTCGGCGATCGCCCCGGACCGTACTACGCGTGGGACACCCGCCCGCTGTTCGAACGCACCTCCCGGCCCTACCCCGGCACCGACGGCATCCACGAACTCGAGTTGTACGTCACCGTCAGCCGCTGCGACGGACTGCCCGCCGGTACCTACCACTACGACCCGCTCGAGCACGCGCTCGTCCCGGTCGAACGCTGCGAGCGGGTCGGCGAGGTGATGACCCGTCGCATCGGCACGTGGCACCGGGCCACCCCCGACCTGCTGATCACCGTCACGTCACGCGTCCAGCGCCTGTCGTGGAACTACGGTGCGATCGCCTACGCCCTGACCCTCCAGCACCTCGGCGTCCTGCACCAGACGATGTACCTGGTGGCCACCGCCATGGGACTGGCACCCTGCGCGCTGCGTGGCGTCGCCGATCCGGACACCGTCACCGCGGCCCTCGGGCTGGACGGCACGCGCGAGGTCGCCCTCGGCGAGTTCCTGCTCGGAACCCGCCCCCACGACGCCCCGGCCCTCTCGGGAGCGCCGGACGCGGACAGCTGGGAACCCGTCAACTCCGCCGACTGGGGCCACCGGGCCGCCACCCGCGGCGGACCCGAAAACGCCACGGGACAGGAACGATGACGACGCCACCGCGCACCCCCGACCGGGCTCCCCGCTCCACCGCACCCGCCGACGGCGGGTCCGGTCCCCTGCCGCTGACCGCCTACACCGTCGACGGGGGCCCCGACCTGCCCCTGGTGCCCGCCCCCGTCCACCGCGAGTGGATCGCGGCGACCGACGAGGGCTTCGCCCGCCGCTGCCTGCCGCTGATGATGGCCAACCAGTCGGAGTGGTGGATCCTCAACAACAGCACGTTCACCGTCGAATGGGAGGGCAACCGGCACGCCCCCGCCCTGCGGGTGCGCTACACCGACGAGCACGCCCGACGGGCGGCGTTCAGCAACTTCGGGCACGGCGTGCTCACCTTCCACCTGCCCTACCTCTTCCGCACCCCGCCGGGCTGGAACCTGCTCGTACGCGGCCCGGCGAATCTGCCCAAGGACGGGATCACGGCCCTGTCGGGACTCATCGAGACCGACTGGACCAGCGCGTTCTTCACCATGAACTGGCAGGTCACCCGGCCGCACCACCCGATCGAGTTCCGCGCCGGGGAGCCGGTGTGCGCCTTGGTGCCGCAACGGCGCGACGAGCTCACCCGTTTCCGGCCCGAGACCACCCCACTGGCCGGATCGCCCGAGGAAGCGGGCTACCGCGCCTTCAGCGCCAGCCGGGACCGGTTCAGCGAGGAACGCCTCGTCCCGGGCACCCGGGCGCACCAACAGCAGTTCCAGCGCCACTACCTGCGCGGCGAGAACCACCACGGCGAGCGGTTCCCGGAGCACCGGCGCAAGGTGGACCTCCAGCCGTTCACCGACCGCGCCCTGTACGCCGAGGAGAAGGAGTAAGTAGCCATGCACCTGCCGGAATTCGACCTGGCACGGCTGCTCGCGCCGGTCACCGTCGAGGAGTTCGAACGCGACTTCCGCGAGCAGCAACCCCTGCACGTGGCGCGCGAACAGCCGTTCCACTACCGGGAGTTGCTCACTATCGACGACTTCGACAGGCTGCTCGCACTGTCCGGTCCCGACTTCCACCAGCTCCGGGTGGTCCACGCCGGACGCAAGGATCCCGTCGAGCCGGGTACCCGACTGGGCACCATCTACGACGCCTTCGAGGCGGGCGCCACCCTCCAGGTGCAGCACGTCGACTCCCGCTGGGAGCCCCTGCAGCCGCTCATCCGGGCCCTCGGCCAGTGGGCCGGCGCCAAGGTGTGGGCCAACGCCTACCTCACCCCCGGCGGCAACGCCCAGGGCTTCGTTCCGCACCACGACGGGCACGACGTCCTGGTCGCGCAGATCCACGGCACCAAACGCTGGCGCCTCTACGGCGTGCGCACCCCGCTGCCCTTCGAAGGCCGGATGTTCCGGGAGAGCAGCCCGGGGGCCGCCCGGTACGACCGGCACCTCCTCCTGCGGGCCGGCGACCTGCTCTACCTGCCGCGCGGCACCATCCACGCGGCGGCCACCGAGGACGTCACCTCCCTGCACCTCACCATCGCCGTCGAGCCGGTGCTGTGGTCCACCGCCATCCAGGACGGGATCCGCAGGGTCTTCGAGCAGGACGTCGCCTTCCGCCGCTCGATGCCGCCCGGGTTCGCCACCCGACCGCAGACCGAGGAGACCATGGCCGAACTGCTGCGCCTGCTGTGGGAACGCCTTTCGCCGCGGGAGCTGGTCGCGCAGGCGCAGCGCACCGCCGCCGGACTCCAGACCCCCGGCGCACGCGGCCGCCTCACCGCTATCGCCGCGGCCGACCCCGACCCCGGTTCCGCCCCCGGTTCCGCCCCCGGTTCCGCCCCCGGTTCTGACTCCGGCGCTGACTCCGACTACGAGGAATGACGGCGGGAGCCCGGCCCGGGCTCCCGCCGGTGCGAGTCACGCCCTCGCGTGGATCAGCCGGACACAGGCTTCTTGGACCCACTCGAAGGGGATGCCACTGGGGAGGTTCCCGTCCCGCAGGTCCGCCGTGAGCGACTCCCACGTCTGGTACCCGTGGTGTCGCGCGACACTCCCCCGGACCCGCTGTTCGTGATCAGGGGTCACCTCGGCGCCGTGGCCGAGCTTGTGAGCCTCCAGCCGAAGGACCGCGTGCCACAGCATCACCTCGGTCTCGAACTGCCCGAATGAGGCGACCTTCTCCATGAGGCGACGGGGAATCTCCCGCCGGTCCTGAAAGACGCGGGCGAGGGCTTTCTCGGCCAGCGGGTTCCGCGGCGACCTCGGGCAGTCCTTCGCGGCGATGCCGTCGAATTCCGGCTCGTCGGCCACCAGCCACCGCAGGTACTTCCGATACCGCCCGCTACCGGCCAGGAAACAGGGCAGCTCGGTGTCGAGCCGTGGCCGGTCGTACCCGAGCAGCGGATCGTGAGAGAAGTACCGCGGACCCCGGTCGAGCGTCCGGGCCACGCCGTCGAATTCGCCGTGGTCAGGCGTGGCAGCCAGCAGGCGAACAGCGCTCAGCGCATCGGCCCGCTTGATGTCGACGGCCGCACAGGCTTCTCGGATCGCCCCGTCCGGATCTCCCACTCCTGCTTTCTTCAAGATCATTCGCCACGTTCTGTCGGGGTAGTACAACGCCGTCGCGGCGTGAATCAGCGCGTCCTGCTGGGACGACGTGATCAGGCGAAGTCCGCGCAGCCTCCGAACGGCCGCGCGGATGTTGATCAGGGCGACGCTTACCGCCGAATACTCCCGGTCGGGATCGGTCGCGACCGCCACCGGGTCGTCCGAATCCAGCAGCCCCATCCGGTACATCCGGTAGACCGCACCCACGCCCCGCACGCCTGCCGGCCAGCATTCCGCCGCCCGGACGGCCCCCATGCTGGACGCGCCGAAGATCTGCGCACCGTCCTGGGCGACGTCCACCACCTCGCGCGTCGAAACGGGGAGTTCGTGCGCGAAGGTGCCGTCGATGACGAGGATGCGGGTGCTGCCTCCTTCCCTGGCCCGGTACACGTCTCCGCGCTTCGCGGGCGGCAGGACCTCGGCGGCGGGCAGGAGCTCCCGGACCTGGCCGGGTGCCAGGGAAGGACCGGTGAAGACAGTCGTCCTCATCACTCAGACCACCGATCCGAGCATGCGGAGAGTCGGGGTCCGCGAGGTCTCACCGTAGGAGCAGGCAAGACCCGGCACGAGAACGCGGACGACGGGTACGCCGAGGTCCGGGCGCGTCACCTCCGTCACCAGACAGTGCTCCGTTCCCGCGGCGCGCAGCCGGCCGACGACCTCCTCGATGCCCTGCAGGACGTCGTCGCAGCCGCTCCTCTCCTGGGGGAACGCCAGGGTCGGGGAGCCGTAGTAGAGCTCCGACCGCCTCTTCTGCTCGGCGGGCCTGCGCTTCGAGTGGATGCTCTCGAACACGTCACGAGCGCCGCCGGCGACACCACTGTGCGCTTGGCAGGCTTCGGTGATGGCACGGACCAGTGCGCGCTGGGGATCGAGGTCGGCGCCGTACCCCCCGAAGGTCACCGGCTCGCCCGCGGAGCCGAAGAAGTCGTCGTCGATGAGAACCACGCCGAACACCGGCACACCGATGGCGCTCGGTACCTCCTGAATGCGCACGACCAGCCGCTGATCGCCCAACTGCTCGATGAAGTCCCGCGCGGTTCCCGGTGGCACGGTCGCCGGATCCACGATCCTCAGCGGGCGGGGCGGAGAGAACCCCGGGTCGTGATGGGCGGTGTAGAAGTCCTCCTCGGACACGGCGTCCCGCTCGATGAGTTCGTACAGCGCGTGGAGCACGGATTCCGCGTAGGAGTTGCCCGATGCCAGCCCGTTCGTCTCGATCCGGGCGGTGACTCCCTCGCTCGCCGGATTCAGCACGAGGTCGGTCGGCACCAGTCTGTGGTCCTCCCCCATCAGGTCGTACGCTCCCGTCCACGAGAACACCGCATCGGGCCGGTACGACGTGTCGGACGGGAGGTTGAACGCCGTCGGGTCCACCGCTCCGGAAGCGGCCAGGTCCTGATAGGACCCACTGACGACCCGGCCGGGCGGCAGGGCCTCGGCCGATACCCGCTCGATCGCCTCCATGACGGCGCTCAGTTTCGCCGCGAGGGCCGTGGCACCCTTGCCCATGCTCACGGCCAGGTCCTTGGCCAAGGGCGTGACGGCCGACCACACCGGAACGCCGATGAAGTCGATGGGCGCCAGGTCGTACACCCGCGTGATGGGAACCCGGGGCAGCAAGGGCTCGAGCCACTCCCACGTTTCGGCGAAGTCCCTCACATGCCCCGCCTCCGTCCTCGCGGTGCCGTGCTCGAACGACGAGGGGCCGAGGGACGTGAGACGTTCCGGTGCTACCTGGCGCACGTCGGCTTCCTGTTCTGCGGTCGGGGTCAGTTCAGCGGGCCGGTGAAGTCCGGGGCGACGTAGTGCAGCAGGCACATCGTGACGTGACGGCCGGCGGGCAGCGGGTCGCGCCAGTGCTCGTCGTCGGTGCCGCTGTAGACGACCGCGTCGCCCATGCCGAGCGCGACCTCGTGCATGCGGTCGGCGGTCCGGATGCGGAACGGCCACGGGTCCGCGCCGGCCGGGTCGTCGTCCACGCACAGCGAGACGTTCCACCGGCACTGCGGGCGGTCCCGGTGGGGCTCCAAGGCGGCCCCGGGCCGGTAGGTGACCACCCAGGTGTACGAGGGCCGCACCGGCTCGCCGACCCACGCGCTGACGGCCCGCGCGAGCTGCCGCTGCACGAACAGGGTGACGGCGTCGCAGTACATGCCGTCCCGCCCGTCGCGGACCTGCTGGCTGTCCGTGCTGAAGCAGCCCTCCCGGCGCATCCGCCGGAAGTGCCGCCGCAGCGCCGCCACGAACAGCGGGGGGAACACCTCCCGCAGGACCAGTACCCCGTCCCCGCCCTCCTGAGCCGGGGCCGCCGGCGGTTCCGGCGGGGTGCGGGGCACGAGCACGCCCGCCAGCCACAGGGCCCGCAACGCCTCCCGGGAGAGCTCCTCGGGGGGCGCGCCCTCCAGGGCGACCCGCCGCAGGTCCGCGCCCCAGGTGCCGTCGCACCACCAGGGCACCACGGTGCCCGAACGGGCGTCGCGCACCCAGACGACGGGCCGTTCGGCGGCGAAGTCCCGCGGGCCCGTGACGACCGCGTGGCCCTCGGGTGCGTCCGCGGCGACGGCCTGCGGCAGCTCCGGGCCGTACTGGACGTGGAGACCGGGGTTGAGCTTCAACTCGGCGGCGTCCGGCACCGGAAGGCCGGCGGCCTCCGGCGGCAGCAGGGCGAGCAGTTCCTCGTCGGCATCGCAGCGCAGCCGCAGTTCCTGCAGCCGGGCCGGGGCCTCGTCCGGCGGCAGCAGCAGGCCCAGGCGCACCGCCGCCTGGCGCTTCTCCTGCGGTGTCGCCTTCTGTCCGGCCAACAGCGCGGGCAGCAGGGCCAGTTCGGCGGGGGACGTCAGCCTGACGCGCTCCACCGGCCGCCCGCGTCGGCGAACGGCGAGGAACACCGCCAGGGTCACCTGCGGGTTGGCCACCAGGTCATCGTCCATGAGCGCGCCGGGCCCTGCCCTTCCGTATCCGGTCCTGCGACGTCCTGCCCTGTGAACGGCGGAGAACGACGAAGAACTGCGAACTGCGACCGCGACCGCGATCGGGGGAACCTCGCCGAGTCGACCAGAGGCACCGGCGTCCCGGCAAGGCGCGGCCCCAGGGATTTCGGTGACTTCTCGGTCCGCGCCGACCCCGAGAACTTCACCACAGGATGTGCCCCGCCACGGTTGTCGGATCGTGCCGGGGCGTGTGGGCTGGGGAGCGGGCCGCCTGCCCCGGCGGGGTCCACCGCCCGGCGCCCGGGGAACCGCTGCCGGCCCCAGGCCACCGACCCCGAGGAGGATGCCGTGCGGTTCACCGCCCTGTCACAGATCGTCCCGTCGCCCGAGGAGTTCGTGGCGAACCCGCCGACGCGCCCCGAGGTCTGGTCGATGCCGCCGGAACCCCTGCGCGGGCTGCTGGACCAGGCCGGGATCGACCGGATACTGCACGCCGGTGTCCCGGCCGCCGCCTTCCGCGCCGTGCGCGACGGCAGGGGCGTGGATCCGGCCGAGTACGTCTGGGGGGAGCGTCCGATCGAGCGGCCGTTCGCCGACACGGTCCGGCCCGGCGCCGTCGGCACGCTGCTGCGGGACGGCTCCACGATCGTCCTCGACGTGCTGCACCGCCTCTGGGAACCGGTCGGCGACTTCTGCCGCCGGCTCGGCCACGAGGTGGGCCTGCCCGCCTCCGCCACCGGCTTCCTCACCCCGGCCGACCAGCCCGGCTTCCCCTACCACCACGACGAGGGCGGCAACCTGCTCATCCAGACCTCGGGCAGCAAGACGTGGCGGGTGCACGAGGCGATGGCCCCCGACCCGCTGCCGCACGAGACGCTGCGCGGCAACAGGCCCGACGAGGCCGGATCCGCCCGTCTGGCGCAACGGCCGCCCGCCCTGGAGACCACGCTGCGCCCGGGCGACGTGCTGTGGATCCCGCGGGGCTGGCTGCACAGTGGGATCGCGACCGGGGAACCCTCCGTGCACGTCGCTGTGGGCTTCGTCCCCATGCTCACCCGCTACTGGCTGGCCGGGAAGCTGGCCGAGCGACTGGACGAGCGGCGCCCGGAGTTCGCCGGCTTCCGTCGGGAACTGCCCTGGGGCATCACGCGAAGCCCCGGCGAACTGGCCGCCGTCATCGCCGAGGTGGCCAAGGAACTCGCCGAGGCCCTGCCCCTGGTCGACACGACGGGCCTGGCCGACTCCCTGGTGCGCGACATCCGCAAGAACTTCCTGGAGCCGCCCGGCACACCGACGGTCTCCGCGACCGCGGACCCCACCGGCCCGACGACACCCGTCGTCCTGGTTCCTGAAGCGGTCGTCGGTGTCGAGCGCGCTGACGCCGGCCGGCTCCGCCTCCACCTGGGCAGCACCACCCTCACGTTGCGCGGAGCCGTCGCCGACCGCATCGAAGACCTGTGGTCCGCCGACGACGGGGAGCGGTGGTGCGCCCACGACATCGCGCCGCTCGCCGGCGAGGCCGCCGCCCTCGACCTCGTGCGGACCCTGCTGCGGCTGGGTGTCGCGCGCCGCGCCGACGCCGACTGACCCGGCACTGCCCGAGGAACCCACCGCAGCCTTCCCCGCCGGAACGGAGAGACCGGACCATGCACTACCGAGCACTCGCGAAGCTCGTGCCGTCACCCGAGGAGTTCCTGTCGGACCCGCCCACCACTCCGCAGGTGTGGTCGATGCCGGCCGGCGAACTGGCCGGACTGCTCGACCTCGAGGGCACCGACGAGCTGCTGCGCGACGGGGTGTCGGCGGCCGACGTGCGCATCGTGCTCGGTGGCCGGGAGGTGCCGCAGGCCGACTACACCTGGGGCGAGCGGTCCCTGGAGCCGTCCTTCGCCGGGCACGTGCGCCCCGGGGCGGTGACCGGGCTGCTCGACCGGGGCGCCACCCTGGTGCTGGACAACATCCACCGGTACTGGCGGCCCGTCGGTGACTTCTGCCGCGGCCTCGCCCATGAAGTCGGCACGGCCACCACCGCCACGGCCTTCGTGACTCCGCCTGGCAACACCGGCTTCCCGTACCACTTCGACGAGCGCGGCAACGTGTTGGTCCAGACCGTCGGCAGCAAGACCTGGCGGGTGCGCGAGCAGCCCTTCCCGGACCCGCTGCCGCACGAGACCAACCACGACAACGGCCCCACCGCCGCGCAACTGGAGCGGTTCGCGCACGAGCCCGCCGCTCTGGAGGTGACCCTGCACCCCGGCGACGTGCTGTGGATCCCCCGCGGCTGGCTGCACAGCGGCACCGCCACCGACGAGCCCTCGGTGCACGTCACCCTCGGGTTCGTGCCGATGCTCACCCGGCACTGGCTCGCCGAGCAGCTGGTACGCCACCTGGGCAGCCGCAAGGGCGAGTTCACCGGACTGCGCGCCGAACTGCCGTGGGGCCTGGCCCGCGACACCGGTCGGCTGGCCGAAGTGACCGACGAGGTGCGGCGGGAGCTGACCGAGGCGCTGGCCCGGGTGGACAGCGCCGCCTTCGCCGACGGCGTCGCCAGGCTGGTGCGCGGTGGCTACCACGAACCGCATGTCGCTCCCGTCGCCGCGGCCCTGGGCCCCGCCGTCGACGCCGACACCCCCGTCGTCCTGGTCCCCGAGAGCCTGTTCGACATGGTCCACGGCGACGGCGGACGGCTGCGGCTGGACCTCGCCGACCGGTCCCTGACGCTCCAGGGCCCCGCCGCCCGCTTCCTGGCGACCCGGTGGGGCCAGGGCGGTCAAGTCCCGTGGTGCGCCCGCGACATCCCCGGCGTCACCGAGGAGGCGGCCGTGACGCTCGTCCGCACCCTCCACCGCGCGGGCATCGTCCGCCGGCCGGCACCGGAACGCCGCGGATCACCGAGGGACCTACCGTCACATCTCCCGGAATCCGTTGACCCGGAATCAGGCCGGTCCGAACCTTGAGGCGTCCGACCAGGACATTCCTGTCTCAAGAGAAAGGAAAAAGGCATGGCTGCGAACGACATCGATGCCGCCCAGGACGTGGACGCCGAACTCGCGGCGACCGAGATCATCATCACCGAGGAGGAGCTGGAGGACGTCTCCGGCGCCTCCCTGCCGATCCCGCGCCTGCTGAACACCTGATCGACCGGGTGCCCGGGCCGGCGACGGCCGGTTCCCGCCGGATCGCGGCCGGCCCGGGCACCCGCCAAGCGAAAGGTGCACACCCGTATGGAGTTCCGTCGCCGCGCCCTGGCCAGACTCGGCCGGGCCGAGGAGTCGGATGTCCCGGTCGTGCTCGCGGGCACCCGCAGCGTGCTGCTGCTCGCGCTGGCCACGGTCCTCGTGGCGGGCGGCGCCGTGTGGGCCTGCGCCGGATCGCTGCCGCAGACCGTGCACGCCCCCGGAGTCCTGACCCGCGCGGCCGGCAGCACGGCCCTGCGCAGCCCGGTGGCCGGCCAGATCGTCGATGCCCCCGTACCCGAGGGCGCCGAGTTCACGCCCGGCGCCGTGCTCTTCACCGTCGCGGGCGCCGACGGGCCGCACGTGATGCGGGCGGCCTCGGCCGGCCGGATGGCCTCCGTGCTGGCCGTGGTCGGCGGGCAGGTGACCGTCCGCGACACCCTGGCCGTCATCGAACCGGGTCCGGCCGGTTCCCCGCTCGAAGCCGCCCTCTACCTGCCGCCCGCCGACGCCGCCCGCGTCCGGCCCGGCCAGCACGTGGACCTCGCGGTGCTGTCGGTCCCCGACCAGAAGTACGGCGTGGTGCGCGGCACCGTGCAGGAGGTCGGGGCCCGCCCCCAGAGCCGCGAACAGCTCGCGGCCTTCCTGGCCGACCCCGAACTCGCCGGCGACTTCGTGGCCCGGGGCGAGCCGGTCCGGGTCATCGTGCGCCTCCTGCCCGGCAACACGGTCAGTGGCTACCGCTGGTCCACGCCGCAGGGGCCGCCCTACCCGATCGACACCCGCACCCTGGTCAGTGCCGCCATCGACCTGCCGCCGGTCAGGCCGGTCAGCCTGGTGGTGTCCTGATGCCGACGGCCGTGCGGCACCGCCGGGTGCGCACCCCGCGCGTCCAGCAGATGGAGGCCGCGGAGTGCGGCGCCGCGAGCCTGGCCATCGTGCTGGGACACCACGGACGCCACGTGCCGTTGGAGGAACTGCGGATCGCGTGCGGGGTCTCGCGGGACGGCGCCACCGCCGCGGCCCTGGTCAGGGCCGCCCGGAGCTACGGCATGAACGCCCAGGGACGGCGTCTGGAGCCCGGTCAGCTGGCGGCCCTGCGCCAACCCACCGTCGTGTACTGGCAGTTCAACCACTTCCTTGTCGTCGAGGGCTTCAGCCGCCGTTTCGGCAGGCACCTGGTCCACCTGAACGACCCGGCCTTCGGCCGCCGCAGCGTCTCGGCCGAGGAGTTCGACGAGAGCTTCACCGGCCTCGCCCTGACCATGAACCCCGGCGGCGATTTCGTGCGGGCCGGACGCCGGCCCGGCCCGCTCGCCGGACTGCACGGACGACTCGCCGGCACCGCTCCCCTGTTGTGGCTCATCCTGCTCTGCGGGGTGCTGACCACCCTCACGGGCATCGCCCTGCCCGCGCTCACCCGGTGGTTCGTCGACCTGGTCCTGCCGCACGGCGACCAGCCCCAGGCCCTCATCCTCGCCCTCATGGCCGCCACGGTGCTGCTCACCGCGGGGGTGACCGCGCTACGCCAGGGATTCGTGCTGCGCGTCCGCCTCGTCGCCGCCACCCGTTCCTCGGTGCGCTTCCTGCGGCACCTGCTGCGGTTGCCCACCGCCTTCCACGGCGGGCGCAGCACCGCCGACCTCACCCGCCGCATGACCTCCAACGACGACGTGGCCACCGTGCTGTCCACCGATGTCACCAACCTCGCCGTCAACGCCCTGACGGCGGCGGTCTACCTCGCCCTGCTGGCGACGTACGACACCTGGCTCACCGGCGTGACCGTGGCCCTGTCCCTGGTGAACCTGGCCGCCGCGCGCCAGGCGGCCAGGGCCCGTGCCGACAGCGCCACCCTGCTGGCGGCCGACGAGACCCGGCTCTTCACGACCACCGTGAACAGCCTCCAGCTCATCGAGATGCTCAAGGCGACCGGCGGTGAGGCCGAAAACTTCCGGCGCTGGACGAGCGCCCTGGCCACGGTGGTGACGAGGCGCCAACGCGTCGACGCCGTCGGCTCGCTGCTGATGGCGGTCGCCCCGACGGTGGCCGCCGTCAACGGAGCCCTGCTGCTCCTGATCGGCGGGGTGCAGGCGGCCCACGGGCAGCTGAGCATCGGGGCGCTGGCGGCCTTCCAGGTGTTCGTCACCGGCTTCAGCGTCCCGCTGGCCCAGCTGACCGCCTCCGTCGGCCGCCTCCAGGACTTCGGCGTCCTCGTCGCCCGCCTCCGGGACGTGGAGGACGTTCCCCCGCAGGACGCGGAGGACGCGGGGGGCACCCCCGCGGAGCCCGAGCCGCTGTCCGACGGGCAGGGCGCACCGCACCGGCTGACCGGTCACCTGGTCCTGGACCGTGTCAGCTTCGGCTACAACCCGACCCGGCCCCCACTGCTGCACGACGTGTCACTGACCGTGCGGCCCGGTCGGCAGGTCGCGCTCGTCGGTGCCTCCGGCAGCGGCAAGTCCAGCGTCGCCCGCCTCGCGCTGGGCCTGCACCGGCCCTGGAGCGGCAGCGTCTCCCTCGACGGACGCCCGTTGGACGACGTGCCGCGCCAGGCCCTGACCTCCTGCGTGGCCTCCGTCGAGCAGGACGTCGTGCTGTTCGAGGCGAGCCTGCGGGACAACATCACCCTGTGGGACCCCTCCGTACCGGACGAGGACGTCGTCGCCGCCCTGCGGGACGCCGCCGTCCTCGACGCGGTCCTCGCGCGCCCCGGCGGCATCCACTGCCAGGTGGCCGAGGACGGCCGCAACTTCTCCGGCGGTGAACGCCAGCGCCTGGAGATCGCCCGCGCGCTGGTGCGCAACCCCCGCCTGCTCGTCCTGGACGAGGCCACCAGCGCCCTGGACTCCGAGACCGAAGCCGTCGTCACCGACCGGCTGCGCCGCCGCGGCTGCGCCGTCGTCGTCATCGCCCACCGGCTGAGCACGGTGCGCGACAGCGCCGAGATCATCGTCTTCGACGACGGGCGGGTGCGCGAACGCGGCACGCACGACGAACTGCTCGCCGCCGGCGGGCTGTACAGCCGGCTGGTCAAGGAGGGCTGACATGGAATCCCGGACCGCCGCACCGGCATCTCCCGACCCCGTGCCCTCCCTCGCCCGCCGCGGCGAACCCGCCGGTCAGCGGCCCCTCACCCTCACCTCCACCGGCGTGCTGTGGGTGGTCGCGGCCGGATCCGCCGACCTGTTCGCAGCCGACCCGGCGGGGACGGGAGGCCCCTGGCACCACCTCGCCCGGCTGGGGCCCGGTGCCGTCCTGGCCGCCCCCGCCGCCGGACCCCGCCACCAGCTCGTTCTGCGTCCCCTGGCCGACGCCCGGCTGCGCGCCATCGACCTGCCCGAGGACCCCGCCGACCCCCTGACCGGCCCCGAGCTCACCGCCCTCGACCTCGGCGTCGACACCGTCCTGGGCGTGCTGGCCGACTTCACCGCCGCGTCCGCACCGGGCCCCAGCCTCTGCGCGGCACCACCGACCGGCGCCGTACCCACCGCACACAGTGGGCAGGACCGCACCGGCACTGCCGTGCACGACCGTGCCGCAGCACACCTCGCCGACGCCCTGCACGCCGCCGAGACGGCCATCGACACCCGGGAACGGCGCCGGGACCGTCAGGCGGCCGCCTCCAGGCAGGCCGACCGGGATGCCCGGCGGCGTGCGTCGGACGCCCTGCGGGCCGCGGTCGCTCCCGGGCGTGTCGCGGCCGTCGCCCCCGGGGAGGGTGCGGACGCGGCCGACCGCTACGCCGCCGTCGCCGTGGCCCTCGGCCTGCCCCTCGCCCCCGCCTGTGCCCCCGCTCCGACCCCCGCCGGACCCTTGGCCGGGCCCGGAGGCGAGAGCGACCCCGTCGCGGACCTGGAACGCCGCACCGGCACCCGGGCCCGCCGGATCGCCCTGACCGGGCCCTGGTGGCGCTCCGACCACGGCCCGCTGCTGGGCCACCGCACGGCCGACGGCACCCCCGTCGCCCTGCTGCGGCGCTGGGGCCGCTACCAGCTGCTGGACCCCGACGGGGGCAGTTCGCGCGTCACCGGGCGCACCGCCGCGACCCTGGAGCGGACCGCTGTCACCTTCCACCGCCCGCTGCCCGCCGGGCCGTTGCGGCTGCGCGACCTGCTGCGGCACGCGATGCGCGGTTCGCGGGCCGACACCGCCCGGATGGTCGCAGCCGCGCTCGCCGCCGTGCTCCTGGCCTTCCTCGTACCGCTGGCCACCGGCACCGTCCTGGGCTCCTACGTGCCCGCCGGGCGCACCGGCAGCATCACGCAGCTGTGCCTGGCGCTGGTTGCGGCCGGCCTGGCGTCAGCGGTCTTCGGGGTGGTCGAGAACGCCTCCCTGCTGCGGTTGGAGGGACGACTGGAGGCCACCGCCCAAGCGGCGCTGTGGGACCGGCTGCTGCGGCTGCCGGTGCGGTTCTTCAGCCGCCACTCCACCGGCGAGCTCGCCCAGACCGTCCTCGGCGTCCTGGCCGGGCGCACCGCGCTGGCGGGCCTGACCTCCCTGATGCTGCACTCGGCCGGGGCCGTCGTGGTCGGCCTGGCGCTGATGTACTGGATCAGCGTGCCACTCGCCCTGGTCGCGACCGGGCCGATCCTCGCCGCCGTCGCCGTGCTCGGCCGGCTCGGTCTCCTGCAGGCCCGGGCCCAGGAGGAACTGCTGGCCCGCAGCAGTGCCGTGACCGACCGGGTCTTCCACCTGCTGCGCGCGCACACCAAGATCCGGGTGGCCGGCGCGGAGGACCGCGTCGTCGCCGACTGGGCGGAACGCTACCGCGACCAGCAGTGGGCGACCCGCCGGGCGGTGCGCCTGCAGAACACGGTGTCCGTGCTGGCCGCTTGCTTCCCGCCGCTGTGTGCGACCGTCGTCTTCCTGGCGTCCGGTCCCGTCGGTGCCGGGGCCTCCGAGGCGCGGTTCCTGTCGTTCTACGCCTCGCTCTCGGTGACCGTCAGCAGTGCCGTCCAGGTCGCCGTCGCGCTGAACTCGGCCTTGGCCGCCGTACCGCTGTTCACCCGGCTGCGCCCGCTGCTCGCGCACCCGCCGGAGGCCGGCGCGGACGCGGAAGCGCCTGGCCGGCTCGCCGGTGACATCACCGTGGAGCACCTCTCCTTCGGCTACGAACCCGGTGTACCGGTGCTGCGGGACGTCTGTCTGCGGGTGGGTCCCGGGGAGATGCTCGCCGTGGTGGGCCCCAGCGGCTGCGGCAAGTCGACCCTGCTACGCCTGCTGCTCGGCTTCGAGCAGCCGTCCTCGGGGGTGATCCGCTACGACGGCCGCGACCTGGCGACCCTGGACGTCACCGCCGTCCGGCGGCAGTGCGGCGTGGTCACCCAGCACGCACGGCCGCTCGACGGCACAATCCTGCAGGCCATCACCGCCGAACGCGGTCACACCCTCGAGGAGGCGTGGCAGGCCGCCCGGCTCGCCGGACTCGACGAGGACATCGCCGCCATGCCGATGGGCATGCAGACGCTGCTGAGCGACGGCGGCGCCCTGTCGGGCGGACAGCGGCAACGCCTCGCCATCGCCCAGGCCCTGATCAGGCAGCCCCGCGTCCTGTTCTTCGACGAGGCCACCAGCGCGCTCGACAACGTGACCCAGGCGGTCGTCGCCGACAGTACGCTGCGGCAGCGGGCGACCAGGATCGTCATCGCCCATCGGCTCTCCACCGTCGTGAACGCCGACCACGTCGTCGTGCTCGACGCAGGCCGCGTGGTCCAACAGGGCACGCCTGCCGCGCTGATGGCCGACGCCGACGGCCCGTTCGCCCGGCTGGTGCGGCACCAGCTTCACTGACCCCCGTCCCGCCGGTCAACCGGGGCCGGCGCTCCGGTGGCGCAGGCTGCCGAGGTGGTCGCGTGCCACGCCCCGCAGCACCGCGAGCGTGCGGGTCTCGTGCCCACGATCCGGGCCGATCAGCCGGTTGTGCTGCATGTGCAGCAGCCCGTCGACGGCCACCGAGGTCCGCTCGTCGAGCGGCGCGCCGATCACGGCCTCGCCGAAACGGCGCGGCGCACCGCTCCGCGCCCACAGCGTCGCCACCGCCCCGGCTCCCGGCAGCCCGCCGAACGCCTGCAGGCAGCGGCCCGGCACGATCCGGGCGAGCGCCGCCGCCCGGTGGCGCCGGTAGAACTGCCGGCCTTCCTCGGTGTTGGGGTACTGGCGGTCCACCCACTCCCACCACGGCCAGTCACCCAGCGCGTCGAGCAGGACGCCGTGCTGCGCCGCCGCCACGATCTCCGACGGCAGGCCATCGCCGCCCGCGGCGCACACCGGAATCAGGCCGAGCGCCGCCCGGCTGTCGAGGGCGAAGACCTCCTCCGCCAGTGCCAGGGCAGCCGGGCCGCCGTAGCGCTGCTGCTCCGGGCGGTAGCCGTCGAGCACCCAGTCGCCGGCCAGCCCTGCCTCCCGCAGCCGCGTCAGGCCCGCGTGCAGCACCGGCAGCACCTCGCGCAGCAGCACCGCCGGATCGCCGTGCAGCCGCAGCCGCAGGTGCGGGGCCGGGTCCTGGTACCGGGTGAAGAACCAGCGGTCGGTGTGCCCCGACTCCCGCACCGCCTCCAGGAGGCGCCCCAACGGTCCGGCCAGGAGCCGGTCGTGCTCCTGCGCGGCCGCGTACAGCTTGACGTACAGCCACTCCCCGCCGGGGCTGTGGAGGGGCACGGGCGAGACCGGCGGCACCGGGGCGGGCCGGGCCGGCCGCGCCGTGGGATCGGGGAGCCGGGTCAGTGACACCGCGATCTCGTGGGCGTGCCCACCGAGCCAGCCGAAGGCATCGGGGGCGGAAGCCAGGTCCTCCTGCACCTCGACGCTGCCGTCGCGCAGCTCCTGCCGGAGCACCTCGCGGTGCAGCGGTTCGTCCAGGTCGAGCGCGCAGACCCGGTCCCCGGCCGCCGCGAGCACGTGCCGGGCCACGCCCAGCGACGACCGCCACTCCTCGAAGGCCGCCCGCCACCGGGCCGCCGGGACCTCCGGGCCGAGCATGCCCGGTGCCGGCCGCCACCGGGCCGGGGTGACCACCACGCGCCCGTGCCGCACCCGCGGCAGGAACGGGTGGGCGTCCATCGCCCCCCAGCGCCACGGCGACCAGGTCGCCTGACGCACCGTGGACAGCTCCAGCAGGAACCGCACGAGCGGCGGCGCCGCGGTCGCGCTCAGCAGGTGCGGTTTGCGCACGACGATCTCCCGGCCGCGCTCCGGTTCCACCAGCCGCAGTCGGCCCCGGTCGGCGACGACGGCCAGCCGCCGCCAGTCCAGCGTGCCGGGGGCCGACCGGTCGGTGAAGACCCCGACTGGCAGGACCTGGTCCAGCAGCCGGGGCACCTGGCTGATGTTGCGGTGCCGTGCGCCGGCCGGCTCGAACATCACCTGGGCGCGAAGTGCCCCGGGCGGTGCGGGTTCCGCCACCAGGGCCGCGACCTCGCGGGTCCCGAGGAGGCCGGCGAAGCGTCCCGCCGAGGCGCCCGCGCTCTCCGAGCCGCCGGACGGCGACAGCAGCAACGTGAAGTCACCCGCCGCCAGTTCCGGCACGCTCCGCGCGAGGACCTGGACGAACAGTTCGAGCGACGCGGGGCCCGGTTCGCCGTCGTGCGCGACCTCCAGCCGCCGCAGTGTCTCCTCGCCCAGCAGGACCTCCCGGCCGCCGTCGCGCAGCGCGTCGTGCACCAACCGGGCCAGTGCCGCGTCCCGCTCCCCGCCCGGCCGCGGCCGACGGTGCGCCGCCGGCCGGGCGGCACCCGGCAGCCCCAGGCCCCGGTGGGGGTCGGTCAGTTCGGGCAACGGCACCGCCAGCCCGTCGCCGTACCGCTCGGTGAAAGCCGCGGCATAGGCGTCCAGGTGCGGCAGGATGCCGTGGTGCGGCGACATCCGCCACAGCGAGGCCGCCAGGTGCTCCAGTTCGCGGCCGACAGCGGGCGGCAGGCCCACCGCGGCGTCCGCCCGCATGTCGACCTGGAGCGGCGGAGGCCCCGACTCGAAAACCCCGCGCAGCACCGCTTTCGCCCGGCGCAGCTCCTCGCGCCCGTCACCCGGCGGCGTGCGGGCGTAGGCCTCCAGCGCTTCCCGTGCCCCGGCCGGCACCGCCCGCGTCCCCGGGACGGCGCGCAGCCACAGCTCGTCCAGCGCGGTGGCGCCGATCACCTCGGCCGTCAGGGAGGTGAGCAGGAACCGTGCCGCGATGAGTCGGCGCAGCAGCAGGTCGGCCCACTGCGGTGCAGGTGCCAGCCCGCGCTCCACCAGTTCCCCAGCCAGGGTGGAGAACCGCACGGGCAGCGCCGCGCGCTCGTACACGAACCGGACCGCAGGGCCCAGCCGGACCGATCGCTCCCGCCCCGCCGTGGCGCCGTCCGCCGGTGCCGCCCACGGCAGGTGCAGCCGGTCACCGCGGATCCGGCACAGGTCGTTGACGACGACCTGCGCGTCGCCGACCGGCCCGCCCGCCGCCACGCACGCGTCGACGACCCCCGCGAACCACTCGGCGTCCGGGCGCACCGACTTGCGGTGCGCTTCGCCGACCCGCGCGTAGGGCTCGGGCGTCAGCTCCGCGAGGGCGACCCCGGCGAAGGTTCCGAAGGGGGTCGGGCGCCGGGTGATCCGCAGGGCGTACTTCGTCAGGGCCACGGCCACCGCGACCAGCCGCCCGCGCCGCGGCACCCGGCCCTGCTCGATCTGCCGCAGCGCCGACGCGAGCGAGTCGCTCGCCAGCTCCACCGCCTCGCGCAGCACCGGGTGGGAGGCCAGGGCCGTCACGTACGCGGCCAGCTCCTCGTCGGTCCCGTCCGGGTCGCACCGGGCGGCCCGCGGACCCAGTCGGTCGAGAGCGCCGACGGGGAGGGCGGCGATCCGCAGGACGACCCGCTCGGCGGCCGCGTACCCAGGGGTGGTCATGTCCCCACTCAACGGTGGCGACCGCACGGTGGCAAGGGCCCGCACCAGGGATCTCGGCACATTCCTCGGTCCCGCCGCCCGGACAGCCGCACGGCTCCGGGCTCGGTCGTGGGACCGACCGTACTGTCCTGCGCCGGAGATCCGTCGTTGGTTGTGTGTGAGCTCTTCTGCTCCTGAGATCCCGGTGCGTCGTCGAGGTCCGGCCTTGACGCCGTTGCTGCTGTCCGACGAGGAGCGGGCTGCGTTGACACGGTGGGCCCGCAGAGCCTCGTCCGCCCAGGCGTTGGCTCTGCGGGCCTGGATCGTGCTGGCCTGCGACGGTCGGGTGCGCTGTGGAGGTCGATGCGCTCGGCTGGCCGAAGATGGAATCGTCCTGTTCGGCAGTCGAGTTGACGGCCATCACGGCCTCCCGGCCTGGATGGTGACGCTCCCGGGTCCGACGCCCTCGGCGGCCACCCGCAGCTTCGCCTGGACGTGGGTCTGGACGTGGCGCAGTAGTTCCTCCTGGGCGGGGCCGATCCGGCTCCGGTTCGTCCGGTCGGCACACCGGTGTACGGGTCCGCCGCACAGGTCGAGGTCGACCTGTGCGGCGGACCGGCGTGCTGGTCGCCCCTGTCGGGTCAGCTGAGGGTGGCCCAGTTCTGGGAGTAGCGGTTGGCGGCGGCGGGGTAGACGGTGACGGGGGCGCCGGTGTTGAAGCTGGTGGTGTCGAGGACGTAGCCGGTCGCGGGGTTGGTGATGGTGAGGTTGCCGCTGCCGTTCTTGGTGACCTGCCACTTCTGGGCGGTGTTGGCGGCGTTGAAGGCCTGCAGGGTGGCCTGGCCTCCGGCGGCGGTGGGGGCGGTCAGGGTGAGGGGTGTCGGACAGCTGTCGTAGATCCTCGCGGTGCCGTCCGCGTTGGTGTCCAGCTTCCACTTCTCGGAGGCGTGGGTGGCGTCGTAGGCGTTGATGTCGGCGACGACGTTGGCGGTCATGACGCACTGGCCGGCGCGTTCCAGGGCCAGGCCGTTGCCGTTGGTGAGGGCGTGGTACTGGTTGTCGCCCACGATGGTCGGGCCGTAGTCGATGGTGTGGTTCGCCAGGTAGGTGAGCGCGGCGCCGGTGGTGGCCAGCGGGGGCACGGCGGCGGGCCGGTCGGTCTTGAAGTAGTCGGCGAACGTCGACGGGGTGTGCGTGGTCAGCACGCTGATGGTGCCGTTCCATCCGCCGTCCACGTTGTTCCACAGGTCGAGCAGCGAGCCGTCCACGTTGCCCTGCACCTGGTCCCCGGTGTTCCAGTTGGTGGTGTAGGTGAACGGGTAGCTGCTGCCGTCGGACCACACGTAGCGGTAGTCGCCCAGGATGTAGGCGGCGGCGGAGTCGGCGAAGCCCTCGGTCCAGGCGCAGCTGCCGGAGCTGACCAGGTTGATGTAGTGCGGGCTGCAGTTGGTGACGGGCGGGAACGACCCGTTGTACAGCCGCTGCATGAGGAAGTGGCTGGACTCGTGGAGCACGGTGTGCTCGGAGTCGGGGTCGGCGGCGGAGAGGTGGACCGTGTTCGCCAGGTCGTAGTACGGGCCGTCGGTGGAGGTGGCGTACCACTGGAGGTTGATCTCCGTGCAGGCGCCGTTGTTGAGCTCGTGGGCGGACCAGCAGATGCTGAGCGGGTTGTTGCGGCTCCACCACAGGAGGTTGACGGTGTCGAAGGCGTGCCAGGCCCGGGCGTCGGCGGTGACGGGCTTGTACGTGCCCAGGCTGCTGCTGACGGTGACGTTGGTCAGGTGCGTCGAGTCCAGCGTGTAGGGGTTGCCGCTGGTGTCGCTGACCTTCCACAGCTTGGTGCTCTCGGTGCGGGCCCGCACCCACAGGCTGCTCATCGAGGTCGTGGTGACCGGGGTGTAGCAGAGGTTGAAGCTGCCGTCGCTCACCGCGGTGTACTGGTAGTCGGCGGTGAGCTGGTGCGGGGTGTCGGTGGACTTCTCGGCTCCCCACAGGGAGATGTTCGCGTTGCGAACCGGCTTGGTCATCGTGGGTTTGGTCGTGCCGGCCTCGGCCGACTGGTAGTCGTACTGGATGTTGCCGCTCAGGCAGATGGGCGCCGTGACGGCCGCGGCGGGGGACGCCGTCAGCGGGATGGCGGCCGCGGCGGCGAGGACGGCGATGCCCACCGCGGCGATTGCGCGCGGCAGTCGGACTCCGATGGCCATGGGGGTTCCTCTCCTGCGGAGAACACACCTGGGTTGAAGGCCTGGTACGGGTGGACAGGGATCTCGGGCAGTCTCGGCCCCGGGGTCGGCACCCCGGGTACGTACAGTCGTGATCCGGCGGGCTCGTGGGCACCGGTCGCGTTCCGGCTCCCCCGCGCGCTTCGGCGTGCCGTGGAACGCTCGTGGAGCACGTGTCGGACCGGCCGGACCGGAAGCGGTACTGCGACGACCCGTCCCATCGGTCGAGGTCACGGCGCTGATCGCCGGCGATCGAGCCCCGAGCAAGGATCGGCCCCGGCGGGCCCCGCAGGAAAGAGCGCGCGACGGCGCGCGGGAGGGCAACAACAGGCGGATCGTCGGATGGAAGCACTTCGGTTGTGACGCCGCTTGTCGCACGCCCGGCGCGCCCGGGCCCACGTGGGAGACGGCACCGTTCAGGACTTCACCTCGCCGCCGGCGTCGGCTGGTCGGCGTGATCGTCCGGAGAAGACGGTCCGCCCCGGACGGAGGTGCGGGCCGGACGGCGATGCCCCGGCATGCGGGCCAGTGCCGTTCCCCTTACCCGTGGCTGTGGTGGTCGGTGGCGGTGGTCAGCCAGCCCGGGACGTGGTTCGGCGCCTGGCTCTTGGAGGCGTCGGGAAGGAGGGCGTAGTCGCTGGCGACGGTGGGCTGCTCAAAGCTGCCGTTGACCAGGGCGGTGCGGGACGGGACGGGCGTGGTCACGGGGGTTCTCCTCCGGGTCGCTGGTGCCGGGCGATGCCGCCGTTCGGACCGAGCGGGTGCACCGGGGCCCGGACGCGGCCTCCGGTGCCCCGGCCGGTGGCCCCTCCCCTGGGGGAGGGGGTGGCAGTGGCACAGGAGGGGCATCCGACCTCAAAGTGAGCGCTCGTTCTTGCACGCACGAGGGCGTGGGATCGGGATCGCGACGCGCGGCGGGTGGTGACGCGCCCGGCCCGCACCCGGTGGTGACCACTCGGGCGCGCGCCAGGCCCAGGGCGCCGTAACGCACGTCAACGAGCCCCGTCCACCCAAGGGTTCACAGCACACTGACTCAGGCATGGTCAGGGGCATAGCACCGGCTCTTGGTTCGAGCTGTTCCGTGCCGAGTACCTGGCGGCCGGCGCCGATCCGGTCTGGCGGGTCGACGGAGAGCGGGCCGAGGTGGACGGCCGCCCGGGCAGCGGCGCCGGGCCGGTGGACGCCGTCGCGGACGCGGTGGGCGTGGAGATCCTCTCCTTCACCGAGCACAAGGTCGCCGGCAGCCCGGACGCGATCGCCTACGTGGAGGCGCGGGCGGGCGGCGGTGGCCCGGTGGTCTGGGGCGCCGGGCGGGACGCCTCGGTGCTCACGGCCGGTGTACGGGCGGTGCTCAGCGCGGCCGCGCGCGCCACTGTGGGAAGTGTGACGGCCGGATCCGGAAAGGGCATGATGGGGCGATGAGTGCACCCCTTCCCACACGAAGCGTCGCCGTCGCCGAAGCCCTGACAGCCGCCGGCGTCGCCGGTGAGATCGTCGTCCTGCCCGACTCCGCCCGCACGGCCGCCGAGGCCGCCGCCGCCCTCGGCTGCGAGGTCGGGGCGATCGCCAACAGCCTGGTATTCAGCTGCGACGGCGAACCGCTGCTGGTGATGACCAGCGGCGCCCACAAGGTCGACACCGGCTACCTGGCGGCGGAGCTGGGCGCCGGGCGGATCACCCGGGCCTCCGCGGACCAGGTCCGCGAGGCCACCGGCCAGGCCATCGGCGGCGTCGCCCCGACCGGCCACCCGGCCCCGCTGCGCACCGTCGTCGACACCGCGCTGCAGGGGTACGAGGTGCTGTGGGCGGCGGCCGGGCACCCGCACACCGTCGTGCCGATGACGTACCAGGAGCTGCTGCGGGTCACCGGCGGGGCCGAGCTGTCCGTCGTGCCGCCGACCGCGGACTGACGGCGGACACCTGGCGCCCGCCCAGGCGGCCCACCACCCCCGGGCGGTGGGCCGTCGGTGTGCGGGCCGTCCCAGGGACGGCCCGCCGACCCGGGCCGGGCAAGAGCTGGTGCGGGCCGAGCGGCTTGACCGCCGACGCAACACCGCCTGCTTGCGACCCCAACCGCGCCCCCGAGGCACTCGCCGCCGGCCTCGGCCTGCGCCCGGCCACCGCCCGGCTCAGCCCCCACCGGCTGGCCACCGCCCGCCACCTCCCCCAGCAGCGCCTCCCAGCCCAGGACGCTGACCAACAGCGAGAAGGACCGGCGCGCGGCGGCTGGTGCGCGCCGCCCTGGGCTGCGGATCGCACCGGTTGCCGTGACGCCTTGACAGTGCGTCACAGGCTGAGAACCCTGGTACCCGTACTCCCGGGACGCGAGGGACACGGCATGCCATGGGTTGACGAGAGCGGGCGCCATCGGGGTTTTCCGGCGGCGGTGTTGGCGGACGGCAGCGAGCCGGCGCCGTTGCCGGACGGGCGCACCACCTGGTGGCTCTACAACGGCGCGGACGGCCCTCGGGCCGCCGCCGTGCGCGGTGGTTGCAGCTGCGGCTGGCGGGGTGAGCGGGTGCACCTGTTGGACTTCGGTGACGACCAGGCGACCGAGGCGGTGGGCGAGGCCACCGGGCCGTTCGCGGACTGGGAGTGGCACGTCGACCTGGCCGAGGGTGTGGTGCCGCGCGAGGTCGAGGAGCTGGTCGCGGCGCTGGTGGACCGCATCTGCGACCTGACGGAGAGCAGGCCGTACGCCGCCGTGCGTGCGGCCGCCCGGTTCGAGCGCGCCGCCGGTTCGACCGCGCTGCTGGCCGGCCACAGGGCCCGCGACAACCTGATGACCTGGGAGTACATCGGCCGCGCCTTCGGCTGCGGGCCGGAGGCGGCGCTGGAGCGGTTCGGCGAGACGCTTCCCGACCTTGACCGGGGTGATGAGATGTAGGTCGTCAGCCTTCACGCCTCGCGCAGGTGGCTGACCATGGCTGCCGGCGCTCCGGCGGCCGGCTGGTGCCTCTGACGGGCGGGGGCGCCGAGAAGGGCTCAGCGGCCAAGGAGACAAGGCGACTTGGCATGGACCAGTCGATTCACCGTGCCCGCGGTATCCCAGCCGGCCGGCCCGCTGCGGGGACCGTTGCAGCGAACACGCCGACGGCGCCGCTTCGATCGAGCGCAGCCGACCGGCCGCAAGCACACTGCGGTCAGATGTCGCGGAGCAGGCAGGTCAGGTCGTCGGTGATGGCGATCTCGTAGGTGGCTGCGGTCCGGCCCCGGAACGTGCAGGCACTCGACCTCCGTCGGGCGAGATGTCGCAGTGGGCCCCATTCGCTCCGCCATGCACGGCGCACACCACGTGGGCATGAGCGCCCCATGCGAGCTCTGCGCGCCCTACCGGTGCCCACGGGTAGCGGAAATGATGAGCGCACCGCACATGAACCAGACGATCCGCGCCCCTGTCCCTCGGCCAGGTGGACATGCGGCGGAAGGAGCTCACGGTGTTGCTTCTCATCTCCCCGGACAGCGTCGAGGAAGCCCTCGATTGCGCGAAGGCAGCGGAGCACCTGGACATCGTCGACGTCAAAAAGCCCGACGAGGGCTCGCTCGGAGCCAACTTCCCCTGGGTCATCAGGGAGGTCCGCGACGCGGTACCGGCGGACAAGCCGGTGTCCGCCACCGTGGGGGACGTCCCGTACAAGCCCGGCACGGTGGCGCAGGCCGCGCTCGGCGCGGTCGTCTCCGGCGCCACGTACATCAAGGTCGGCCTCTACGGATGCACGACGCCCGATCAGGGCATCGAGGTCATGCGAGCGGTCGTCCGGGCGGTGAAGGACCACCGCCCCGACGCGCTCGTCGTGGCCTCCGGCTACGCCGACGCCCACCGCATCGGCTGCGTCAACCCGCTCGCCGTACCCGACATCGCCGCCCGCTCCGGTGCCGACGCGGCCATGCTCGACACCGCCGCCAAGGACGGGACGCGACTGTTCGACCACGTTCCTCCGGAGGTCTGCGCCGAGTTCGTACGGCTGGCCCACGCCTCGGGTCTGCTCGCGGCCCTCGCGGGCAGTGTCACGCAGGCCGACCTCGGCCCGCTGACCCGCATGGGCACGGACATCGTGGGCGTGCGAGGAGCGGTCTGCGAGGGCGGTGACCGCAACGCCGGGCGGATTCAGCCGCACCTGGTGACCGCCTTCCGGGCGGAGATGGACCGGCAGGCACGTGAGCACGCCGTCGGCGTCCCCGCCGCGAATTGACCTCCGGCATGCCGAAACCTGAGGCCGACAGCGTGCCCGGACGCCGGGCCGTACGTTTCTCCGTCGTCGACCCGGCCACCGGGGAGGCGTTCGATGAGGCCCCCGACCAGCAGCCGGGCGAGTTGGACGACGTGGTCGCCCGCGCCCAGCGGGCCTGGCGCGGCTGGCGCGCCGACCCCGCCGCCCGTACCGCCGCGTTGCGCGGCGCTGCCGACGCCGTGGAGACGGCCGGCGACGACCTCGCCCGGCTGCTCACCCGGGAACAGGGCAAGCCTCTGGCCGAGTCGTCCGCGGAGGTCGCCCGTACTGCGGCCCGCCTGCGCTACTTCGCCGACCTGGCCCCCCGGACCCGCCGGATCGACGACGGTCGGCCCGTGCACAGCGAGATCCGCTGGCTCCCCCTCGGGCCCGTCGCCGCGATCGTGCCCTGGAACTTTCCCCTCCAGCTCGCGGCGGCGAAGTTCGCGCCCGCGCTCGCGGCGGGCAACACCCTGGTCCTCAAACCGTCGCCGTTCACTCCGCTCGCCACCCGGCGGCTCGGCTCCGTCCTCGCCACCGCCCTGCCCGAGGACGTACTGACCGTCGTCACCGGCCGCGAACCCCTCGGTGCCCGCCTCGCGTCCCACCCTGGCATCCGCCACGTCACCTTCACCGGTTCGGTGCCCACCGGGCGGGCCGTCGCCGGAGCGGCGGCGGCCTCGCTCGCCCGGGTCACCCTGGAACTGGGTGGCAACGACGCCGCCGTCCTGCTGGACGACGTCGACGTGGACCGGATCGCGGACCGGCTGTTCTGGGCGGCGTTCCGCAACTGCGGGCAGGTCTGCATGGCGGTCAAACGCGTCTACGTCCCGGCCCGGCTCCACGCCGAGGTCGTCGAGGCCCTCGCCCAGCGCGCGAAGACCGTCGCCGTCGGGCCCGGCCTCGACCCCGAAACACGGCTGGGACCGGTCAACAACGCCTCGCAGCTGGCCCGGGTCGAACGGGTTACGGAGCAGGCCCTGGCAGGCGGCGCCCGGGCGGCGTCCGGCGGCCACCGGCTGGACGGGCCGGGATACTTCTTCGCTCCCACGATCCTCACCGACGTCCCACCCGGCAGTCCGGTGGTGACCGAGGAACAGTTCGGACCGGTCCTTCCGGTGCTGCCGTACCGGAGCGTCGACGAAGCCGTCGACGCGGCCAACGGCACCGGCTTCGGGCTGGGCGGCTCGGTGTGGGGCACCGATCTCGACCGGGCCGAGGCGGTGGCCGACCGGCTCGAATGCGGCACGGCCTGGATCAACCACCATGCCGAACTGTCCCTCGCCCAGCCCTTCGCAGGCGTCAAGGACAGCGGAGTCGGCGTCGCGGGCGGACCGTGGGGGCTCTACGGCAACCTCCGGCCGTTCGTCGTCCACCGCCCGCAGGAGGCGTGACGATGAAGTTCCAGGCGGCCGTACTGCGCTCGTACGAGAACCCGTTCACGGTCGAGGAGGTGAGCCTGCGGACAGAACCCGCCGCCGGCGAGATCCTGGTCGAGATCGCGGGCTCCGGGATGTGCCGGACCGATCTCGCGGTCCGGCGATCCGCCGGCCGCAGCCCGCTGCCCGCCGTCCTCGGCCACGAGGGCGCCGGGGTCGTGGTGCGCACGGGCGGCGGCCCTGACGCCGCGATCAACGTGGGTGACCACGTCGTGCTGAGCTTCGACTCCTGCGGACACTGCCGGAACTGCCGCAGCGCGGCCCCCGCCTACTGCGACTCCTTCGCCTCCCTCAACCTCTACGGAGGACGCGAGGAGGAACCGCCGCGGCTCACCGACGCGACCGGGAAAGCGCTGGCCCCCCGTTGGTTCGGCCAGTCCTCGTTCGCCGAGTACGCGCTCGTCCCGGCCCGCAATGCCGTCCGGGTCGACCCCGCACTGCCGCTCGAACTGCTCGGGCCCCTCGGCTGCGGCTTCCTCACCGGCGCCGGAGCCGTGCTGAACACCTTCGGCTCGGGCCCCGGCGACACCCTGACGGTCCTCGGTGCCGGAGCCGTGGGCCTGGCCGCGGTGATGGCGGCCACCGCCGCCGGCGTACTGACCGTGGCCGTCGACCGGCATCCCCAACGGCTCGCCCTGGCCGAACGGTTCGGCGCGATCCCACTGCCGGCCGCAACGGCCGGCCTGCCCGAACGGATATGGCGGCTGACCGACGGCGGCGCGCAGTACGCCCTGGACACCACGGCCTCGGCCCCGCTCATCAACAACGCGCTCCAAGCACTGCGCCCCACCGGCAGCCTCGGCCTGGTGGCACGCCTCCACACCGCGTTGCCGCTCGAACCGGGCACGCTCGACCGGGGCCGCAGCATCCGCCACATCTGCGAAGGGGACGCCGTACCCGGACTGCTGATACCTCGGCTGACCGGGCTGTGGCAGGCCGGCCGCT
Organism: Kitasatospora sp. NPDC001132; assembly: GCF_053598415.1. Taxonomy (NCBI): domain Bacteria; kingdom Bacillati; phylum Actinomycetota; class Actinomycetes; order Kitasatosporales; family Streptomycetaceae; genus Kitasatospora; species Kitasatospora sp. NPDC001132. Next base: position 104,254 of record NZ_JBSFKF010000021.1, on the reverse strand, counting down.
TCCCCTTCGACGAGCTGATCCGCACCTACCCGCTGGCCGACATCAACGAGGCCGAACGCGACTGCGACGCGGGCCGCGTGGTGAAACCCGTCCTGCTCCCGGAGCGGACAGCCCGATGAGCGAGGCAGGCGACACCACGGACTCACCCCATCCGACGAGCGGACACCTCGCACTCCCCGCTCCCGCCAACGGAGGAAACATGGCCCGCACAGCGCCGCAGCAGACGGACGCGGAAGGCGTGGACGGAGGTGTGGGCCTGACCGCCCTCCTGGTCGCCGCGGCACGGGCGATCGAGACCCACCGCCACGACAGCCTGGCCCAGGACGTCTACGCGCAACACTTCGTGCGCGCAGCCCCGGCCTGCACGGACTGGCCGCTACGCATCGAGCAGGTCCCGGGCGGGGACGACAACCCGCTGTGGGGGCGGTTCGCCCGCTACTTCGGCCTGCGGACCAGGGTCCTCGACGACTTCCTCCTCCGGTCGGCCGGTCCCAAGGCCCGCCAAGTGGTCCTGTTGGGCGCGGGGTTGGACACGCGCGCCTTCCGATTGGACTGGCCGTCCGACTTGACGGTCTTCGAGATCGACCGGGCCGGCGTGCTGGCCTTCAAGCAGCGGGTGCTCACGGACCTGTCGGCTGCCCCGAAGGTGAAGCGCGTCCCCGTACCGGTCGACCTGCGCGCGGACTGGGTCACCGCGCTGACCACCGCCGGCTTCGACCCGGCCGTGCCGAGCGTCTGGCTGGCCGAGGGGCTCCTCTTCTACCTGCCGGGCCCCGCCGAGACGTACCTCATCGACACGGTTGACAGGTTGACCACCGCAGGCAGCGCTCTGGCCTTCGAGGCCAAGCTGGAGAAGGACCTGCTTGCGTACCGCGACAGCCCGATCTACACGGCGACGCGAGAACAGATCGGCATCGACCTGCTCCGCCTCTTCGACACAGGTCCACGACCCGACTCCGCGGGCGACCTGACGGCCAAGGGGTGGTCCACCTCGATGCACACGCCCTTCGAATTCACCCGCCGCCACCGACGCGGCCCCCTCCCCGAACCGAACGACGCGCTGGAGGGAAACCGGTGGGTGTTCGCTCACAAGCCCCGGCCATGACGTCCGCAGCGCGCACGACGACGTCCGCACAGGGCCCGGCATCCCGTACCCGGCTCGCGGCTGCGCCGGGATCGGGAACATCCGTGCGACGGCGAAGGAGTTGAGGGCGGGGCCCTTGCCGCAGGCCCCGCCCGGTAGGACCGCATCCCGGCAGAGGCGGAACAAATCGGCTGCGTCGTAGCGGTTGTCGCCCGCGCCCAGCGCGCGGACGGCTCGCGCTGACGCCGTCACCGCGGGCCTTGTTCCGGCTCACCCTCCGTGTCAGGCGGACCGGCCGCCGGCCCGGGAGGCAGCGTCCGGGCGAGCCGGCCGCGGATCGCTTCCGCCGTGGTGGCCACGTGCTCGTCGAGGATCGAGTGGTGGTCGCCCGGCACCTCGCCGGCGCGCAGGCGCAGGGTGGGGACGGTCGTCTTCCCCTCCCAGCCCAGGAAGATCCGGACGTAGGCGCCCATCGCCGCGAGGCAGGGCTCGTCGAGCCCGAGCGCGCCGGGGACCGCCGGCTCGGTGAGCCACTCCTCGTCCCGGACGGGGTGGGTGTCCACCAGCACCACGGCCACGCCCTCGGCGGGGGTGAGGGGCGTCAGGCCGGGGGTGGCCGGTCGGCCGGCCGCCATCCCGACCGTCCAGGGGCCCCAGGCCAGGGAGAGCGCGGGCAGCCCCGACCGCCGCCGGTGGCGGGCGAGTTCGTCCAGGTAGCTGTTGACCGCCGCGTAGTTGGCCTGTCCGGCGTGGCCGAGCACACCGGCCGCCGAGGAGAACAGCACGAAGGCGTCCAGCTCCCGGTGTGCGGTCAACTCGTGGAGCTGCCAAGCGGCTTCGGCCTTGGGGCGCCACACCGTCGCCAGCCGCGCCGGGGTCATCGAGGCGAGGATTCCGTCGTCCAGCCCCCCGGCCGTGTGCACCACGGCGCGCAGGCCGTCGATCGCCCGCGAAGAGCCGGGAGGGCGGGCCGCGGTGGCCCGCCCTCCCGTCGTGCGCGATCGACCGGTCAGGGCGCCGGGGTCACCTGGAGCGGGTCCGACACCGATTTCACCGTCATGCCCGGGAACTCGCCGCCGTAACCGACCGCGTTGAGCGCGACCACCCGGTAGAGGTACGGCGTGGTCACCGACGCCGACAGGTCGACGAAGGAGCGGGTGCCGTGGGTGTTCGGCTGGTCCAGGGGCGAATCGACCGTGCCGACGTCAACCCAGAGGGTGCCGCCATCACTCGATCGTTGGATGACGAAGCCGGTCTCGTTGATCGAGTTGTCCTGCCAGTCCAGCCGGATCCGGGCGTTGTCGCCGCTGCCCATGACGGTCGAGCCGAGCCCGGTCGCCTTCGTCGGCGGCAGCGCCAGCAGCTGGGGACGCATCATGTCCATCTCCTCGTGGCTGAGGATGTGGCAGTGGATGACGTACTCCCAGCCGAAGTTGACCAGCCGGTTGACGATGGCCGCCGTCGGGTTGCCCTGCGGATCGGTGTTGTTGAACATCGCCGTACTGCCCAGCGGCATGGTCGGATCCAGCGGCCGGACGGAGTTCGGCACTTCGAACGGCACCGTCGGCACGGTCGGCCGCAGCGCGACGATCGTGTCCTCCAGTGGGCTCATCCGCACCGTGTCCTTCCAGCCCAGCTCGTTGGCGTCCGGTTTGATGACGATGTTGTCCCAGGTCACCCGGTTGAGGACCTGGACGTCGTAGAGGTGGAAGTGCATCGGGTGGGTGTCCACCCCGTTGTGGGTGAACCGCCAGATCTGCGTCCCGTCCTCGGTGGTGCTGATCGGCGTCACCTTCATGTCCGCCCTGGGCAGGGCGGTGCCGTCGATCAGCTCGGTCGGCGGGTTGATGTACGGGTACAGCGTCACGTTCTGCGCCCCCGGCGTCGGCGGCGAGGCCTCGACGCCGAGGTTGGCCGACATCCGGCCGTACTCGTCGAAGGTCGAGGCGTTCATCTCGTCGTGGATGGCCTTCGGCTGGAGCGGCATCGACGTCTTGGCGGTCGGCGCCTTGAGCGTGTTGAAGCCGAAGGTCGACGTGTCGTTCACCCGGACCAGGCCGTCGCAGTTCTTGACGGTGCTGTTCTTGACGTTGCAGTTGCTGCTGGCCGCGAAGCTCGTGCCGTACGCCGAGTTGTAGGCCGCCTGCCCGACGATCACCGGGTTCTGCCCGGACTCGAAGACGCCCGAGCCGTCCGCATGGTGCTTGAACGCGGCTTGCAGCCTGGCCAGGTTGAAGGCCGGGGCCGGGGCCGTGTCCGCGATGGTCACCTGCATCACGGTGCGGGTGTTGGGACCGTACCCCGGCAGGGTCTTCGGCGCGCCGCCGTTCCCGGTGAGGTCGGGGCCGCCCGTGTAGTAGTCGTACGACGAGATGCGGGCCGGGAAGGCCGCGGGCGCGTCGTTGTAGAGGATCAGCGTCTTGCCCGCGAACTTCGAGAAGTCGACCAGCACGTCGGCGCGTTCGGCCGGGGCGACGGTCAGCGAGTGCTTGTCCACGTTGCCGACGTCGAAGCGGGTCGGGTCCGTGATCCAGGTCGTCGGCTGCTGGCCGTCGATGACGGCCGGGGCGGCCAGGAAGCCGCCATCGTTGGCGATCTGGATCCAGTCCGGCCCGGCGGCGTCGTTGTTGGCGTCCGCCGGGGTGGGTGACACGTTCGGGTCGGTCTGCGCGGCGGCCAGCTCGTCGGCGTTCAGCGCCACCTCGGTGGTGCCGTCGCCCTGCTTCGGATCGGCCTTGTACCACTGGAAGTTGAAGAACCGGTCGTTGGCGGCGTTGAGCAGCCGCATCCGGTAGGTCTTCGGCTGGAGCGTCACCTTCGGGTAGGCGACCCCGTTGACGATGGGCGTGTCGTTGAACTGCTCCATGCCCATCGAGATGTTCGGCGTGCCGGGGATCTGCTCCGGCTCGCAGTACGGGGCGCTCTGGTACTGCCAGGTCGCCTGGTCGTCCAGCTTGCACTTCGGGTCGTAGTACGGGTTGGCGATCGGCCCGAACTTGGTGTCCCCGGCCGGCGGCCAGAACCACGGCCCGTACATCCAGCGCCCGTAGGAGCTCATGCCCGACGGATCGCCCGGGTTCTGCGCGGGCATGTAGACGTGGTGGTACCAGAAGCTGCCCTTGCCGCCCCAGCGTTTGGTGTCCCAGGTCGGGTCCTGGCCGTAGGAGACGGTCTTGCCGTCGGCGTCCTTGCGGTCCTTGAGCTGGGCGTCGTCCGGCACGAAGGTGCGGTCCTGGACGAGCAGCGGGATGGTGTCGGGCGCGTCCGGGATGGTGCCGCCGGCGACCAGTGCCTTCTCGGTGTCGTCGGTGATGGTGTAACCCGCGGCCTCGCCGGCGTACACGTTCAGCCGGGTGATGCCGTAGCTGTGGTCGTGGTAGAACATCAGCCGCGCGCTCTGCTGGTTGGTGTAGTAGAAGGTCGAGCAGCCGTCGTCCTTCGCCTCGCAGAGCACCGCGCCGCTGTTGTCCACCATGTCCGGCACGTTCTGCACGCTGACGCCCTGCGGCCACGAGGTGCTCTCACCGGCCGGGGTGATCCACTGGTGCGGGGTGCCGTCGCTGATCCACGGCGTGACGCCGCCGTGCAGGTGCAGCGTGGCCCGGTTGTCGGTGAAGCAGCCGGACTTGTCGTCGGTGCACGAGGGGTTGCGCACCTCGTCCGTGACGGTGCCGTCGTTCTTCGGCGGCGGCATCGTCATCGGGACCATGCCGGCTCCCATGCCGCTGCTGTCCACCGGCAGGAACAGGTTGCCGTCGGCGCCCTTCGGGAGCAGGTTGCGGAACACGATCCGCACCGGCCGGTCCTTGGTCGCGGCGAGCAGCGGGCCCATCCACTGCGGGGAGGTCACGCCGGTGTACGGCAGCGGCTGCCGGGTGCCGTCCATCAGCTCGTTGTAGAGCGGGACCTTGCGGCCGGGCACCGCGTCCGTCGACAGCTGGACGTAGCCGCGCACCAGGGTCGGCGGCAGGTCGGAGGAGAACCGGGTGAGGTACTGGACCAGGCCGATGACGTACTCGTCGGCCGGCTTGCCGCTGGTGGTGACGGATTCCGGTACGGCGACCGGGATGAACTTCTCCGAGGGCTTCGTCGTCGGCGCCTGCGACTGCGCGACGCCGGGGCAGCCGGTGCCGTCCGTCCCGGGGTTGCAGGTCAGCGGCAGGGTGTCCTGGAACTTCTTCATCCCGACCGTGAGGTAGCCGGCCCCCGCGCCCGTGACCTCGATCCCGCTGATCGCGCCGCGGTCGGTCACGGCCGTCGCGGTCGCCCCGGTGCCGCCCCGGCCGGTGGGGTCGGTGACGGTGACGACGGGCGCCGCGTTGTAGTCGGAGCCGATCTTGTCCACCGTGACCGCGACCAGCTTCAGGCTCGCGGTGGCCGTCGCCTTCGTCGCGCCGTTGATCGGGGCGGCGAGCGTCCCGTTGCGGATCACCACGCCGGGTGCGCCGCTGTAGCCGCTGCCCGGCTCGTCGACGGTCACCTTGGTGACCTTGCCCTCGGCGGTGAGGTCGGCCGGGTCGACGTGGCCCTTGGCCGCCGTGCCGTTCGGGTCGTCGGGGAGGTCGAAGTCGACCGTCGGCATCGTGTAGCCGGATCCGCCGTCGGTGACCGCCACGGCGTCCACGCCGCCGGAGGCCGTCGCGGTGGCGCCGTTGCCACCACCGCCGGAGATACCGACGGCGAAGCCGCCGTAGCCGCTGCCGCCCGCGTCGACGGTGAGGCCGACCACGGCCCCGGTCGCCTTGACGGTGGCCTTCGCGGTCGCCGCCGTGCTGCCGCCCGCGATGGTGACGGAGGTCGCGCCCGGGGTGTAGTGCCGCCCGGGCGAGGTCACCTCGATGCTCGCGATGCCGCCGGTGCGCGGGTCCACGGTGGCCGTCGCGGTGGCGCCCGTCCCGGTGCTCGCCGGGAGCACCTGCGCCCCGAAGGAGTACGTCCGGTCCTGCGCCGGGTAGCGCGGGTAGGCGCTCGACCCCAGCGTCACCGTGCCGCCCGCGGCCGGCGGCACGTTGGTCGGCGGGTTCGTGGTGCTGTCCACACCGGCCGGGTACAGGAACGCGTCGGTGGCGGCGCCGACCCCGGTGTCGACCGGGACTCCCTGGCCGTAGAAGCCGATGAGGTCGCCGGACTGCACGGCGACGTCGGGGACCTCGTAGGTCGCGACCTCCCCGGCGGCCGCGCTCGGCTTGGGCACCGTCCTCGGCCCGCTGTCCGCCACCACGGTGTAGGCGTCCGGCGCGCCCGTCGGCCGCAGCACGTAGGCGTGGAAGAGCCCGCCCTCGGAGGCCGAGGGGCTGCCGGCCGGCTTGGCCTGGTTCCAGGTCTGGAAGCTCTTCAGGGTGCCGGCGGGCAGCGGGGAGCCGCCCAGCACGACGAGGACCGGCCCGAGCCTGCCCGGCGGCGTCGCGAAGTCCGTCGCGAACGCCCGGTCGACCAGCGGGTTTCCGACCGGCATCGCGGTGGACGCGATGGACACCTCGGCCTTCGACTGGGTCAGCGGGCTGTTGGCCCAGTTGCCCCACGGTCCGAAGTAGTGCGGTGTCTTCGTCCCGTCCGTCGCGCTGCTCGGTCCGCCGGTGGCGACGGCCTCCTGGCCCTGCTGGAGCGGCGCCGGAGGCAGCCCCAGCAGGGCCGCCACCATCGTCCCGACGCCGGCCATGGCGACGGTCCGCCGTCTGCGGCGCGCCGACGCTCTCATTGCCCGTGTGGTGAACACGGCCTGTGTGGTGAACACACCTTTCCTCTCACCTCGACTGATCCGCCCCCGCTTGCGCGCCGGGGTGACGCGCGCGCGACAAGCTTGTGGCCGAACCATCGGGAGCGGGGCGAAGATGACAGGCCTCTCATCAAGCTGTCATGAGAGGTGAAGCGCTTATAGGATCTGACGCACCCCGAGAGGGGCGAGTACGGCAGGGGAGGAGACGGAAGCCCACCATGGCCCGGCTGTTGGTCGTCGAGGACGAGGCGCGGCTGCGCACCTACCTCCATCGCACGCTGGAGGCGGACGGCCATCTCGTCGACGGCGCGGGAACCGGCCCGGAGGCCGTCCAGCGCCTGTGGGACGGCGAGTACGACCTGCTCGTGCTCGACCTGATGCTGCCGGGGTTCGACGGCTTCGAGGTGATGCGGCGCGCCTTCGAGCGGCAGCCCGACCAGCGGGTCCTCGTCCTGTCCGCCGTGATGGACGTCGCCACCCGGGTCCGCTGCCTGCGGCTCGGAGCCGTCGACTTCCTCGGCAAGCCCTTCGCCACCGTGGAGTTGCTGGAGCGCGTCCGCACCAGGCTCCGCACCCCCGCCGCCGGTGCCGCCCAGCGGTGGCTCCACGTCGGGCCGGCCGCCCTCGACCTCGACCGGCAGGCACTCAGCCTCGGCGGGCGCGAAGTGCCCTTGTCCCACCGCGAGTTCATGCTGCTCGGCCATCTGATGCGGCGGGCGGGCGAGGTGTGCAGCCGGCGCGAACTCCTGGCGGGCGTCTGGGGCCACACCGACGACCTCGGCAGCAACGTGGTCGACGCGACGGTCCGCCGGATCCGCGGCAAGGTGCCCCGGCCGGTCATCGAGACGGTGCGCAACGTCGGGTACGCCTTCAGTGCCGGCTGAGCGCGGGCGGCGGCTGCTGTTCGCCGGATGGGTGCTGTTCGCCGGGTGCGCCCAGCTGCTGCTGCTCGTCCAACCCACCCTCGAAACCCTGGTGTTCCACCTGGTGTGGATCAGCATGTCCATCGTCTACGGCCTCCAGAACTGGTCCGCCCGCCGCACCGCCGCCGCCCTGGCCTCGGTCACCCTGGTCACCGGCGCCGCGCTGGGCCGGTTCGTCGCACAGGGTCACGCCGAGTGGGACGAACTCGCCGAAGTGCCGCTGATGGCACTGGTCTTCCTCAGCATGGTCTGGCACGTCCGACGACGGGCCGCCGCCCTCGCCCAGACCCAGGACCTCGTCGAACGCGAGCGCCGCGCCCAGGAGGTCAAGGAGCTGTTCGTACGCAACTGCTCGCACGAGATGCGCACCCCCATCACGGTGGCCCGCTGCTACGCGGAGATGGTCCGGGGCGAGCTGGCGACCCCGGAGAGCCGGGACGACCTCGACGTGGTGGTGGACGAACTCGACAAGCTCGCCGGCCTCGCGGGGAGGCTGCTGGTGCTGGCCGACGCCTACGAGCCCGCCACCTTCGACCGGGCCCCCGTCGACCTCGGCGCCCTGCTGCGGCGCACGGCCCAGCGGTGGAGGCCAGCCTCGGACCGGGACTGGGTCCTGGACGCGCCCTCCGTCCCGGTGCACGGCGACGAGTCCCGTCTGGAGGCCGCCCTGGACGCCCTGGTGGAGAACGCCGTGAAGTTCACCGCGGACGGGGACACCATCGCCCTGCGCTGCCGCGCCACCCGCGACGGCGCCGTGCTGGAGGTGGAGGACGGCGGCATCGGCTTCGCCCGCTCCCGGGCCGACGACGGAAGCGGCCACCCCCGCGCCTCGGGCCGCCCCGGCACCGGGCTCGGCCTGGCCATCGCGCGCGCCGTCGCCGAGGGCCACGGCGGCGGCCTCAGCGTCGCCTCCGAACCGCCGAGCGGTTCACTGCTCCGGATGACGCTGCCGCCGTACCCGCCGCCGGGGCGCTGAGGCACCCCCGCGCGCCTCGCCGACCTCATCAGGAGCGTTGCAGAACATCCATAGCTGGCTGTATTCGATGAAAAAAGTTGACTACAGGGAGTCTTGACACCACTTCAGCACGCTCTGCACCAGACGCCCTCCGGCCGACGTCGTCGCCGGTGCCGGAACCGGTGCCGCGCGGCGGCGCCCACGACTCCGAGCTCGGGAAGGCCCGCCAGGAGATCACCCGGCCGAGTCGACGACCTGGAACGCGCGCTCACCGAGTTCGACGGAGCGACGGTCGACTGATGTCGACAAGCACGCACCCGCGGTGCCCGTTCCACCGGATGGCCTTCGACGTGCGGCACTGCCGCGGACGTGCCTATCGTGATGAGCGGTTTCCGCACACCCTGTTCGGTGTGCGCGGGTGCCGTCGCCGCCTTGTGCCGTGCCGGTGACCCGAGGGCCCATGCCGTCCTTCCCGTGTCCGGGGCGCCCTTCCCGTCGAACCGTCGAGGATTCCGGGGCGGGCCGACCGCCGGTGGGCCTGGGCCCCGGTGCCACGAGCGTTCCGGCGGTTACGCAAGATCATCTGGAGTGTGTCCATGTCGGACATCGCGTATGTGAAGATCCACCCCGCGATCGGTATCGCGCGGGTCGGCAACGGCGACGGGGTGTTCCTCGGGCCCGAGAGCCCGGATGAACCACCGAGGGATCCGGGCTTCTCGAAGGACAGCGTCTCCGCGATCAAGCGGCAGGCGGCCCGCTTCCGCCTGTACGGCTACAACGCCGCCGGCGAAGTCCTGCAGGAGATCAAGCACGGGCAGTCCGGCGCCGACGTGACATGGACTGTCTCGCTCGCGAACAAGAAGGCGGCCTGGTACCAGTTCTCGCTCGCCCTGGACATCCCCGAGGCCCGGAACCTCTCGTCCGACCAGTTCGGGCGCCGCAACGCCGACACCGCCGATCGGGGCAGCCTGAAGAACACCCCGCCCGCGCAGTCCATCTCCGGTCTCAACCAGAGCGGCAAGCCCTTCGAGGGGGCCGTCAACGGCATCGGCGTGTACCTGGGTGAGCTCCAGACCGACGAGGCCGGCAGGCTCAAGGTCCTGGGCGGCCGGGGCACCTCCGCCTCCTTCACCGACCCTGCGACCGAGTTCACCTCCTTCGGCAACAACGACGGCTGGTACGACGACGTCTCCGACGGCCCGGTGACCGCCGAGATCACGATCGAGGGCCAGGTCTTCACCGCCGCCCCGGCCTGGGTGGTGGTCGCACCGCCGAACTACGCGCCGGACGTCAAGGGCATCGTGACCCTCTACGACCTGCTCTTCGACCTGTTCGTGCGGAACCAGGAGATACCGCTGCCCGACCCGGTGACCTTCGACGAACACATCAAACCGCTGCTGCTACGGTTCACCGGACTCCAGTGGGTCAACGAGGGCTTCGCCGCCGAGTACGGCTGGGGCGCCGCCAACGACTTCTCCTCCCCCGAGGTCCTCGCCAAGCTCGGCAGCAACAAGTCCCAGTACCAGGACCTGCGCCAGCGCGTCTACTACCACATGCGCAACTACGACCGGGACGGCATGTCGCCCCTGCCCTGGCCCTGGCTGTACGGCGACGCCATGTCCACCCACCCCAGCTCGGTGCGCCAGCACAATGTGCTCACCGACACCCAGGACGCCCTGCTGCAGCGGTGGGTGAACGGCGAGTTCGACACCACGCCCTCCAGCCCCTACCCCTGCCTGGACGAGGCGCCCGTCGCCCTGCAGCCCGCGCTGCTCGACCGGGCGATGCTGGAATCCTGCCTCGCCGACGCCTTCCACCCGGGCTGCGAGGTCACCTGGCCCATCCGCCACCGCACCCTCTACCACGAGCCCTTCCGCATCCTGCACCGCACCGACGGCCAGGACCCGGACTACGGGACGCTCCTCACGCCCGACAAGGCACTGGCGACCAACGGCCCGCTGTACGCCCAGGGCCCCGGCGATCTCACCCGCTGGATGGGACTGCCCTGGCAGACCGACACCGCGAGCTGCCGCTCGGGCTACGAACTCGCGGCCAACATCGGCCCCCGCTACAGCCCCTACCTGCCGACCTTCTGGCCCGCCCGGGTGCCCAACCACGTGCTCAAGCAGGAGGACTTCGCCACCGTCGACGACCCCGGCAAGAGCGACGACGAACGGGAACGGGCCTTCGCCCGCCGCGCCGTCTGGCTGCGCTTCCTGCACCCGACCAAACCCCAGACGTACCACGACATGGTGAAGGGATGGGCCGGGTTCGGCATCGTCGAGACCCGGGCGTACACGCCCAAGGACGGCAAGTTCCCCGTCAGCATCCTGGTGGAATCCACCCCGGCCTTCCCGCCGGTCGCCGACCGCCGCAACCTGGTCAACGTCCACGTGCCCGAAGCCGGACCCGCCGCACCCGCCGCCACCGCCGCCCAGCGCGCCACCCGCGAGGTCGCCCGCCGGACGCGCTTCACGGAGGAGGAGATCTCGGCCGGCTACGTCGACAAGGTGGACCCGTTCCGGGAGAGCAGGTGACGACCGCGCCCGGCGCCCGCGGCCCGCACGGCGCCGGGTGCTACGACGCGGTGATCGCCGGCGGCGGCCCCGCCGGCGCCGCCGCGGCCATCACCCTGGCCGCCGCCGGACGCAGCGTCCTGCTCGCCGACGCGGGCACCGGGCCGCCGAAGACCGGGGAGTCCCTGGTCCCCGCCGCCCGGATGCTGCTGCGTGACCTCGGCGTCGACCCGCGCCTGCTGGACCGCGACCACCGCGTGTGCCACGGCACCGTCTCCGCCTGGGGTTCCTCCGACCCGCGGCACGTCCACTTCATCGACGACCCGCACGGACACGGCTGGCACCTCCACCGGCCCGCCTTCGACCGCCTGCTGCGCACCCGGGCGCGGGACTGCGGGGTCCGGGTCGCCGAGCACACCACCGTCGGGCACCCCGAACGCGACCCGGGCGGGGGCTGGCGGGTGACGGCGACGGCCCCCGGCGCACACCGGACGCTGCGCTGCCGGTGGCTGGTCGACGCCACCGGCCGGCGCGCCCGCCTCGCCGTGCGCTGCGGGGCCGTCCGCCACCGCCTGGACCGCCTCGTCGCCGTCCACCTGTGCCTCGCCCACGACCCCCGGGACACCGAGCACCTGTCCCTGGTCGAATCCGCGCCCGACGGATGGTGGTACACCGCCCCCTGCCACCCCACCGGCCGCCTCGTCACCTTCTTCACCGACACCGACCTCACCCCGCCTGGCCTCACCGACCCCGAGGCCTTCCGCCGCCGCCTCGCCACCACCGTCCACACCGCCGCCCGCGCCGCCGGCCGGCCACCCCGCCCCGGTCACACACCGCTGCGCTGCGCCGCCCACACCGCCCGGCTGGAACCCGCGGTCGGCGACGGGTGGATCGCCGCCGGCGACGCGGCGACCGCCTACGACCCGGTCTCCTCCCAGGGCGTCCTCACCGCTCTGTACACCGGTGTCTGTGCCGGCCGAGCCGTGCACGCCCACCTCGACGGCGAGCCGCACGCCTCCGCCCGCTACGCCGCACAGCTCCAGGAGACCTTCGACGCCTACCTTCTGGGCCACCGCGCCGTCCACTCCTGGGAACGTCGCTGGCCCACCAGCGACTTCTGGCAGCGCCGACAAACGGCCGTGCCATCCGGCTGACCTGACACAGCGGAGGCGGCGATAACCAGTCGTCTCCGCACACACCTACACCTTCACCGCGGAGAACGCGACCTCCTCTGCGGACTCGAATCCCCTGATCGCTCGACACCGCTTTCTGTTGCTCGGGACCAGCGACGTCCTCGCGTACCGCATCTCCCTCTTCAACATGCCTGCCCGCGCCTTCCAGATGGTGCTCTCGATCGATCTGGGCAGGAACGGACACCTGAAGTTCCACCCTGCGGTTGGGCCGCGCGGTGTCGTACAGGACGAGTCCGCCCGCTGCCATCTCCGCCCGGTGCCCGTCCTGCTCCAGCACGGCCCGGCCGGACACCTGCACCCCGACCCCGACGTGCGGTTCGGTCCGCGGTGCAGTCGTGATCAGCGCCGCGGTGCGCGAGCCCCTGGCTGCGTCCGCCTCCAGCGTCGAGATCCGCACGGACCCGATTCGGTGCGACACCAGGCGTCCATCGAACGGCCTTCCGGCGAGTGGGACCACCTCGACCGGCACCAGGGTCCGCGACATCGCCCCGCTCCAGAACGCCGCCTTCTCGTCCTCCGGGACGGACGCGCTCGTCACCTGCATGCCCATGTGACCTCCCCTCCGCCGAGATCCCTGCACGCTCGCCTGGCGCACGACCGCAGAGCCTGTCAGGTCATCTGACTGTCGCGACGCAGCGGCCTCGCGGGGCGGCCCGGTGGCCCCGGGAGGGACCGGCGGGGCCGGACCTCCCGACCGGTCAGCGGTTGTCGAGAGCGTGGGCGAGCGCGGCCCGCGAGGTGATGCCGAGCTTCGGGAAGACCTTGTAGAGGTGGGCCCCGACGGTGTGTGGCGACAGCTGGAGCCGTGGGCCGATCTCCTTGTTGGCCTGCCCGCTCCCCCGGGCCGAACAGGGAACCGTCCGCCGCTCCTCTCCGTCACCACGCTCACTACGGTTCCGGGCACTGGGCAGGGACCCGGTCTGACCGTCGACCACGCTGGTGCCCGTGCCGTGCCTTCTCGGTCAATCCCCCGTGCGCTCACAGCACCATCGCCGGCGCTCCTCGTCAGTAGTCTGCCGAGCGCCGGGCTGGAACGCTCGCCACGGGTTCCGCCGCGCACGGGTTCCGCCGCGCCCGGCGTGAAACCCCGGCCGGATGCACCGATGAGGGAGGTGGTCCGATGGGCTCGGAACATAGGGGGAGGCTTCGCGCCGCCGGTGCTGGCGCACCGCGCATGCTGGGGACGGTGCTCGGCGGGATCGGTCTGGCAGTGGGGATCTCAACCTCGCCCGCCGCGGCCACCGAGGACGACTGGATCAACGAGGGAGGTGCTGCGAGGCCCCCGGAGGCCCTGTCCGCCGCGTGGTTCGGCGGGCAGGTCGTCGAGGTCACCCGCGGGGAGGACAACCGGGTCTGGTGGCGAAACGGGAACGGGGCCTGGCAGCCGATGCCGGGCAACGCCCCCACCCGGCACCGCCCCCAGCTGGTGTCCTTCGCCGGGGACAACCTGGCGCGGCACCTCGTCGTCTTCCGGAGGGGCGTGCGAGTCGGTGGCGGTCGGCCGCGGCGGCGACCCGGCACACCTCGCAACCAGTCCCTTCGACCCCGCCTTCTATCCCTCACGCTCACACGCCCGCAGGCCCCCGTCGGGGGGGACGGCGGCCTGCGGCAACCCATCGAGACAAGGACGTCGGATCAGTGGTCGATCTCCACGACAGGCAACCTGGCGTATCCACCGACGAGTTGTGGTGCCCCTTCCCCTCTCTGATGAACCAGCACGCCGACCAGGCGGACGAGCAGAGCCTGGTCTGGCTGGCAAAGCACCGCATGTTGGACGGACAGCCGCGGCAGGCGGAACGAATCCGGCGCCAGCGGAGCGGCCACTTGGCCGCGCGGACCAATCCCGAGGTTGCCGCCGAGATGCTGCAGTTGCTGTCCGACTGGTACGTGTGGCTCTTCGCCTTCGACGACGGGTGCTGCGAGAACCGCGAACACGGCGGCAAGCCCGGCCCGTTGGCCCGGACGACCGCCCAGCTCACACGGGTGCTCGACATCGAGACGCCCGCGGCCCAATCGAACGGACCGGCCCGTGCCTACGCCGCGGCCCTGCGCGAGATACGGGACCGGATCGCCGCACACGCTTCACCGTCACAGCTGTTCCGGTGGGAGTGCACCGTCCGCGACTACCTCTCCGCCCAGGTGTGGGAGGCCGCGAACCGCGAGGCGGGGGTGGTTCCGGACCTGGCCGAGTACGTGGCCATGCGCCGGCACGCCGGGGCGACGTACACCTGTCTCGCTCTCATCGACATCGCGGCCGGCTACGAAGCGCCGGCCGAAGAGGCGGACGGTCCCGCGCTGCGCAGACTCAGGGACATCACCGCGAACCTGGTGAGCTGGGACAACGACCTGTACTCGCACACCAAGGAGAAGGCGGACGACCAGGGCCGCCACAACCTGGTCGAGGTTCTCGCCCGCCACCACGGATGCCCGTCGGCCGAGGCCAGGGGGCTGGCCGTCGCCATGCGCGACTCCGAGATGGGCGCGTTCATCGAGCTGAGCGAGGCCGTCCGGACCGACGGCAGCGCCGCGAGCGCGGCCTACGCCCGCAGTCTCGGTGTGTGGCTACGGGGTCACATCGAGTGGTCCCGCGGCAGTTCGCGATTCCGCGTACAGGCACCAGCGGCGGTCGGCCGATGAGCAGGATCGAACCCTCGACTGACGCAGCACCGTGTGCCGCCGGTCGGCTACCGCTGATCGGCCACCTGATGCCGCTGATGATCCGGCCCGTGCCCTTCCTGCAGTCGCTGGCCGACTACGGACCAGTGGTGCGGATCCACCTGTGGCGTCGCCCGGTCCACGTCCTCACCACGCCCGAGCTCGTCCACCGGCTGCTCGTCCAGGACGCCGCGAAGACCGAGAAGGGCTTCGTCTTCGACAAGGCGCGCGGACTACTCGGAAACGGGCTGTTCATCTCCGAGGGCCCGTTCCACCTCCACCAGCGACGCCTGGTCCAGCCGGCCTTCCACCAGGACGGCATCCGCCGGTACGCCGCACTGACCTCGCGCCTGGCAGCATCGGCGGTGTCCCGGTGGGAGCCCGGACGGCCGATACCGATCGAGCAGCGGATGCACGAACTCGCCCGGGACATCGTGGTGGAGGCTCTCTTCGCCGCCCGGCTGAGCGAGTCCCGTAAAGCCAGGATCGACCGGGCCGTGCCGGTGGTCCTCACCGGATTCGTCCAGCGCGCGCTCTACCCCTCGGCCGCGCTGGAGAAGCTCCCCCTTCCGGCCAACCGACGCTTCGACGCGGCGGTCCAGGACCTGCGCGCCGTGGTGGACGAGATCGTCACCCACGCCGTCCCCCGCCAAGGACAGGACGGCACGCTGCTGGACCTGCTCCTGTCCGCCCGGGACGAACGCACAGGACGAACCATGGAACCGGCCCAGGTACGGGACGAAGTGGTCTCGCTGCTCCTGGCCGGCACCGAGACCACCGCCACCACGCTCGCCTGGCTGTTCCACGAACTCGCCCGACACCCGCGTCTACAGGATGAGTTGAGCGATGAGGTGCACGCCGTCGCCACCGATGGCTCCGTGACCTGGAGCGACCTGCCCCGCCTGGAACGCACCGGAAACGCGCTCGACGAGACTCTCCGGCTCCACACCCCCAACTGGATCCTGATGCGCCGAGCGGTGGCCCCCCTCCGGTACGGCGACGCCCACCTACCCGCGGGGACGGAGATCCTCTTCAGCCCAACCGCCCTGCACCGATCTTCGCTGCACTACCCCGACCCCCTGCGCTTCGACCCCGGCCGTTGGCGACAACCCGGGGCTCCTTCACACAAGCTGTTCCTTCCCTTCGGCGCGGGCCCCCACAAGTGCGTCGGCGAGTCCTTCGCGCGAACCGAGATGCTCGTCGTCGCCGCGACCGTCCTGACGCACTGGCGGCTCAAACCGGCCACCCCCACCCCCGTCGCGGAGAACGCCACCTCGGCGACCATCCGCCCACGAGGCCCGCTTCTCACCGTCGATCAGCGCTGAGGAACGGCGGGGGCAGTCAGCCGTGAACGGACGAGGACGCAGTGCGGCTACCCCTGGTACTCCAGCAGCGCTACTCCATTTCTGCTGGTCAAAGGCCCGGGCGTGAGGAGTGTCTTCGGTCCGGCCACCGCCGGTGAGCTGGAGTACGCCGCCTGGCCGCGGACCTGCGGGCGGGGATGCTGCTGGGCGACCGGAACTTCGCCGCCGCGCTGCTGAACCATGAGCGGACACGTCCTGCGAGCCCGCACCCCGGACGGCATCGAGCAGGAGGTCTGGGCTCTACTGACCGCACCAGGCACTGCGGACCGCGATGAGGTGCAGTTTGCCGGGCCTGCGTCGTCTGCGGCCGCGTCGCGAGCGGAACGGCGGGATGGCTTCGGTGAGCGGGATCAGGGCCTGGCTGTCGTGGACGTTAGCGCCTGAGATTGCGATCGAAAGGGGTAGGCCGGTACGTTCGGTGAGCAAGTGGATCTTCGAACCGTACTTGCCCCGATCGACAGGATTCGGACCCGCCCGGGCCCCTGCCCGGCCTTCATGTGCTCCGGCCCCGCTCCGGCGTGCATCCCTGCGGCGCGCCGCACCCGGCCGGCCCAGCATCCCCTACCCGCACGACAAAGCCGGACGGCCCCGGCGGGCGGGCTCCGCCGCCAGCCGGGGCCCTCACACGGTTGCCGGGTCAGAGCTTGCCGCGGTAGCCGCCGGTCTCGCTGCCGCGCTTCTCGATGAAGTTCTTGAAGCGCTTAAGGTCGCCCCTCACCTGCCGGTCGAGCATGTTCACCATGTCGGCGGCCTTCTCCGCCAGCCCCTCGGGCTGGTAGTCCATCGACATCACGATCCGGGTGTGGCCGGCGTCCAGGGACTGGAAGGACACCATGCCGGACTGCTTCACCTCGCCCGTGACCGTGCGCCACGCCACGTGGTCGTCCGGGACCTGGTCGACGATCTCGGTGTCGAACTCCCGGCTGACACCGGCGATCTTCGTCTTCCAGCGGTTGTGGCGGTCGTCGATCTGCGTGATCTCCTCGACGCCCTCCATGAACATCGGGAACTGCTCGAACTGTGTCCACTGGTTGTACGCGGTGCTGATCGGCACGTCGACGTCGATCGTCTCCTGGACCCTGCTCATAACCAACCCACTCCTTACTCGTCGGTCTGCTGAACCGGACCCGCGCGCCAGCCCTCGGGCAGTCAGGCACACGGGACCCCCTCGGCCATCCCGCCCCACCCGCGGCGTGCCCGCAATCGGAAAAAACCAGCACCGTCCAGCCACAGCGGGCGGCGGGCCAGTCCCCCGACGGCCACGGCCGTACGCCACCCGGGCCGCGCCGTGTGGTCCGCCCGGGTGAACGCCCGCACAACCACCAACACAGCCCGGATGCTGAGCAGCCCTTCTCCTGAGGTGTCCAGCCCTTCCCTCCACCGGGTGGCGCGGTCAACCCTGGAAGGCGTCCTTGACCTTCTCGCGTCCTGCTTCACGTCGCCCTTGGTTTGGTCGCCTTTACCTTCAACTTCAAGGCGTTCGTTGCGGACCGCCTTGCCTGCGGTCTCCTTGACCTTGCCCTTGACCTTGTCACCGAGGTTCGAGGCCTTGTCCGAGGCGCTCATTGTGATCTGATCTCCATCTGATCTCCCACCGTTTCCGCAACGGCCTGTCCCCGGAGCGGCTGCCCGGATTGCCCGCAGGCATGCACCGGATGTGGTGCGGTGCAGTTGGTCCGGGACCGCGGCGGTGGGCGTGGGCGCTGCGCTTACTGGACCTGGATGTAGGTCGGGGATCCGTGGGGGTGGCGGCGTTGCCGGGGGTGCTGCGGGCCGTGGGAACAGTGCCGCCCGGTGCTGGGGGTGACGGTGGCTGGATGGAGCAGCCCCGGGTGCTCGGAGTCGCCGCGCTGACCGGTGCAGCCGAGCGGCGCCGCGATGACGCTGAACCTGCACGACGTGACCTTTCTGGACTCGGCCGGACTGAACCCGCTGCTGGCCCGGAACCCAGGCCGCGGTCACGGGACCCCAGCATCGAGTGCCGTACAGGCGTGACCTCGGGCCGCCTTGGGCCGTTGCAAGGGCATGAGCCATTCCATGTCCTGGGCCGGCCTGCCCGGCGTTCCCGGCCTGGGAGAAGACGAGACCGACTCGGTCGCCGGTGGGCCGAGCGGGCACGACGGGGACGTGCTGGCCGCGGTCGCCGCCTGCACGACGAGGGCCGCGGCCTGGGTAGGCCACCTCGCCGACCGGCAACCCGACCCCATGCACGGCCGGGTCCTGCACCAGTTCGCCGAAGCGGTCGCCCGGGTCGGCAGCGACCTGGATCCCGGGGACGGCTACCTGGGCGGCGTCGATTGGCAGACCCGCTCGCGCCTCGACGGCTACGTGCTGCTCGGCGCCCGGCGCAGCCACCAGCCCGTCGACCTGGACGTGATCGAAGCGGTGGCTGTCGGCGCGGTGGCCGCCCTGGCTCTCGCCCTGCCCGCCGCCGCGATGTTCGACGTGGCCGACCTGCCCCGCGTGTGTGGGCTGATCGACCAGGCCCTCGCCGCCGGGCGTGCTTGCCGCCAGCAACACCATGGCGCCGGCTGGCAGTAGCGCCATCACCGCCCTGCGGGGCCCGGATCCTCCCGGAGGAAGCCGGGAACCACGCAGTAGTGGATCATGCCCGGCTGGCCGCTTCCAGGCAAGCGAAGGGAGCCGGGGGAGGTCATGCCGACCTGGTTGCGGCATGTGAGCAGAGTCCGTCCTCCGTTCGGCTTCCTCAAGGCATGCGCGGTGCTCTGTCAGGGCACACGGTCCACACTGTCCGCCGCTTGAAGGAGGCCCTTGTGTCCACTGACGCCATCGTTTTGCTCAAGGAAGACCACAAACAGGTCCGCCGGCTCTTCCGAGCCTTCCACAATGCCGACAAGGCGACCAGGGCTGAGACGGTGAACCAGATCCTGGAGGCTCTTACGGTCCACACCTACATCGAGAACGAGGTGATGTACCCCGAGGTGCGCAGGCTCGTTCCGGACCTGGAGGGCGACATCCTGGAGTCCTTCGAGGAGCACCACGTCGCCGATCTGCTGTGCGCCGAGTTGGCCGGCCTGAGTCCCGACGACGAACGCTTCGATGCCAAGACCACCGTGCTGATCGAGAGTGTGACCCACCACATCGAGTCGGAGGAGAACGACTGGTTCCCCAAGGTGCGCGAAGCGCTGGGTCGCAAGGAGCTGCAGGAGATCGGAGTCCGGCTGATCGAAGCGCGCGACAGGGCGCCCCGCAGACCAGAGACGCCCAGCGCGCTCAAGAAGGCGGTGGACGCGGTTCTGTCCTGACGGGACCAGGGGCACGGCCCGGTGTCCGGACCTGCGCCGTCCACGGCCATCTGCACTGCGGCGCAGGACAGGACTACTGCGGTTCGTCTGGTGGGAGGAGAGGGCCGAGGGGGCCGAGGTCGAGGTTGAGGTCCTGCATGGTGAGCCCGTAACGGGCACACAGGTCGTTCATGCGCTCGTGTAGCGCCATGAGGGTGGCTCCGAGGTTCTCCTCCTGCTCCTCGGTGAGGTCGCCGGCTTCGACACGGTGCAGGGCCTGCCGTTCCATGAGCTGTCGGAGGAGTTCGACGAGGGTGAGGACGAGCTTCATCAGGTCCCGTTCGACGGTCTCGGGACTGGTCGTGATCTTTCGGGGTGCATGGCGCGGGCGGCCCGGGCCTGGGGCTGCCTGGTCGCTCGGGGTGGCCGGCAGGACGCGGAACGCGCGTGTGGCGGCCTGGGCGACCTCTTGACGGCGGTCCGGACGGGGTGGCCTGTCGGTGGTCACGGCGTCCCCCACTCTTCGGACGGGGCGTGCGCCGCCCAGGGAGCTGTCGTGCGCTCGCTGATCGACGTGATGAGGGCGCGCAGCGAGATCCGTACGAGGTCGATGTCGGCGACGGACAGGACGAGGTCACCGGTGACGACCACTCCGCCGCTGAGCAGCCGGTCCAGGAGGTCGATGAGGGCGGGCTGCTGCTGGGGCGCGGACGCGCCGCTGGTCGGAGCCGGGATGTTTCCTGAAGGGTTCACGGTGCGCCCGCCGTGCCGCGTTCGGGAGAGGTGAGGGTGGCGAAGGAGTAGGGGGCCCACGGACCGGTGACATCGACCCGCAGGCCGGGGAGACCGTCGGTGGCGTGCATGGTCTCCTCGCGGAACGCGCGGACATGGTCCGCGGGCACGAGGTACGCGTCGTTGACCACGTTCTGACCGGGGCCGGTTGCCAGTTCGCCTTCCTGGACACGGTGACGTGCCCACTGCACCGCGTGGGCGCGGGCGCTCACTGCGATCCGTTGTGCTGCCTCTTCGGCCGCCCGATGGGCGTCGTGGCGGGCGTCCTGCTCCGTACGGCGGCGGCGTAGATAGGCGCGTCCCGGACTGAGCGCCGGATCAGGCGGGGCATCCGTTGCGGCGGGGGGCGGGGGTTCGGCCTCGATGTAGAGCTTGACGCCCAGCTCCACATGGCCACGCAGGCGTTCCAGGCCGTCCAGGAACAGTTTCTGGTTGTCGTCGAGCATCGCGCGTACCCGGTCGTCGTCGAGGTAGACCGTGGCCAGGCGTAGCGGAAGGACCGTTGTGTGCGCTGCCAGTGCTTCGATGACGCCGTGGTGGGCCCGGGCCAGGGCTTCGAGCCAGCCGAGGTCCTCCAGATGCCGATGCAGGGCCGCTTCCTGGAAGTCCTCGGCGGGAACGGAGCTGACGACGGCCACCGGAGTGGTGCTGCGGTCGGGAGTCAGCAGGCGGACGGGTGCTCCGGCGACGCCCGTGACGGTGCCCGCCTCGGCGGCCAGGGTGGGGGTGCGGTCGCGGGCAACGGCGTAGGCGTAGGTGAGGGAGGCGTCGCTCATGTGCCACCTGGACCGGGTCGTGGGTGAGCCGTGGGCCGCTGGGCCTGGCGGCGGCGCGGCGTGGCTGCCTCCGGAGAGCTGACTGGCGGGAGGGCGGCGTCGGCGCGCAGGGCCTCGATCTGTTCGCGCAGGCGTTGGTTCTCCTCTTCGAGACGGGAAGTGGAGTGGTCGGCGCGGGAGGACAGCGAGGGATCGTGTTCCCACCAGTCGATGCCCATCTCCTTGGCCTTGTCCACGGAGGCGATGAGCAGGCGCAGCTTGATCGTGAGCAGCTCGATGTCGAGGAGGTTGATCTGGATGTCGCCGGCGATGACGACGCCCTTGTCCAGCACCCGCTCCAGGATGTCGGCGAGACTGGCGGAGGAGGCCGGCTGGTAGGGCGGCGTGGACCGGGAGGGCAGCGAGCCCAGACGGTTGGCGAGAGAGTCACTCACTGCTGTCCTCCCTCCGGTCACGTGGCTGCTGCGCGATCATGGTGCGCGGTGCTGGGTGTGGGCCCGGATTTCGTCGAGGCGGTCGAGGAGTTCGTCCTCACGCCGGTCGAAGGTCTCCTCGTCGATCTCTCCGGCCAGGAGTGCTCGCTCCAGTGCGGCAAGGTCGTGTTCGACGGGCGCCGGGTCGTAGTACTCGTCCTCGGCGGTTTCGACGACGCGTTCGAGCACCCAGACGGTGCCGCGCACCGGCGCGAGCGGGAGGGTGAGGATCTGGGTGATCAGACCCATGGCTTCACGTCCTTCAGACGAAGCTGTAAGCGGGCAGGGGGCCGTACAGCCGGACGTCGCAATCGGCGCCGAGTTCATCGGCGAGGCCCTTTTCCGCAGTGAGGAAGAGCTCTCGGTGCTCTTGGTCAACGAGGAAGGAGATGCTCAGGAAGTCGTTCCCGGTGGGCTCGGAGGCCAGTTCCTCGCGGGTGTGGGGACGCAGTGCCTCGGTGATGCCGGCTGCCAGGGCCTGCTGGCGCGCGAGGACCTCGTGCGTGACGAGTTCCCCGAGGGCGAGCGGCAGCTCGGGGTTGCTGTTGCCCGCCTTGATGTCGTCGTTGAGCTGCCGGGCCCTGGGTGATTCCCGCAGGATCTGCCGCAGCAGGGCGTCCTCCTCGACGGCAGCCTTGATGTGGTACTCGGCGCAGCCCTCCAGGCGGCTCAGCCGCTGGAGATACTCCTCGCGGTGCTGGTCGAGGGCGGCCCGGACGGCGTCGTCGTCGGGAGCCGTGAGGCCGAAACGCAGCGGCAACACCGCCCCGTCGGCGACGAGGCGTTCCTGAACGGCCTGGTGGGCGATCAGGTCGCGTCGTTTGGGACGCAGTTCCGCAGGTGCGTCGCTGACGACGGCCGCCAGCGGCCCGGCCCGCAGGGAGCGCAGCGCTGCTGGGACGGGACCGACCGCGTCGAGGCCGGTCAGGTCGTGGGGATGACCGGCTGCGGTGATGGAGTAGACGTAGAGGGTCATCTCATTCCTCCCGTCGTCTGGTGGGCCGACGGGCGGGCCGCGTGCGCCTCGGCGCGGGCTCCTCCTCCTCTTCCTCCTCCTCGTTGGCGTCTCCGAGGTGGAAGGCGTCGGTGACAGCGTCGACGGCGCCGCTCAGCGCGCCCTTGCTCTTGCCCCGGGCACCCCCTTCCGTGACCTCGCCCACGATGTCGGTGAGCTGAGCGGGCGCTTTGCGCCCGGATTCCAGGTCGAGGCGGTTGCACGCCTCGGCGAAGCGGAGGTAGGTGTCGACACTGGCAACGACGATGCGGATGTCGATCTTGAGGATCTCGATGCCGACCAGCGAGACCCGGACGAAGACGTCGATGACCAGCCCCCGGTCGAGGATCAGCTCAAGGACGTCGTAGAGACTTCCGGTGTTCCCGCTGCGGGAAACGCCGGCTGCGCTTTGCGGCACCACAGTCATGGTGCCTCCCTTCGCGGCCCGCCCTCACGGTGAACGCGGGCGTTCTTGCAGGTCATCGCGCCGCAAGGTTGTCAGGTCGGGCGATCGACCTGTCCCCGGGTGTAGCGACGGATCCGCTCGTACGACTGCAGTTCGCCTTCTTCGTCGAGCCTTACCCGGTAGCTGGCCAGCACGCTGGTCGTCTCGGGGATGCGTTCCAGCTCCACCACCTCCACGTCGGCCTGCCAGCCGCCCTCGACGGGTTTCAGGGCCGACACCGACTCGGGGACACGTCCGAGGAGGTCTTGCAGTTGCTGAGCGGCGATACGCATGGCATGTGGCGCGGATACACGTCGACGGGGCCGCGGCGTCCGGCCCGGCGACCGCGTGGGACGCGCGCCGGCCCTCCTCGGTTCCTCGTCGTGCTCGTTGCCCGTGGTCATGCCCTTCTCCGGATCGGGGAAAGCCTGCTCCAAAAGCATTCACGTACCACGCATGCCCGATATGCACCAATATAGCCGTCGACTTGTGTCTCATGCCCCGGCGCCGCAGGCCTGCTTCGCGGTGGCTGGTCGGCGTGGGGCGTGGAGTACAGGGCCGTGCACTCGGCGCGACATCGGTTCCAGGTGCGGGAACACCGCGGCATGCCAGACTGGGAACTGGGTTCTTTTCTGCCGGCTCGGCAGGGTCACGATCCCCGATTCTCCCAGCGCCGCTTCCGACGCGGGCTGCCGTGACCGACGTCGCAGCGACGGATCGTTGCCGCATGTCGGCGTCGCGCCGACCACAAGACCGGCCATCACGCGCGCGGAAAGACAAGGAACGGCCCCTTCGCTGGTGCCGATCACTCGCGAAGGGGCGATCGCCGGAAAGGGATGCCCCTATGAATGACACCACCAAGGTCGCCTTGGCGGCGGCTGTCGTGGGCGGTTACGTACTCGGGCGCGCGAAGAAGGGGCGTCTCGCGTTCGCGGCCGCCACTTACATCGCCGGGCGCCGGTTTGGTCTGGATCCGCGCCAGCTCGCCACCGAAGGCATACGCAAGCTCGCCGAGGTCCCGCAGGTGGCCGAGCTGAACAAACAGGTCCGCGGCGAACTGCTGGAAACGGGCAAGAAGGCCGTCGCCGCGGCCGCCGACCGGCGCATCGGTGAGCTGGCCGACTCGCTCAGGGAGCGCACGCTCAACATTGGAAAACCGAAGCCGGACGAGGGGCAGGACGAGGAGGAACCGTACGAGGCCGAAGCCGGGGAGGAGGAATGGGACGAGGAGCCGGAGGAGGAGGAAGAGCCCGACCAGGCCGGAGAGGAGGACGAGTACGAGGAGGAGCCCGAGGAGGAGGAGGAAGAGCCCGAGGAAACTCGTCCGGCGAAACCGGCCCGGCGACGCCGCACCGCCGAACCCGCCGGTGACCAGCCGCGCTCCTCCCGCACGGCGCCGAGCACCAGCGCGCCGAAGACCGCCGGCCGCCGACCCGTCAGGAAGGCCGCACCGGCGGGGAAGAAGACCACGGCCAAGAGTCCGCCGGCGGCGAAGAAGTCGTCGGCCCGCGCCACGACGTCGAAGACCGCCGCATCCAAGCCCGCGCGCGAGAAAGCGCCGGCGCCGGCGAAGAAGACCGCGGCGAAGAAGACCGCAGCGAAAAAGACCGCAGCGAAGAAGACCGCAGCGAGCAAAAGCACCGCCGCAAAGCCGTCGACGCGCACCAGGCGGAGGTGAGCCATGGCCGCCACGGGAGACAGGTCCACAGCCGGGTCGGGAGTCGACCGACTACGGGAAGAAGTCGTCAACTTCCTCGGCGCCCAGTTGGAGCACCTGGGGGAGAAAGCGGGTGAGAAGGTCTCCGACCTCACCGACACCCTTGCTGACGTCGCCCAGAACGGAGGCGTCCTGCCCAAGGTCGGTTCCCGTGTCCTGCAGGGTGACTCCCCGCTCAAGGCCTTGGTGGGCGAGAAGGCCAAGAGCATCAAGGACAACGTCGTCGACAAGGCCAAGGAGGCGTTCGGGGGAGGCGGCAAGCCCGGCCGCAAGGCGGGCAAGAAGACGATGAACATCGTGGAGGCACTGGATGTCGGGGTCCCCGTGCGCACCGCCTACGACCACTGGACGCAGTACGAGGATTTCAGCGGCTTCGCGAAGGGTGTGCTGAGCGTTTCACAGGGCGATGAAGTCACCACCGACTGGAAGGTGAAAGTCGGGCCCTCCAAACGCAGTTTCAAGGCAACGGTCCAGGAGCAGATCCCGGACGAGCGCATCGTGTGGACCTCCGAAGGCGCCAAAGGCAGCACTCGGGGGGTCGTCAGCTTCCACGAGCTCACCCCGAACCTGACCCGCATCGTGCTCGTCGTCGAGTACTACCCCAGCGGCTTCTTCGAGAAGACCGGCAACATCTGGCGTGCCCAGGGCCGGCGCCTCCGCCTCGACTTCAAGAACTTCCAGCGGCACGTCTCCCTGTCCAACGACGAAGCCGAAGGCTGGCGCGGTGAGATCCGCGACGGCCAGGTGGTGCGCACGCACGAGGAGGCGATGGAAGACGAAGCCGCCGAGGACGACCGGCTCGGAGAAGACGAAGACGACGAAGAGGAGGAGCCCGGGGGCGAGTACGACGAAGGAGAGGAGCCGGAGGGCGAGTACGACGAAGAAGAGGAGGAGCCGGAGGACGAGTACGACGAAGAAGAGGAGGAGCCGGAGGGCGAGTACGACGAAGAAGAGGAGGAGCCCGAGGACTACGACGATGACGAGTACGACGATCGCGACTACGGGGAAGAGGACGAACAACCGGAAGAGGAGGATGAGGAGTAGGTGGAGGAAGCCAGCTGACCGGCGGGGCAGCCAACCCGGGTCGGCCCCGCGCTCGCGGGGGTTGCTCCGATACCACGGTCGTCGACCAGGGCAGAGCCGAGGACTCCCCGGATGAGCTGCCCCGAGTTTCGTGGAGTCCGCGATCGTGTGATCAAGCGACCTGCGGGACTTCCTCCAGGCTCGCCCAGTACGCCTGTTCGTACTCGTCGGGCGGGATGTAGCCGAGGGCCGAGGTGAGTCGTTCACCGCCAATGGAAGACGGCCCTCTCGACCTCGTCGAAGTCCCGCCAAGGACCTTGATGCTCGATCAGTTCGGCCTTGAACGTTCCGTTCAGGGCCTCTGCCATCGCGTTGTCGTACCACCGCACTCGCAGGCCAGCCACCCGCCAGCCGCGTCCCCAACGGTTCAGGTGTCGTCTTGGTGCGGCCGCCCGTCCTCGGGGGACCTGTTGTCATCGTCGAAGTCGACGTCGACATGCTGCTCGGGGCGGCGTTCTTCCTGGTTCGCGATGGATTCCAGGACTCTCTCGTCTGCCTCGGTGAGCGGTGGCTGCAGAATGCTTCGCGGCCACAGACGCCGGTGCAGAACCACGTTGGTCTCGGCCGTGTACACGGTGATCGTCGCGGCCAGAGCGAGCCATGAGAGCAGGCCGATCACGGTTGCGAAGAACCCGTAGACAGCTGTGGCATGACGCAGCTGGTGGGCCACGAGGACGGCACCGAAGGCCTGCAGGACGGTGAACAAAGGCCCGGCGATCGCACATCCGGGCAGCAGGGCGCGAGCGGAGATGATCTTTGGAGTCAGGATGCGAAAGCAGGCCAGGCACAGGCCCGTGTTGAGCAAGGCGGACAGGACGAGGGCGCCGATGTGGGCGGCCAGCCCGCCAAGAGTGGTGGCGACGAGGGTAGCGGCGGCCGTGCCGAGTAGCAGGCCCACGGCGAGGGTGCTGAACAGCAGCAGGCTGCGGGCCAGGCGCGGGAAGTAGCCGGGGCGGACCACTCCGGGCACGTTCCAGACCTCGGCCATGGCGTGCTGAAGGACCTGGGCGATACCGAGCGCGCCGTATACCAGGCCGAGGAGGGCAACGACGAGGGCGAGGCCGCTGCCCTGGACGGAGTGGACGTTCTGGCGGAGCTGGTCGCCGATGATGGGAAAGTCGACGAGCGCGGAGTTGACGATGGTCTTCTGGGCGCCGGGGTGTCCGTGGAGGACGAAGCTGAGAATGGTGCTGAGCAGGAGCAGCAGCGGGATCAGGGCCATGAACCCGTAGTAGGCGATCAGGGCTGTGAGCAGACTGCCGCGGTCATCACCGTACTTCTTGATCACGCCGACGACCATTCCCGGGACCGTGTGGTGCTGCTGGGCGCGGTCGAGAGCGCGGAGGGTGCGTTCGACGGGGTTCATGCCTGGGCCTTCTTGTCGTCCGGCTCCGCAACTTTTTACGGCGCGTCTACCCCGTGGCGCAGCAGGTTACCGGCCGACCCGGGCCGGGGGACAGTCGGCTGGGTATGGCGGCCGCAGCTGCCAGAGCCCCCAATGTCAGCCCAACCGTTGACCAGATCCGGAGGACGACGCGCGACTGGCTCCGGGACCGTGGTGCGGTCCGCGGATGACCCCTCGCTCGACCCTCCGTGCACCGCGCGACCGAGTGGCCGGCGCGGACCAACTTTGACCGAGACGCGACCAGGCGCTTGACACTGCTCACGCATCTCCGAACCCACTCACTCCCGCACTGGCAGCGGCACGGAACGGGAATGGCGGTAGGTCCGGTGCCCGTATCGAACCACCGGCAGCGCCACGAGGCCGACCAGCGCCCTGACTGGCTGCAGAGCCAAAAGACCACCCAGATATGCCCGGGGGCCGCTCAAGCGCATCAGTAGCCGCGCGCACGCCTCTACGCCCGAATATTGCCTTCCCCTGGGCGTGACCCACAGCAAACGATGCCGGCATCGGGCCGGCTTCAGCACATCCCAGCCGCCGACCCGCTTGTCAAGCGCTGGCAGATCCGCGAGCTGGAACGCCATCGCTTCCCATCCCCCCCCGAGGAACGCATCGCCCACATGACCCATTTCGAGCACCACGGACAGTCTCCGTCGAAGATCAGCACCGGATCCCGGAAACCACTACCCATGCTTCATTCTCTCGACCAGGCCACCCCCACGCCGCCCGACTTGACCCATGTGGGTCGACGGCCAGCGCGCTCCATAACTTTCGGGCGTGAAAGTGCCGATACGGGGCAGACGCGGTACAGGTAACCGAGCTCATGAGGAGGATGGTCATGGGCGCAGGTAAGAAGATAGAACACACGGCAGAGACCGTTAAGGGAAAGACAAAGGAAGCCGCCGGCAAGGCCGTCGGAAACGAGACCCTCACGGCGAAGGGCAAAGCCGAGCAGGTGAAGGGTGACATGCTCCAGGCTGGCCAGAAGGCAAAGGACGCCCTCAAGCACTGACCAAACACCCCTGGAACGCAAGTCCGCCTCCCATCACCAGTACCGAGAGGCGGACTTGCTGCGTCTGCTGCCTTTGACTTCACCGAACGCCTGCGCCGCCCCAGCAGACCTCAGCGCCGGCCACCGTCCTTCAGGATGGCTCATTGGCGTCTCCCCACCCCGGCCACCGTCGGATGCCGGCCGGTCGGCGAGTACCACGCATGGGGCACAGCGGGAACGTGATCGAGGAGTAGGCGGTCGACCACCGCGAGGTGGAGGGGATCTTCGCCCGGATCCAGGCGATGGCGGCCGTAGGCGGCCATCGCGGAGGAGCAGTACCTCTGCCCAGCAGTACGAGAGCACCTCGAAGGTGACGACCGGCTCGCGGACAAGGAGCTCGAGGACCACAGTCGGGTCGAGAGGATCCTCAAGCGCCTGGAAAACACCGACGACGCACAGGTGAGCCTGCTGCTGCAGCAGCTCATGGACGAGGTCGCCCTCCACGTCCAGGACGAGGAGAACAACCTCTTCCCGAGCCTGCGCCAGGCCAGTGCCGCCGAGAGCTGGCTGATCTCGGGGGCAAGATCCGGCGGGCGAAGGCCATGGCCGCCACCCGTCCGCACCCGGCCGCACCGAGCACCCCGACCGCGAGCAACCTCACCCGACCGGCCCTGATGCGGCTGATTGTCTTCCCCAACCGACCGCTCGAGCATGGACGGGCGATTGTCAGGGGCTCGGATCAGGTCACCGCGATGATGATGCCGACCAGTACAAGCAACACCGCCAGGGAAAACAACACAATCAGGATGGCGGCCCACGTCACCCACACCTTCCGGAATTTCTCGGGTTCCCCGGGGGAGATACCGGATATGCCGCCCTCGGCCAGCGGGGTGTCCTCGCCGGACAGCGCGCCATGCTCGTCGAGCGCCGGAGTGCGGTCGGGTTCGGGATCGGGTGTGGTCATGACGTCGTCCAGGGCAGAGATGAACTCCGACACCCGGCGGCTTCCCGACGATGCCAGCCGCAAACCGGTGAGTCTTCCCGACCTGCGGAAACCACGCCCTTCAGCGGCCAGCCGCCGGACGACGGGAGGGTGAGGGCGGTGCGGGGCTGGTTTGAATGGTCGGCTCCGGCAGAGCGGGGTGGCTTTGACGCGCGCAGCGGAGCAGGCTGGAGCCGGACAGCCTTCCTCACTGGAGAGGGCCGCTCATGCCCAGACGCGTCATCCCGACGGCGAGTGCCGTCCGGGGAGCACGCGCTCTCCAACCCCGAGAACCTGCACGACAAGGACACCGCACTTCTGCAGGAACTCACCCGGACCTGCCCCGAGATGGCCGAACTCGCCAGCCTCACCGGCGAGTTCGCCCGGCTACTGACCCCGGCCGAGGGCAATGACGCCAAGCTCACCGACTGGATCACCACAGTCCGTGCCGCCGACCTTCCCCAGCTGCACTCCTTCGCAAACGGCCTCGAACTCGACCGCGCCGCCGTCGACGCCGGCCTCACCCTCCACTACAGCAACGGTCGCACCGAAGGCGTCAACACCCGAACCAAGCGGATCATGAGGCAGATGCACGGCCGAGCAAGCTTCGTCACCTGGATCGACCCGACTCACTGAGCTGTCACTACACAGCGCTACCACCGATTACGGGCCAGAGCCGTTGGCTGGACACACCCCAGCCGCCGATTCGGAGCGCTGGGGCCCCATCCGCCACCGGCAACGGACCACGATGAGGCCGCCACCGGCCCCCGAACCGCACCCCACTGAAGCTCGGCAATCGGCATGGCGAGGCGCAGTTCGACGGCGTCGGCCAGCCACCGGGCGATGGTGGCGCGCTGAGTCCTCGGCGGGGCGGGCGTGGACGCACGTCCTTCACCTGCTGCGCCCCTCGCCAGGGGGCTGGCGGGGGCAGCCTTCAGGAACTCCCGCGGCCCGGCCAGGTGGACCGGGCCGCGCAAGTGGGGTCAGGCCTGCGGGGCGGTCTCCCAGGCGCCGTAGCCGCCGATGAGGTCGTAGGTGTGCGGGTGGCCGTGGTGGCGCAGGAGGCTGGCGGCGATGGAGGAGCGGCTGCCGCCGGCGCAGTGGAGGACGACGGGGCGGTCGGTGGGCAGTTCGCCGTGGCGGGTGGGGAGTTCGGCGAGGGGGAGGTGGAGGGAGCCGGGGATGGTGCCGTTCTCGCGTTCGCCGGCGCCGCGGACGTCGACGACCAGCGGCGGCTGGGCGCCGGCGAGTTCGGCGCGCAGGGTGTGGACGGTGAGGCGGGCGCCCTGGCGCATCAGTTCGGGGTTGGCGAGAAAGGTCTCCTCCGGGTCGGCGAGGTAGCCGGCGACCTTGTCAAAGCCGATCCGGGCGAGGCGGGTGACGAGTTCCGCGCCGCGCTCCTCGGGGGCGATTTCGCTCTCCGGCGCGAGGACGGTGCCGGACTGCTCGGCGAAGCGGCCGTCGGCGGGGACGTTGAAGGACTGGGCGAGGTGTCCGGCGGCGAAGGCGGCCGGGTCGCGGCCGTCGACCACCAGGGCGCCCTCGGCGCGCAGGTGCAGGAACTCGGTGCCGGTCAGGGCGCGGACGGCGGCCGGGTCGAAGAGTTCGCGCTCGCGGCGGTTGAGGTCGGCGTCGTAGCCGAAGTAGCCGGGCGCGGTGGGCTGGCCGTCGGTGACCAGGGCCACGAAGGTGGCCTCGTCCATCGGGGCGCAGGCGTAGTTGGTGGCGCGTTCGCGGCCGATGGTGGACTGGCGGTCGGCGGAGAGGTTCTTGCCGCAGGCGGAGCCGGCGCCGTGGGCGGGGAAGACCAGGGTCTCGTCGGGCAGGCCCATCAGCTTGCGGTGGACGCTGTCATAGAGCATCGCGCCGAGTTCGCCGGCGGTGACGCCGGTGGAGGCGAGCAGGTCGGGGCGGCCGACGTCGCCGATGAACAGCGCGTCGCCGGTGAGGACGCCGTAGGGGACGGTGTCGTCGGGCTGCTCGAAGACCAGGATGCTGATCGACTCGGGCGTGTGGCCGGGGGTCTCCATGATCTGCAGGGTGACGTCGCCCAGCTCGATCCGTTCGCCGTCGACGAGCTTGCGGATCGGGTACTCGGTCTCCGCCCGCCGTCCGTAGCCGATCCAGGCACCGGTGCGGTCGGCCAGTTCGAGGTGGCCGGCCAGGAAGTCGGCGTGGAAGTGGGTGTTGATGACCGCCTCGACGGTGAAGCCGTGGGCCTCGGCGTCGGCTACGTACTCGTCCACGTCACGGCGGGGGTCGACCACGACGGCCCGGCCGGTGCGCTCGTCGGCGATCAGGTACGAGGCCTGGGAGAGGCAGTCGAGGTAGAACTGGGCGAACTATGTCGGCCGATCCGGTGATCGGATCGTACAGGCGAGAGAAGGGCAGGGGAAGAAGGTCAGGTCCGGGCGACGCACGTGGCTGGGCGGATGACCAGGTGCACGTCAGCCGCACGGCAGCTTTAGCTGACGCTTTGGACATGGATGCGCTGACCTGCGGAGATACCTCGCCGATCGACTGCTGGGGTTGCCGTGCGACGAATCTGAAACGATCTCGCTCGAGTCACACGAGAGGGCCCGGAGCAGGCCTCCGGATGTCCCGTCGCAACACCGCATGGATGACGAGCACTCTCATGTGTTCGCGTGTGCAGCAGGATGTACTCATCCCGATGCTGACCGCTTGCCGACTCAGCTGACGGAGCGTCAGTTCGGGAAAGGCATCGGCGACTCGTGCCCCGTGCTCGGTCAGGTACCAGCCCCGGCCCGACCGGACTGGGGCAGCACCAGTTCCTCGGTCAGGCCCTCCTCCCGCAGCCGCCGCAGCCAGGCCCGCATCTTCTCGGTGCCAGGGCGGCGAGCACGGACCAGGTGATCTCCAGCTCCCGCGTCTCACTGTCCGGCTCCGCGCCCGTCCGCGCCCCCGCTCTTCGTCCCAGTGCCGTCGTTCTTCGTCATCGCAGGGGTTCCGCTTCGGCTGGGCGCGAAGCCGGGTGCTCCGCGCGGTCGCCGAAGGGGCCTCAATCCGACGTGCGTGGTTGCACCCCTCACTCGCCGTCGAACGCACTGGCGTTGAGTGTGACCGGTGTGGGTGATCTTCGGGCGGCCGGCGTTGCGGCGTGCGGTGGTTGGGCGTTGCTCGGGCGTGTCCCCACTGCCCTCGTCAGGAGAGAACGTGAGTCAGCCCCTTGTGAGTCAGTCCGGCGAGTCGAGCGCCGTCCTTGGGCAGCCCCGACTGGGGAGGCGTGCCCTCCTCGGGTCGGCCGCCGTGGCCGCGGTCGGCTCGGTCGGCCTCGGCACCCGGGTCGCGGCGGCAACGGTGCCCGCGTACGCGCCGAGCGTCGGCCCGGTGGCCGACGAGGCGGTCAGCCGTGCGCTGGCCCGCGAGATGCTCATGGTCGGTGCGGACGAGCAGACCGATCTGACCCTCGAATACCTGCGCATCCTGATCGACGGCCAACTGCCGCCCCGCGCCGGCCGGAAGCGGGTGCTGGTGGTGGGTGCGGGCGTCGCCGGGCTGACCGTCGCGACGCTGCTCAAGCAGGCCGGTCACGAAGTGACCGTCATCGAGGCGAACGCCAGCCGGGTCGGCGGGCGGATCAAGACCTTCCGGGGCGTCTTCGCCGATCCCCGGTTGCACGCCGAGGCCGGCGCCATGCGCCTGCCCGACTTCCACCCGCTCGCCCTGGCGCTCGCCGACAAGCTCGGTCTGAAGCGGCGGCTGTTCTACAACGCCGACGTCGCGCCGGGCGCCGGCCCGATCGGCGCCGTTCCGCCGGTGAAGTACCGCTCGTTCACTGGGGAGACCTGGAGCAACGGCCCGGACCGGACGTTCACCCCGCCCGGAGCCTGCTTCCGCAGTCTGATCTACGTCAACGGCAACCGGATCACCCGCGCCGCGTACGCTCAGTCGCCGACCGTGGTCAACCGTTCCTTCGGCGCCCGGCTCGACTCCACCACGGCCAGTGCCCTCGGCAAGGCGTTCGAGGGGGTATCGGTCCGGGACGGTGACATCCGCGACCGGCTGGACGCCTGGACCCACATCTTCTCCACCTACGGCCACCACTCCACCCGCCGCTTCCTCCAGGAGGAAGCCGGCTGGGACCGGGCGTCCCTCCAGGCCGCGGGCACCCTGGAGAACCTCACCTCGCGGCTGCACTACTCCTTGTTCCCCACCCTGATCGACCACGCGGTGATCAGCCCCACCAACCGGTACTGGGAGCTGGAGGGCGGCACCGCCATGCTCACCGACGCTCTGGCCGCCCCGCTCCGGGCCGAGTTGCGCCTCGGTCACCGGATGACCCGCCTGGTGCAGGACGCCGGCAAGGTCACTATCGAGACCGTCGCGGAGAGTGGCGACGAGGAGTCCTGCGACGGCGCTCCCGTCGCTCCCACCACGACGTTCGAGGGCGACTACGCGATCGTCACCATCCCGTTCAGCGCGCTGCGGTTCTGCCGGATCGAGCCCCTGATGTCCTACCCCAAGCGCCGGGCCGTCACGGAGCTGCACTACGACTCGGCCACCAAGGTCCTGCTCGAATTCCACCACCGGTTCTGGGAGGAAGGCCCGGACGGCTTCAGCGGCGGCGGCTGCGTCAGTGACAGCCCCAGCCGCTTCACCTACTTCCCCTCACATGCGCCGGAGGGCTCCTCGGGGGGCGTGGTGCTCGCCTCGTACACCTGGTCGGACGACGCGGCACGCTGGGACTCGCTCACCCCTGGCGAGCGCTACGCCTTCGCCCTCGACGACCTGGAGCGACTCCTGGGGCCGCGCGTGCGGCGGGAGTTCACCGGAGTCGGCGCCACCCAGTCCTGGGCACGCGCCCGGTACGCCCTCGGTGAAGCCGCCATCGTCACCCCCGGCCAACTGCACGAACTCCACCCGGCCACCCAGACCCCGGAAGGCCGCGTCCACTTCGCCGGCGAGCACACCAGCCTCAAGCCGGCCTGGATCGAGGGCGCCCTCGAATCGGCGGTCCGCACCTTCCTGGAGGTCCACCACCGCTGAGCGAGACCCGGTGCTGCTGTCCGTCGGACGCCGCGCCTTCGGCGGTGCCTGGATCTGCGCCACGGTCCAAGAGGGCGTTCTGCGAGTATCGGGGATTCCCTAAGAACCAGCAGGGCGGGGTCCGGGTGCTGCCGAACGGGGGCCTGGTTCCCTGGGCGTGAAGTAGCAGCGACCGGTCAGCAGTTGGCGATCTTGAGTGCTACGGATCTCCACCAGGAAGGACGTCATCCGACGGCGCCGACGGCCGGTCCCGACGGAGCGGGACTTCGTGGCCGCGCTGGTGTCCGCTCCGGACGATCCGTTGGGGGGAGATTCGGCGGCAGCACGCCCGCGACTACCCGAACCGCAGGGCGTGGACGAGGTGGCGGGTTGTGCGGGAGCGGTGCGCGGGCGGTCCCAGAAGCCGTCAGGCCGCCTTCACACCACCCGGCCGCCGCTGTTTCTCCAACGCAGCGGAAACGGCCGAGCAGAGCACCGGGCCCGCCCGGGGGTCAGCGCCGGTCGAGCCCGAGTGCGGCGAGCTGGTCGAGCTGGTCCCCGCTGAGCCTGGTCCGGCGGGTCTTGGCATTGGAGATCCCACACGCCCACCCAGTGGCTGTTCGGGGTGAGCAGGCGTACGCCCGCTCACACGTGCTCGGTGCGCGAGCGGTCCTCACCCGTTCGGGCGATAGGCCCTGGAATGGGCGATTCCTACCTTGTCAGAGGCATATCCCGTCATGTCCGGCTGTGGCGGCAGCCGGACGATGAGGCAGGATTGGCAGGCCGTTCGGATCCGAGCATCCGATCCGGCGCAGCAGCACACAACACGACCTGACAGGCGACAAGGTGACGACACAGCACGTACGGCGGCCGACGACAGCCCTTTGCCTCGCTCTCCACGCTGCGGGGGTGGGACGGTGACCCGGGACCTGGTCCTGCACGACTGGGTGGTGGCCGGCATCGCGCTGGCTTCCGGCTGTGTGGCCGGTCTGGGGCTGCGGGCTCTGATGAAATGGCTGGGCAAGCACGCCAGCAGGACCAAGTGGAGCGGGGACGACGTCATCGTCGACGCGCTGCGCACCATCGTCCCCTGGGCGGCCGTGGTCGCCGGGGCCGAGGTGGCCGCTTCGGCCCTGCCGCTCACCGCGCGGATCGGGGGGCTGGTCGGCCAGTCGCTGACGGCCGTGCTCATCGTCATCGCGACGCTCAGCGCGGCCCGGGTGGTGGCCGGTCTGGTGCAGTCGGTGGCCGCGTCCCGCACGGGGGTCGCGGCGTCCGCGTCCATCTTCGTCAACATCACCCGGGTCGTGGTGCTGTCGATGGGCGTCCTCGTGGCCCTGGAGACCCTCGGGGTGTCCATCGCCCCGCTGGTCACCGCCCTCGGGGTGGGCGGTCTCGCGGTCGCGCTGGCGTTGCAGGACACCCTTGCCAACCTCTTCGCGGGTGTGCACATCCTCGCTTCGAAGACGGTCCAGCCAGGTGACTACATCCGGCTCACCAGCGGGGAGGAGGGATACGTCGTCGACATCAACTGGCGCAACAGCGTGGTGCGCAACCTGTCGAACAACCTGGTGATCATCCCTAACGGCCGCCTGGCGCGGACGAACATGACGAACTACTCCCAGCCCGAGCAGAAGCTGTCGATCCTGGTCCAGGTCGGGGTCGGCTACGACAGCGACCTGGAGCACGTGGAGAGGGTCACCCTCGATGTCGTCGACAGCGTGATGGCCGACGTCAGCGGTGGCGTGCCCGACCACGAGGCCGTCGTCCGTTTCCACACCTTCGCGGACTCCAGGATCAACTTCACGGTGATCCTGGGCGTCGGTGAGTTCAGCGACCAGTACCGGATCAAGCACGAGTTCATCAAGCGCCTTCACCAGCGGTACCGGACGGAGGGCATCTCGATCCCCGCGCCCACGCGCACGATCTCGCTCCAGCAGGACGGGCCTGGCGCACCGTCGCCCCTCCCGCCGGTTCCGCACCAGTGGGAAGACTCGTCCGAGGTGCTGTCGGACCGGCGGCGGTAACCGGCGCGGAGGTAGAGGGGACCATCAGGTTGCCGACGGCCCGACGCATCACCTGCTGCCGGTCCGCTGCGGCCCGCGTCTGCGTGTTCTCCGGGGACGGTGCCGGGCGCGTTAGCGGGGACGCCGCGCCAATAGCGGCCCGGACGTCGGACACCCGGACCGCTCCATCCGTGCCCGTTCCCGTCACGGTGGCGAGGTCGAGCCCGGGCTCCGCCGCGGCGTGCCGGGTCAGTGGGGTCGCCCGGGCCCGGGATCCGGACGGCGGTGCCTGCGCACTGGCGGCCGGGCACCGTGAGACCCTCCGCCTCTTCCCGGTCGGCTTGCCCGGCACCGCGGCCACGACACCGGCCCGGGTGATCCGTACGCCGAAGCCGGCCCCGTGCACAGCGGCGAGGTCCACCCTGCTGTCCTCGGCCAGGTGTCGGACGAGCGGCGTGACCCCCGGCCCGCCGGCCCGCACCAGCTCGGGCCCCGGTGCCGACGCTGGCTCGGGCGCGGGCTTCTCGGTGGCGATGGCGGCCATGGCGGCAGCCGCCGGGACCGTCGCCCCGGGCACGCCGGGCGTAGGGCGCCGGCACTGCGCGGGCGTCACGCGTGACCACGCGTCCGGTCCGCCGCCCAACGGCGGCGGACCGCGTCCTCGTGCTCGGCCTGCTCCACCGCCTGGTCCACCGCGGCGAGTTCGGCGGTCAGGCGCGGGATCCAGTGCCGGCGCAGGGCCCGGACCCGACGGCGGGTACGGGCCGCTTCCTCTCCGATCAGCCGGGCCGCCGTCCGGTGCGCGGCGTAGTCGGCCGCCGCCCGGACCGCTTCGCGGTAGGCCTCCTCGGCGTGCACCAGTGCGGTGTTGCCCGGGGCGGGCTCGTGCGCGGCCCGGGCCGCGTCGGTGCAGGAGACGCCGGACGGATGGCGCACCCCCATGGAGACGGTCCACTCGACGGCCAGGTCCGCCCGATCGGCCACCGCCGCCGCGGACAGCGCACCCTCCCCGCTCACCAGCAGGCCGCGCAGGAGCCACGTCTGCGCCTCCGCCCAGCTCTCCCGCCACCGGGCCTCAGCCGTCTCCTCGTCCTGCCTCAGCTGCCGGTGCCGCTCCAGCAGCACCCGCAGCTTGCGGTCGAGCAGGTCGGCCCCGCGCAGAGCGACGTCCAGGCTGTGCCGCAGCCTCAGCCGGGCCGCCCGGCCCGGCGGGGTGTGCCGGCGCGCGGTCATGGCGCACCGTGCGCGTCGAGTTGCTCGGACGGCAGCATCGTGAGCTGGCTGCGGGGCAGGGTGAGCAGGACGTCCCAGGCTCGGTCCAGGGCGTCCGCCAGCGGCCGGTTCTCGTCCGGCCGCTGGGCGAGGAACCGCTGCGGGAAGGCCTCGTCCAGATCGAGGTGGCGCAGATCGGTCGGGCTCAGCGCCGAACGGCCGACCAGGTCGGCGAGTTCCCGGACCTGCCGGGCGCGCGCGAGCGCGGCCAGCAGCTGTGCGGCGACGTCGAGGTGGTCGGACCTGGTCCGGCCCGGCCCCGCGCCCTTGCGCATCAGGCGGGAGAGCGAGGAGAGCGCGTCCACCGGCGGGTACACCCCGCGCGCGTGCGCCTCGCGGGAGAGCACGATCTGCCCCTCGGTGATGTAGCCGGTCAGGTCGGGCACCGGGTGCGTGATGTCCCCGGCGGGCATGGTGAGCACCGGGAGGAGGGTGACCGAGCCGGGCCGGCCGCGGATCCGGCCGCAGCGCTCGTACAGGGAGGCCAGGTCGCTGTAGAGGTACCCCGGGTAGGCGCGCCGGGCGGGCACCTCGCCGCGCGCGGCCGACACCTCGCGCAGGGCCTCGGCGTACGCGGTCATGTCCGTCATCACCACCAGCACGTGCCGTTCGCCCTCGAATGCCAGGTGCTCGGCTACGGTGAGGGCGATGCGCGGGGTGAGCAGTCGCTCGATCACCGGGTCGTCGGCGGTGTTCAGCAGCAGCGTCAGCTCCCCGGTGCCGGAGCGCCCGGCGAGCCCGTCGCGGACGAAGGCCGCGTCCGCGTGGGTGAGGCCCATGCCGGCGAACACCACGCTGAAGGCCTCGCCGCCGCTGACGGCCTGGGCGGCCACCTGCACGGCGAGTTCGAGGTGGGGCAGTCCGGCGGCCGAGAACACGGGCAGTTTCTGCCCGCGCACCAGCGTGGTGAGCACGTCGATCGCCCCGACCCCGGTCAGCACCGGTTCGGCGGGCGGCTCGCGCCGGACGGGGTTGAGGGGGGCGCCACCGACCGGTGCCGACGCGAGGCCGAGGACCGGAGGACCGCCGTCGATCGGCTCGCCCCTGCCGTTGCACACCCGGCCGAGCCACGCGGGACCGACCGGGACGCGCAGCGGGCCGCCGGTGAACGCGGCCCGGGTGGCGGCCGGGTCCATGCCCGCGGTGTCCTCCAGGACCTGCACAACCGCGAGGTCCCGGTCCACCTCCAGGACGAGGCCGTGGCGCCGCTCGCCCGATCCGAGGGTGATCTCCACGAACTCGTCCCACCCCACTCCGGCCACACCGCCCACCACGAGGAGCGGCCCGCGCAGCTCCCGCACGTCCGTGAACTCGACCTCGCCGAAGTCCGTCATCGCGGCTCCCCGAGCGCACTGAGCACCGCCGCGCAGCCGGCGGCCACGGCGTCGGTGTCCCCGGGCCCGGCCTGCTCGCGGGCGCGCAGCAGCGGCGTGAAGTCGGTCTCCTCGACCGTCTCGGCCGGTGTGCCAGCGTCGACCAGCTCCCCGCACCGCGCGACCACCGTGAGCACGGAGTCCGCCAGCGCCGCCGTCTTCTCCGGGGAGCAGTACGCGTCGTGCGCCGACAGCGCGCTCTGCTGGAGCAAGCCCTCCCGGACCAGCCGCCCGGCGAGCACGCTGACCCGCTCGGGGCCCGGGAGCGCGGTGATGCCGACCAGGTCGACCAGGTCGGCCAGCCGGTCCGCCTCGGCGAGCAGCGCGGCGACGCGGGCGCGGCGCTCGCCCCAGCCAGGGTCCCCCGCCCGCGCGTGCGCCGCGCCGAGCGCGGCGGCGTCGCGGGCGAACGAGCCGGACCACGACAGGGCCGGATAGTGGCGGGCGTAGGCGAGTTCGCGGTCGAGCGTCCAGAGGCCGCGGACGAAGCGCTCGGTGTGGGCGGTGACGGGCTCGGTCAGGTCCCCGCCGGGCGGGGAGACGGCGCCGAGGACGGTGACCGACCCCCGGGCGCCGCCGAGGGTGCGCACTGCCCCGGCGCGTTCATAGAACGCCGCGAGCTCTGAGGCGAGGCCGGCCGGGTAGCCCTCCTCGGCCGGCAACTCCCCCATTCTGGAGGAGAATTCGCGGAGCGCCTCGGCCCATCGGGAGGTCGAGTCGGCGATCACGACGACGTCCAGGCCCATGTCGCGGAAGTACTCGGCGACGGTCGCGCCGGTGTGCACGCTCGCCTCCCTGGCCATCATCGGCATGTTGGAGGTGTTGGCGACCACGACCGTCCGGTCGACCAGCCGGCCGCCGGTCCTCGGGTCGTCGAGTTCCGCGAACTCGGCCATCACTTCAGCCAGTTCGTTGCCCCGCTCGCCGCAGCCGACGTAGACGATGACGTCGGCGTCGCACCATTTGGCGATCTGCTGGAGCAGGACGGTCTTCCCGGTGCCGAAGCCGCCGGGCACCGCGACTGTCCCGCCCCGGGCGACCGGGAACAGCAGGTCGATCACCCGCTGGCCAGTGTGCAGCGGCTCGGCCGCGTCCAACCGCTCCCGCACGGGCCGGGGCCTGCGGATCGGCCACCTGGCACCGACCCGGACCGGTGCGCCGCCCACCACAGCAAGCACCTCGTCCGCACTGTACGGTCCTTCCGGGGCGATCCGCTCCACCGGTCCGGACGCGTCCGGTGGCACCAGGACTCGCAGCGGCACCGATCCCCCGGCCCACTCCCCCAGGAGGCCGCCCGGTACGGCCTGGTCGCCCGGCGCCGCCGCGGGGACGAAGCGCCAGGTCCGCCCGTCGGCCTCGGTGCCGCTCCCCGGAAGCAGCCAGTCGCCGGCTCCGGTGAGCGGGCGCAGCAGGCCGTCGAAGACGCCCCCGAGCAGCCACGGGCCGAGCCGCACCCGCAGCGGTCGGCCCGTCGGGCGGGCCGGGTGCCCCGGAGCGAGCCCGCCGGTGTACTCGTACGCCTGCACGCTCGCCACGTCCCCGGTGATGGCCACGACCTCGCCGGATAGGTCCTCCGGGCCGAGCAGCAGCACGTCGTGCATGGCGACGGCGCCGTCGCAGGCCACCTCGACTAGCGGACCGGCGACGCGCAGGACCCTCGACGAGCCCAGGTCAGCCACCCCTCCTCCCCTCGCCGCCATCCGGCTGCCAGAGCCTCCCGGCCTCCACGCCGAGCCGGTCGAGCCCATGCCGTACCAGCGCGGGCACTCCGAGGTCCACCACGCGGCCTGGGACGGTGGCGAGCAACCCGCCGTCGGGGTGGTCGGTGACCCGGGCGTCCGGTCCGAGCAGGTCCCGCGCCCGCCTGGCCAGCGCCTCCGCCGCGCCGGGATCGGCCTCGTACCGTTCTCGGACGCGCTCGGCCACCCGGCGGCGCAGCTCGGCGTAGGCCTCGCCCTGGGCCGCCAG
Source organism: Kitasatospora sp. NPDC001132 (assembly GCF_053598415.1). Taxonomy (NCBI): domain Bacteria; kingdom Bacillati; phylum Actinomycetota; class Actinomycetes; order Kitasatosporales; family Streptomycetaceae; genus Kitasatospora; species Kitasatospora sp. NPDC001132. The sequence continues at coordinate 63,343 of NZ_JBSFKF010000021.1, read as the reverse complement.
CTCTCGCGCTCGGGCCGCACGGGCAGTTCGGGCGGTCTCCGCCGCGGCGACGGCCTCGCCCTCCTCCGTCCCCGCCCAGGTGGCCCGGTCCAGCACGGCCGCCGCCTCGGCGCGTGCGGCGGCGAGGACGCTTTCGGCGTCGTGGCACGCGGCGGCGATCGCCTGCTCGGCATCGGCCCGCGCGGCGCGCAGCAGTTCGGCGCGGACGGGTGTCAGCGCGTCTGTGCCGCCGGTCGTTCCGGTCACGGCAGGACCGTCGTCAGGGGCTCGGTCGCGTCCAGCCTCGCCGGGCCGAGCGCCCGCGCCGCCGCCCGGCCGACCAGGACCAGCGCCGTTCCCTCGGGCAGGGCGTCCCAGGCGGCCACGACCTCTTCCGGCCGCTCGGCGACGAGCACGGTGACGCCGGCCAGGGCCAGTCCGGCCACCTCGGTCCGTGGCCCGATGGCGACCACGCCGCCCACCGTCAGGCCTTCCCGATCAGCAGGACGGCCACCACCAGCCCGTACACCGCGATGCCCTCGGCCAGGCCGACGATCACCATCGCCCGGCCGAAGAGCTCGGGCCGTTCGCTCAGCGCGGCGATGGCCGCGGCGCCGGTGTACGCGACGGCGATCGCCGCGCCGATCGAGGCTCCGGCGACCGCGATGCTCGCCCCGATCAGCGCCGCCGAGCCCGACCCGGAGCTCGTCGCGGCGGCCGGCCCGGCCGCGCCGGCGGGGTCGGCGAGCACGGTCACCAGCAGGGCGAGCGCGCCGGCCATGACGGCGGCGTTGACGCCGAGCAGCCAGCGCAGGGCCGCCCGCCCGTGCCGGCGGGCCAGCAGCCGGGCCGCGCCGAGTACGGCGGCGAGGGCAGGCAGCGCGATCAGCCAGGTGATCACCAGGGCACCTCCGGAGGCAGGACGGGCACGTGCCAGGGGCGGAAGGGCCGTCCCAGGCTCTGGAAGACGCGGGAGAACAGCTCGTAGTACTCCAGCCGCAGCGCCTGGATCCCGGCCACCAGTGCCTCCAGCGCGAAGGTGAGAGCAGTGCCGAGGGCGAAGAGCAGCGCGGCCCCCGGCAGACCCCAGGAGCCGTGTCCCGCCAGCGCGGCGGTGCCGCGCCACACCACCTGTCCGAGCGCAGCATGGGTGAGTCCGAAGGCGGCCAGGCGGGAGAAGGAGACCGTGTTCGCGAAGAGTCGCAAAACAGCGTCGAAGAGCTCGACGGCCGTCTGCAGCACGCCGCCCACACCACCGGTGCTCGCGCCGTACAGGCCTGCGCCGGCCAGTCCGAGCCCGGCCAGGAGGAGCGCCGCCCCGCCGGCCGCGAGCCCGGTCGAGCGCAGGTACACCCCGCCACCGACGGCCCCCAGGCCCAGGAAGAGCGCCAGGCCCGCCACCCCGGACGTCGCGCACAGCGCCCTCGCCGGACCACCCTCGCGCCACCGGTTCACCCCGCCGGCCACGTGGGCGAGGGCGAGCAACACCCCGCCCAGGCCGACGGCCGCCGCCAGGAGACGTCCCGGCCGGTCCAGCGGCGACAGCCACAGCACCGGCAACACCCCGGTCGGCCCGAAGAACTCCCCGAACGCCACGCCCGCCAGCGCGCCGCAGAGCCCGGCCCCGGCCAGGAACGGCCACACCGGGCGCAGCCGCGCCAGCCGCCGGGGCCGTCCGCTCCGCAGCACCAGCGCGGCCAGCAGCAACAACGCCCCGTGGCCGACGTCGCCGAACATGAGGCCGAACATCACGACGTAGGCGATCCCGGCCGGCCAGGTCGGGTCGAGGTCCCGGTACGGCGCCGTGCCGTAGGTGCGCACGAGCGGCGAGAAGGCGCGGCGGAGCGGCCGTCCGTCGCGCAGCAGAGTGGGCGGGTCGACGCCGCGCGGTGCGCGCAGGGGCACCAGGGCGCCGCCGGCGGCAGCCAGCACCTCCGCGAGTCCGGCGACCCGGTCCGACGGGCACCAGCCGGCGAGCGCGGCCACCTCGCCCCGGTGGACGGCACTCGCCGCCCGCTCCTCCACCTGGGACTCGCCCGTGAGGAGGTCCAGCCTCGCCTCCCGTTCCAGCCGGTCGAGATCCGGCAGGGTGCCGGACAGGGCCGCGGGCCGACGCGGTGCGGCGGGCAACCGTCGGAGCCGCCGGCCCGCCGGGCCCGGGGCGGCGTCCTCGATCCGGTCGATCTCGACGCAGCCCGCGTCGGCGACTAGCAGGAGGATCTCGCGCAGCGCGGCGCTCGGGGCGACGATCGCCACCCGCTGCATGGGCGCCGGAGTCATCGCCTCAGCCCAGCGCATCCGCCACCTCCGGGGTCACGCCGCCGTGCGCGGCCAGTTCCAGCGCGGCGCGCACCCGCCAGGCGTCCGCGGAGAGGACCGCGACGACCCCCACCACCGGCGGAAGACCGTACTGCGCACCGCGCAGGAGGTCACGGCCCTCCCGGTCGACGACCGTCCACCACCGGGACTCGGCCCGCCACAGGTCGCCGGGGGTCTCGATCCCGTCCAGCGCCCATCGCGCGTCCGCCGGCAGCGCACGGCGAAGCTCCTCGAACGACGCGGCGGCCACGGCCCCGGGACCGAGTAGGCGCGCCGCCTGGCGGACGGCGTTCCCCGGGAGCGGGCGACCGACGACGAATGCCGTGCGCGCCGTCAGGAGAGCGGCCCGGCCCTGGGCCCACCGCCGGGCGTGCGGCACGGCCTCCGCGACCCGGTAGGCGGCCGACATGCGCAGGGCCACCGCCGCTGTCGCCGGGTCCGCGCCCCCGGGGTCGCCCCACGCCGATGCCGCCAGGGCCGCGCGCAGTTCCTCCGGTGTGCGCGCGTGGGCGGCCCGGCGCCAGGCGATGGCCAGCGCGCCGAGCGCGTACGGTCGGCGCGGGGCCGGGCCGGCGAAGGAGCGCAGCAAGTCCTCGATGTTGGCGGTCTCGAAGCCGGCGGCGAGGGCGCGCACGGCCTGTGCCCCGCTACGAGGCAGCCAGCCCGCGAGGACCCTCAGATGCCACAGCAGGGTCGCGGAGACCGCCCGCTGCGCCTCGGCCAAGTCCGGGTCGGGCGGCAGGAAGCGCCGGTACGGCGTCGCTGCGAGCGATCGTACGGCCTCGGTGAGCGTGCCCGCTGCCGCGAGTTCCCCGGCGCCGCGGCGGCCGAGGCAGCGGGACAGCAGCCCCCGGGCCCTGGTCACTCCGCCGACCCAGCCTGCTGCCACCGGTGCCTCCCGGGGCTGTCCGCCGGTTCCAGCGCCAGTGCCGCCGCCCGGTCGACCAGCGCGGGCATCCGCTCGCGGGCCCGGCTGCGGATCCGGTCCGCGGCCTGCTCCGCGTCGGCGATCACTTCGGCCGCCCAGGCCGCCGCCACGCGCCCGGCCGCCGCGGCGGCCTCCGCGCGGACCTGCGGCGCCCGGGCGTGGGCGAGTTCGACGATCCGCTCCGCGTTCCGGACGGCCTCCTTCCGGATGCGTTCGGCCTCCACCGCGGCCCCGGCCCGGATGGCAGCCGCCTCGGCCTGGGCCTGCGCCAGCCCGTCGAGCGGCTGCTCCAGCTCCGCGGCCAGTTCGGCGGCCCGGTCGGCGGGCACGCCGGCCGTGGGTGCACCGGGCGTGCCGGCCGGGCGGAACCGCGCGAGGAAGTCCCGAAACCGCGCCATGCGAGCCCTCCAGCCGATCCAACCCTTTCCTCCAGCATCCGGCCGGTGCGCCGGGCTGTCGCCCCGGATTGGGCCGTCCGCCGAGGAGCTGGGGCCGACCGGCACAAGCGGCGACGGCGCACCGGACCAAGACTCGAAAGCGGGGAGCACCACAGGGAGGTCCACACCATGAGCGAGCACGAGTACTTCTCCGCCGGGACGGAATCCCGCCGATCCGTTCCCGGCAAGGCCTGGAGCCCCGAGGAGCCGCACCGGCAGGACATGCTGCTGCGCTACCTGGGCGCCGTCGCGGGCATCTCCGCGGCCCGGGCCAGGGAACCGGAACCGGCCCCGTCGGAGGCCTCCACCGAGCCGGATGAGCCCGGCCCCGCGCCGGTCCTGCGGGTGCGCGACGTCATGGACGTGCCGGCGGTCGCAGTGCCGGGCGACCTGCCGTTCGCCGAGCTGGCCCGGACGCTGGCCCGCGAGCACGTGGGCGCGGTGCCGGTGGTCGACGCGAAGGACCGCGTCATCGGCGTGGTCTCGGAGTCCGATCTGCTCGCGAAGGCCGCCGTCGAGGCGATGGAACACCCGTCCGGCCCGATCGACCGGCTGCGTGATCGCGGCCTGCAACAGAAGGCCCGGGGCGAGACGGCCGCCACCCTGATGACGGCGCCCGCCACCACCGTCCGGCCCGGCACGACCGTCGCCGAGGCCGCCCTGACCGCCGCCCGTTACCGGCTCAAGCGGATGCCGGTCGCCGACTGGCAGGGGCGGCTCGTGGGTGTCGTCCGGCGGGCCGCGCTGCTGAGCGCACTCGTCCGGGACGACGAGCACATCCGCGAGGAGATCACGTCCCGGATCCTCACCCGCGAGTTCCACCTTCCGCAGGGGGCGGTCGAGGTGACGGTCCGCAACGGTGTCGTCGACCTGGCCGGTCGCCTGGACCGGGAGAGCATTCCCCGGCTCCTGGCGGAGGTCCGGGACATGGACGACGTCACCGACGTGCACGACCATCTCAGCGCGGCCTGAGGCACCGGACGTCCACCTGTGATCCGCCACCGTCACCGCGATGCCCCGGCCCGCGACGTTGTTCGACCGCGAGGCTGAACTGGGACACCCTCGCCGCCTTCGTCACCGATCCGCGGCCCGGGCCCCGCCGCCAGGACAAGACGTTCCTGCACGATCTGGCCCGGGCCACGGACGGCTTCTACTTCTTCGGGGCTCAGGAGGCCACGGAGGCTGAATCGCCACCTCGGCGACCATCTGGCCCGCCACCTCGGCGCTCCCTATCCGGAGCGTCACCGGCTGGAGCGTGCTCGTGAACGGCACCGTGTCGGTCGTCTCCGACGAGGACGCGGTGCGCTGGTTCGGGGAGCACGCCGACCCCGGCCCCTGGGCGGGCGGCCCCGGGACACTTGGATACGCATCCGTCCCACGAGGATCACTGGCCGGATCGTCCGCCCCGACGGCCCCCGATCATGGACTCCGGATACGCCAAGTACGAGTGACGGACCGGACATCGGCCTCCCGTTCCGATGCCCGCACTCGGATCGGATAGGACTCCGTCCGCGTCTCGCGGACCACGATCGCGCGGTGCGCGGCGGCTGCCGCCACTTCTCTCGCCGTTCTCCGCGCCCGTACCGGAGCCAACCGCTCCCGACATGAACGGAATTCACTCGCGGCAGGCTCCCGGCGAAAAGCAGGTGCTCCCCTCCGGCGCGTCAAGAATGTCCTCGACGCGGCAGCGCGGGCTAGCCGCACCGGGCGGCCCGTAGCCGAGACGCAGGACCAGCTGGACGTGCGCGGGGCCTTCGGCGGGGTCGCGCAGGCGCCAGCGGGTGTCGGGGATCTCGACGGCCTGGTGCAGGACGGAGGCGCGCAGGCCGTGGACGGTGGCGAGCAGCCAGACGCGTTCCATCGCCTGTCCGGTGTTCAGCCAGTCGGCCGGACTGTCGAAGCGGGTGGCGAGAGTGGCGAGTTGGGGCAGTGCCTCGAAGCGTTCGGCCGGGGTGCTGTGGCGCGGCGGGTGGCCGGTGAAGCCGCGCATCGGGATGCGGGCGTCGCGGTCGTGCGAGCCGAGGGCGGCAAGCGGGATGCCGTCGTAGGAGGGTTCGAGGCGCAGCCAGTTGCGGGTCTCGGCCTCGCGGGTGACGTCGGCGGCGATGCGGGCCTCGGCCTCGGAGGTCAGCGCCAGCACCCGGCGTACGCCGTACTCCTCCAGCATGCTGAGCGTGACGCCTTCGTCCTGGGCGGCCGTCATGAGATCGGCGACCAGAGCCTCAGGGACGTCCCGGTTGGTGAACGGCTGCCGGCTGGAGTGGCGCTGGGCGATGGCCGGGTAGAGGTCTGCGCCGAAGGGCTGCGGTGTGCGGGCCGGTGCGGAGAGGTCGAGCACGGCGCGTGGCTGCGCGTCCTCACCCGCCGGGAGGAGGCGGACAACGGCCTCGCGGCCGAGGTGGGTGGCGGCCACGCGCAGGTTGAACAGGGCGGCGCCGATCGAGATGTGCAGGGCCCTGCGGTCCGGGTCGGCGGCCGGGACGGTCCGGTTCAGGTCGGCGTGGACCTCCAGGCCGAGCAGGTCCGGCGTGGGACGGAAGCGCCAGGGCTGGCTGTTGTGCAGCGAGGGCGCCGCGCCGCCGGCTTCGGCCAGCAGGTACAGGTCCGCGGTGGTGAGGGCGGTTTCGGTGGTCATGGTGGTTCACTCCCAGCTTCCGGCGGGGAGCGCCGGTGATTCGAGCATCCGCCTGACCGGTGGCATCGGGCGAGGGCCCAACGGCCCTGGCCTCCACGACCGAGCGGCACCGAGCGCCGAGATTGTGCTCACCGGACGGCCGGAGCCAGCAGCTCGATGTGGCCGTTGCGAAGGTGGTTGCGGTGGCCGTCGGTGAACTCCAGCCGGAGGCTTTGGTCCGCCGGGGTGTCCACAACCACGGCGCTCTCGATCATGCCGTAGGAGGATTCGCGGTAGACGCACACGCGGTCGCCGGTGTGGAACTCCACGGTCTCCGAGACGATCACCGCACTCACCTTCCCTCTCTCCTGTTCCGATACCTCCACGGTGACGTATGCGTGCGGCGGCACCGAGAGGCTCAGAGCCCTCGTCGACGGATCTCCCCCGCCCTCGTTCACCAGGGCATCCGGCCGGGCCGGTCCCGGCCGACGGGCCCCCTCGGTCTCGCCGATAGGGCCCACCAGTGAGCCGAACGGCCCCGTCGCCTCGCGCCCGGCGGCGGTCCCCTGGAAGGCGGAGGCCCGGTTCCCCGTGCCGGACCCTGCACCCCCCGGAGGCATGGCCGTGCTGACCGACGACTCCCGCACCACCACCCGGGCAGCTGATGCGCACCACCTGCGGACGAACCATCGCGGTGTCCCGCTTCACCCCGGAAGTCCTGTCGGACACCGGCCGCGTCGTCCTCGACGCGAACCTCGAACCGTACGACAGTGGGCGTCCGGTCGCGCAACCCTGGCCGTCGACCGCCGCGCCGACCCCGGTCGAGCTGTGCGCCTCGCCCCTGGTACTCACCGTGGCCGACGCCGCTTCGTCCACTTGGTCGCCTTGCTCGTCCGACTCAGCGGGTCGCGGCGCGGCGGCGCAGCAGCCAGCGGCGCAGTTCGTCGGCGCCCCACACGATCAGCGGGTACGGCAGGAGCAGGACCAAGTCGCGGGCGGGCGGGACGGCGGTCCCGAGCAGGGACTGCAGCGGCGGGGCGTAGACGCTGAAAACCAGGTCCGGAGCGTCCAGGCGGTGCGCCGTGAGGTCCGTCAGCTCCGCCGAGCGCAGCACCGGGACCGACTCGCCGGTGAGCGTGGACATGTCCACATCGACGGCGCCGGACAGCAGCCGGATGTCGGCGGCGACACGGTCTCCCTCTGCCAGCACGACGATGTCGCCCGGGACGAGCCCGACGGCATCGATGAGCGCCGGCTCGCCGTCACGCAGCACTGTGGCGTGCTGCGGCAGGTACTGTGCCAACGCCTCGACCGCTCGCTCGGCCTGCATCTCCTGGACGAAGGCGAACAGCGCGTTGAGCAGGATCACCAGCAGCACCGCGACGGCTACCGTGCGGCTTCCCACCGCGAACGACAGCGCGGCCGCGACCCACAGCAGCAGGGCGAGCGGATGCGTCACCTGCCGCGCCAGCTCCCGAGGCCAATGACGTCCGCCGCGCCGCCGCAGCTCGTTCGGCCCGTACTGGACGAGCCTCCGCGCCGCCTCCCGCGACGACAGCCCCTGGCGTGCGGCGTGCAGATGTCGCAGCAGCAGGTCTGCAGGCTCCTCCGGTAGCGGCAGCGTGAAGGACTGGATCTGCGCCGCCGGCTCGCTCCTCTCGGACATTCCACTCACCCCGTTGTGATCTCCGGACCAACGCTAGGCATGCGCGGAGCCCCCCACCTGGGCTGAGACCCGAAAGGGCCCCCCTGGGACGGGGCTGGAGGAGAAGCAGGACGCGTACCCCAGGGCATCGAGCGCGACAGCACCGCTGCCGAGCTTCGCCTTCCGGGCCTGTCGTGCACGGCTCGAACCCGTGGAACTGCCCGGTGCAGATCTGTCCGGCGAGGAACTCACTGTCCGCGTTTTTCCTCAGCAGGCTGACGAGTTCGTCTGCGCGGTCTGCTTCACGGTTCACCACCGCAGTCAGCTCGCCGGTCAGACTGCCGACGGCCGGCCCGTCTGCCGTGACTGTCGGGACTGGCCTGCTGGTCGTCCGTGCCTCACCGCCGCGGAGGTATTTTTCGTGGCCGTCTTGGCCATGGCCATATGATCCGAGGACGCCGCGTCTGGGATAGCGGGTAGGCCAGTAGGCCAGCTCAACCAACTCGGCGATCAAGCGGCCCTCCAACCCGTCGGACGTGACCGAGATCCACGCCCACCTCAGTGCGTAGTGGAGGTCCGGTCAGGTCCGTTCGACCAGCAGGGCCGCGCTCTTGGCGAGAGTGCCGAGTCGCGGGTAGTCATCCTCGTCGATCCGACAGCCGGCGCGTTCGGACAACCGCTCCACCAGGGTGAGGAAATCGAGCGAGTCGAGTTCGAGGGCCGCTCGGTAGTCGGCGTCCGGGCCGATCCCGGTGAAGTCGGCGTCCGGAACGATTTGGGTGAGCACCTCCTGCACGAGGGCGAGGGCCTGGTCGTGATTCACAGTTCCTCCGGTGTCTGCAGCAGCCGGTCCAGTGCTGCCAGGTAGCGGGCGCCCGTGGCGCCGTCGCTGGCCCGGTGGTCGGCCGACAGGGTCGCCGTGACCACCGGCCGCACGCCGATCATGCCCTCGGCGGCCCAGGGACGCTCGACCACCTTGCCGAGGCCGACGAGAGCAACCTGCGGCGGGTAGATGACGCCGAACACCGCCTCGACCCCCTGGTCGCCGAGGCTGGTGACGGTGATGGTGGGGTCCGTGGTCTCGGAGGCGCGCAGCCGTCCGGCACGTGCCCGGGCCACCAGGTCACGTAGAGCGGCCATGAGGTCGAGCACCGTGAGGTCGGCGGCGTCGTGGATGGCGGGCGCGATCAGTCCGCCGCCACGCAGAGCGACGGCAACGCCCAGGTGGACGGCGGGCGCGGGGGTGAAGCCGTCGGCGGTCCAGAAGCCGTTGAGCTGCGGCACCTCGCGGGCGGCGAGCGCGGACGCCTTGAGCAGCAGTGCGGCGGGTACCAGCCGTTCGGGGACGGGGAGTTGACGGTTGCGCTCGCGGAGCCACCCGATTGCGGCAGTGAGATCGACGGTGGTGGACAGGTAGTAGTGGGGGATCTCCCGCTTGGAGCGGGCCATGAGATCCCCGACCGCGCGGCGCATCGCCTCCGGCCGGCTGGTCGGCACCTCGCGAGCGCGCTCCGTAGGCGGGGCCGCTGCGGGCCGGGTCCTGCGGGCCGCCCGGATGTCGGCGGCCCGGACCGCGCCCCCTGTGCCGGTGCCCCGCACCTGGCCGAGGTCGATCCCCGACTCGGCCGCGAGGCGCCGGGCCATCGGCGTGGCGCGTACCCGGGTCGTTGCCCCGGGGGCGGCTTGTGGCCGCCCGCCCGGCCCTGTGACGGTGGGGGCGGTGCGCGCAGGCTCCGGCCGGGTGGGCCCGGCGGCGCTCGTCACGTCGGCACGGGTGATCCTTCCTCCGGGACCGGTGCCGTGCACGGTGGCCAGGTCCACTCCGCTCGCCTCGGCGATGTGCCGGACCAGCGGGGTGACGGGAGGTGCCGCCACCCGGCCGACGGGCTCGGCCTTGGGTGCGGCGCGCGGAGCCGCCTTCGGCGCGGGCCGGGGCTCGGGCTCGCCTGACGCGATGGCGGCGAGTGGCGCCCCCACGGGGACGGTCGTCCCGGGTTCGACGAGGAGGCGCTCGACGGTGCCGGTCTGGAAGCACTCGACCTCGATCGCTGCCTTGGCGGTGTCCACGACGGCCACGATGTCGCCCCGGGTCACCTTGTCCCCGGGGTGGACGAGCCACTGGACGAGGGTTCCCTCGGTCATGTCGGCACCGAGCGCGGGCATCGTGAACTCGGCCATCTCAACCGACCGCCCGCCTGGCCGCCGCCACGATGCCGTCGACCTGCGGAAGGGCAGCCTCCTCCAGCTGCCGGGCGTAGGGTACCGGCACCTCGGCCCCGCACACCCGCTCCACCGGCGCGTCCAGATCGTAGAACCCCTGCTCGGTGATCCGCGCAGCCACCTCGGCCGACAGGCCGCCGGTGCGCCAGCCTTCATCGACCAGCACCGCCCGGTGGGTCCGGCGGACGGAGCCTAGGACCGTCGCGTCGTCCAGCGGCCGGAGCGTGCGCAGGTCGACCACCTCGGCGTCGATGCCGTCGGTGGCCAGCCGATCGGCGGCCTCCAGGCACTTGCCGAGCGAGCCGCCGTAGGTGACGAGACTGACGTCGGTGCCACGACGCCGCACGGCCGCGCTGTCCAGGTCCACCGGCCCGGCTCCGGGTGGCAGCGTGCCGGAGGTGTTGTAGAGCGAGCCGTGCTCGAAGATCACCACCGGGTCCGGGTCGGCCAGGGCGGGCGCCAGCATGTGCCGGGCGTCCGCGAGGGTGGCGGGGGCCAGCACCCGGATGCCCGGGATGTGGGCGTACCAGCCTTCGAGGCTGTGCGAGTGCTGGGCGGCCAGCTGACGGCTGGCCCCCGTGGTCATCCGGATCACCAGGGGCACCCCGATCTGCCCGCCGGACATGTGCAGCAGCGTTGCGCCGTTGTTCAGGATCTGGTCCAGGGCCAGCAGGCTGAAGTTGACGGTCATCACCTCGACGATCGGCCGCAGCCCGGCGACGGCGGCGCCGATACCGGCGCCGACGAAGGCCGACTCGGACAGCGGTGTGTCGCGGACCCGCTCCGGCCCGAACTCGTCGAGCAGCCCGAGGCTGACCCCGAAGGCTCCGCCGTACCGGCCGACGTCCTCGCCCATCAGGAACACCCGTTCGTCGGTCGTCAGCGCCTCGCGCATGGCCTCCCGGAGCGCCTCGCGGTAGGTGATCGGCCCGGGTGCGGCCTTCGCCCGGGTCACGACGGTTCCCCGGTCGGGGTGCGGACGAAGCGCAGCAGGTCCTCGACGGGTTCGAGCCCGCCCTGCCGGGCCTGTTCGACCGCCTGGTCCAGTTCCTCGGCGACCTCCTTCTCGACCAGCTGCAGCCCGTCCTCCTGGAGGACGCCGTCGGCGCGCAACCGGTCGGTGAGCAGGGTGATCGGGTCGCGCTCCTTCCAGCGTTCGATCTCGGCCTTGTCCCGGTAGAGGTCCGGGTCGTACATCGAGTGCGCCCGGAAGCGGTAGGTGCGCAGCTCCAGGAAGTACGGGCCGCCGCCCTCGCGCACGGCCTGCGCGGCGCGGCGGGCGGCGTGCTCGACGGCGAGGACGTCCATGCCGTCCACGGCCCAGGCGACCAGGCCGTAGGAGGCCGCGCGGGCCGCCAGGTCGATCTGGGCGTGCTCGCGGCCCAGCGGGGTGCCCATGGCGTAGAGGTTGTTCTCGCAGATCAGCAGCAGGGGGAGGTCCCACAGGGCGGCGAGGTTGGCGGTCTCGTGGAACTCGCCCTCCGCGAAGGCACCGTCGCCGAAGAAACAGCAGGCCAGGCGGGGTTTGCCGCGCATCCGGTCGGCCAGGGCCAGCCCGGCCGCCACCGGCAGGCCGCCGGCGACGATGCCGTGGCCGCCGTAGAAGCGCCGGTCCGCGTCGAACAGGTGCATGGAGCCGCCCCGGCCCCGGCTGCACCCGGTGACCCGCCCGAGCATCTCGGCGAACACCGACTCCGCCGGAAGGCCGCGGGCCAGTGCGTGGCCGTGCTCGCGGTAGGTGGTGACGACGGCGTCCTCGGGGGTGAGCGCCTGGTGCACGCCGACCGAGACGGCCTCCTCCCCGATGCACAGGTGGACGAAGCCGCGGATCTCGCCGGCGCTGTAGAGCTCCACGCAGCGCTCCTCGAAGCGCCGGATGCGCAGCATCCCGCGCAGCAGGCCGAGGCGGTGCTCCGTGTCGGCGGCGACGGCCCGCGCCCGGCTCCGGCGGGGGTTCGCGGCGGTCCGGCGCGTCATGAGGACTCCTCCAGGGTCGACAGGTCGCCCTCGGGCAGGCCCAGTTCGCGGGCGCGCAGCAGCCTCCGCATGACCTTGCCGCTGCGGGTCTTCGGCAGGTGCTGGTCGAAAGCGAGTTCCCGGGGAGCGATGGCCGCGCCGAGCCGACGCCGGGCGAAGGCGGTGATGTCCCGAGCCAGACCGGGATCCGGATCGTGACCGGGCTTGAGGGAGACGAAGGCCTTGACGATCTCGCCGGCGACCGGGTCCGGCCGGCCGATCACCCCGGCCTCTGCCACTGCCGGATGCTCCATCAGGATGCTCTCGACCTCGAACGGACCGATCAGGTGCCCGGCCGACTTGATCACGTCGTCCGCCCGCCCGACGAACCAGAAGAACCCGTCCGCGTCGCGCCGGGCCACGTCCCCGGTGAGATACCAGCCGTCGGCGAAGCAAGCACGGTAGCGTTCCTCCGCCCCGAGGTAGCCGCGGAACATCGACGGCCATCCCGGCCGCAGCGCCAACTCGCCTTCTGTCCCCGGCTGTTCCAGAACGTTGACGTGGCCGTCGGTCACCTTCGCACGCCCGTCCGGCCCCCGCTCCAGCACATCAGCCACCACGCCGGGCAGCGGCCGACCCATCGAGCCGGGCCTGATCTCGGTGCCGGCGGTGTTGGCGATCATGATGCACCCGGTCTCGGTCTGCCACCAGTTGTCGTGGATCGGCAGGCCCAGGATCTCCTCTCCCCAGCGCACGGCCTCCGGGTTGAGCGGCTCGCCCACGCTGGCGATGAACCGCAGCGCCGACAGGTCGAAGGAGCGCGGCAGCTTTGGCGGGCTGCCGCGGGGGCTGACCCGCATCAGCATCCGGATCGCGGTGGGCGCGGTGTACCAGACGTTCACCCGTTGCTCGGCGAGGATGCCGTACCAGCGCCGCGCCTCGTAGTCGCCCGCGTCGACGACCATGGTCGCGCCGTGGGTGAGCGGCGCGATGATCCCGTAGGAGGTGCCGGTCACCCAGCCGGGGTCGGCGGTGCACCAGAACACGTCGTCCGGGTGGAGGTCCAGGGCGAGCGCGGCGGTCGCGTGGTGGGCGACTACCGCCTCGTGGACGTGGACCGCTCCCTTGGGGGTGCCGGTGGTGCCGCTGGTGAAGTGCAGCAGCGCCATGCACCCGGGGTCGGTGTCCGGGATCGCGAACTCCTCCGAGACCTCGGCCATCAGGGCTTCGAAGGACCTGGTGCCGGGCAGCGGCTCCGACACCGGGCCCACGATCAGGACGTGCTCCAGATGCGGCAGGTGCTCCCGCCGAGCTGCCACCTTGCGCCGGTAGAGATCTTCCGTGGTGACCAGGACCCGGACGTCGCCCAGCCGCAGCCGTTCCTCGACGGGGGCGGGACCGAAGGCGGGGAACAGCGGGCAGAACACCGAAGTGTTCTTCAGGGTGCCGAGTACCGACGCGTAGAGCTCGGGACACCGTCCGAGCAGGGAGGCGACCCGCTCGCCCCGGCCGACCCCGAGCGCCCCAAGGCCGTTGGCGAAACGGTTGCTGCGCAGGGCGAGCTCGGCGTACGTCACCGGGGTGGCCGTGCGGTCGGCGGCGACGCAGCGCAGCGCGACGTGTTCACCCCGTCCGGCCGCCACGTGCCGGTCCACGGCCTCGTGGGCGATATTCAGCCCCCTGTGCCCGGGCAGCCCGTCGAGCAGGCCGCGGGCCCTCTGCCAGACGGCACCGGGCCCGACCGGGGCCCCGTCGTCGGGGAAGGGTGTGTCTGCCGGCGTGTGGGGCTCCACGGAGACTCCCTCCGGATCGCGGCCCGCCGTTCGCGGCCCGCCTTCTCCATCCTGCGACGGACCTCGGAGCTCCGCGAGGAGGAGCGGCCCCGGCGCTCCAGGGCCGAGGTGCGGATGCCGCATGTCCGGCCGATGCTGCCAAGGAGACGGTGCGTGCATCGGTCGAGCCGCACGGGCCCCTCGCATCGATGCTCACCTCGGCCGCGATCGGAAGGGCGAGCGATGAGTGACAGTCGGAACAGGGAGAAGATCGTCGTCGGGGTGGACGGCTCCGAGCAGTCCAGGCGGGCACTGCGCTGGGCGGTGCGACAGGCCGAACTGGCCGGCGCCGCAGTGGAGGCGGTCATCGGCTGGGAACCACCGTTCTCCGGGTGGGGCGGCAACGTTCCGGTCCCCGGGGAGAAGGCCTTCGGGGACATCGCGCGGAAGATCCTGACGGAGAGCATCGAGAAGGCGGTGGGCCCTGAGCCTTCGGTGGAGATCGCCGCACGGGTGGAGGAGGGCACAGCCGCCCAGGCGCTGTTGAAGGCCGCGGGCGATGACGACGTGGCGCTGCTGGTGGTGGGCAGCCGTGGGCTCGGCGGCTTCACCGGTGCCCTGCTGGGCTCTGTCGGCCAGCACTGCGCCCAGCATGCTCCATGCCCCGTCGTGATCGTGCGCGGCCGCTGACGGCCCGGAACAGGCGGTGATGCCGAGCGATCGGGTGACCGGCGGCTGCCAGGTCGCGGACGTCTCGCGCTGCCAGGCCCCTGCCCCGCTCACTCCGCGACCAGCACGGCGACCCCGGCACCCGGTCGGCCGCGGGATCAGCACGTGCCGCGTCAACCTGCCCCAGCGGGTAGCGGCACACGTGCACCGCCGGGCGGGTTCGGGCCGCCTCCGTCAGGTAGGCGCGGCCGTCGGCCCGGGTGTTGGCGGTGACGCTGCGCAGTGTGCGTTCCTGAAACAGGTGCTGCTGGTAGTCCAGCGCCGGGATGTGGCTGAGGTGGTTGCCGGCCACCGCGAGGGTGCCGCCGCGGTCCAGTGCCGCCAGGGCGACCGGGACCCTGCTCGCGCAGGTGCAGGGGACACCCTCAAGTCCGCTCCGGCCGAGGACAGTGCACCCAAGGGGACTGGGTCGGCGTCTCCGCCCGCACCGCCGCGTTCGTCGCCGCCACGGGCACTCCCGCCGACACCGCGCCGCCGGCCTCCGTCCTCGACCTGGCCAAGCCGGAGTGGAAGGGCCGCCTGGGCATCGCGCCGAGCGAGACCAACTCGCGCCTCGTTCGCGGTCTGTCTCCGCGAACCGCAGACCGCCCTCTCCCAGGCTCGTCCTGCGCACCATCGCGGGGCAACTCGTTCCTGGCGTCAACCCGGGCGACTGCCACGGTGGCCGCATTTCACACCGCGCACCCGATCCGGGCAAACGGCTCGGGATGGCGAGACTCCGCGTCGAGTACAACCCTGGAAGGGACGGCACCCGTTTGCGAAGGCGACTGGACTGTCAGGCACGACCCCGGGGCGGATCAGGGCATTTCGACACCATCCCATGACGATCGGTCATGAGCGAGTCGCGCACCGTGGGCCCAGAACCCGTACCACGAAGGAGGCAACGGTCATGAGCACGGCACGGGACATCATGCACGCCGGAGCGACCTGCGTACAGGAGAGCGAAACGCTCGATGTGGCGGCGCGGCGGATGCGCGAACTGGACGTGGGCGCTCTGCCGATCTGCGGCGAGGACGACCGGCTCCACGGGATCATCACCGACCGCGACATCGTGGTGAAGTGCCTCGCCGAGGGCAAGGACCCGAAGACCATGACGGCAGGCCGGCTCGCGCAGGGCAAGCCGATCACGGTGGACGCCGATGCTGACCAGGCCAAGGTCCTGCACCTCATGGAGGAGCACCGGATCCGGCGCCTGCCGGTCATCGACGACCACCGGCTGGTCGGCATGATCAGCGAGGCCGACATCGCGCGGCATCTCAGCCGACAGGAGGTCGGTGAGCTCGTCGAGGCCGTCTGCGTCCCCGCCTGATCACGCAACCGATCCAACGCCAGTACAAGGCGCAACCGGACGGGACACGACGAGCCATGCCGCCCCGTCCCTCTGAGCAGCTGGTCATCGCGGGGCGGTGCAGCAGTGCTTGTGACGGGAGATATGACGACCATGACTGGCACCGGGCTCACCGACTTCGACCATGCCGTCCGGACCGCGAACACCTGGCTCATCGATGTCGCCAAGGCCACCGGGAAGTGCGGAGGACCGCCACCGCCCCTACCGGCTGCTTCGAGCCTGGGTGCACACGCTGCGCGACCGGCTCCCGATCGACGTCGTGACCCTCTCGGCGCACAGCTGCCCACGCCGATCCGCAGCATCTACTACGCGGGCTGGAACCGCACGCGGGCCCGAGCCGTCACCGGTGCCCTGCTCCAGCACGTACCTCCCGAACGGTTGGAGCACGTGTTCAACGCGCTCCCGCACGGCCTTCACTCACTGATCAACCCGGCGGTGCAGGAGAGCGGGCGGCAGGAACCGGAAAGAGGCGTCGTGAGCCGGTACCGAGCGGGTCGTGGTGAAGCTCAGCGGTGAAGCGTTCGCCGGCGCGGCCGGCTGGGACACCGATCCGACCAGTCTCGCACGCGTGACGGAGGAGATCCTCTCGGCGCACGAGCTGGGCGTGTGCAGATCGCCGTCGTGGTCGGCGGCGGGAACTACTTCCGTGGCCGGGCCGCGGCGGCGTGGGGCATCAGCCGGGCTGAGGCCGACACCATCGGCATGCTCGGCACCGCATGAACCGACTGGAGGCGGACGCCCTGCTGCTCGCCAAGCACGGCGTGGACGGCGTCTACGACCACAACCCGCGCACCCACCCCGGCGCCGTCCGGTACACCAACCTCAGTCACCGGCAGGCACCCGTCCAGGACGTGCAGGTGATGGACACCACCGCCCTCGTCCTCGTCGCCGAACACCACCTGACCATGCACGTCTTCGACGCCGCCACCGACGCCATGCGCGCGATCTGCCAAGACCAGGACATCGGCACCCGCATCCGCGACTACGCCGACCGCCGACCGCCGACCGCCGACCGCCGACCGCCGACCGCCGACCGCCGACCGGTCGAACCCTGACTGGGCCGCCGCCGCCCGTGATCACCGGCTCCATCTCGGCCGACAGGGCCAAGCCGGCCCCCGCCAGGGGCCCGAACGGCCCTGTGCCACCCCGCGTGGCAGGCGGGAGATTGAAGGTTGTGACGGGCCTCGGGAAGGCCCCCGGAGAGGTCAGGATGCACGGCTCCGCACCACTGGGAAGGATCTTCGGCATTCTGCTGCGGATCCACTGGAGCGCGCCCGTCCTGATCCTCTTCCTCGGCATCGGCCTCGCCGGGCAGACCCTCCCGGCCTGGGTCCCGGGCCGCTCAGCCACCGCCTACGGCGTGGCCGGCGCGGTCGGCGCGCTGCTGCTGACCGCGAGCCTGCTGCTGCATGAGACAGCCCACGCCGTCATCGCCCGCCGGGCCGGGGTGCGCGTCGACGACATGACGGTCTTCGCCCTGGGCGGTGTCACCCGGATGGGACGCGCGCCGACCCCACGGCTCCAGTTCACCGTCGCGGTGATCGGGCCGCTGACCAGCCTGCTCCTCGGCGGGCTCGCCCTGGCCGCCGGGCTCGGTGCGCTGCACAGCCTCCACTGGCAACTGCCCGCGGCAGTGCTGCTGTGGACCGGCCTGGCCAACCTCCTGCTCGGCGTGTTCAACCTGCTCCCCGCGGCGCCCCTGGACGGCGGACGGATCCTCCAGGCGGCGGTCTGGTGGCGCGGCGGAGACCGCGAGCGCGCCGAGCGCATCGCCGGGCGGGTCGGCCAGGTCTTCGGCATCCTGTTGTCCGCCGTCGGCTGGGTCGAGCTGTTTCACGGCAGCGGGGCCGGAATCTGGTTGGTGTTCATCGGGCTGTTCATGTGGTCGTCGGCCCTGGCCGAGGTCCGCCGCGCCGCGATGGTGACCGCGCTGCGCGGGGTACGGATCTCCGAGGTGATGACCTCCCCCGTCAGCACCGGGCCGGACTGGCTCACCGTCGACCACTTCCTCGCCGACATGGCGGCACGGGCACACCACCCCGTGATCCCCCTGGTCGGCTTCGACGGCCACCCGAGCGGCTTGGTCGACCTGCGCAGGCTCGCGATGATCCCGCCCGCCCGCAGGACCGAGGTCCGCGTCCGCGAGGTGGCCACGCCGGTCGCCCGCTGCGTGGTCGCCGCGCGCGGAGACGACCTTGTCGAGGTGCTGGACCATGCGGCCGCGCAGCCACCGATCCTCGTCCTGGACGACGGCCGCCTGGTCGGCATCGTCAGCATCGACGACATCTCCCGCATCGCCCGAAGGCGCCTGCTCACGACCGCCCACGGCACGTGACACCTCCGTCTCGTGGCGAACCGTTTCGGCCTCGTTGTACGGCTGGGCCGCCGGTCGACGGGAGCTGACAGGCCGCCAGGGGAAGGGGGAGCACGGCGCCGGCATGTGCAGCGCCGACGTCCCGCGCGTCGCCGGGCGGCCGCAGGACCGCCCGGCCCAGTTCGCGCTCGCCACCGGAAGGCCGTGGCAGCGAGAGCCGCGTCGGTCAGGTGCCGCGGGAGATCTCGATCCGCCGGGCCTGCTTCTCGACCTCTCCCATCGGTGCCTTCACGGTCAGGACCCCCTTGTCGTAGGACGCGGTGATGTCCTGCTCGTTCACGCCTTGGGGCAGCCGGACACTGCGGGTGAAGGAGCCGTAGCGGAACTCCGAACGCTGTCTCTCCTTCTTCTCCTCCGTGCGTTCGGCGTGGACGGTCAGCACGCCGCCTTCGACCGTGATCTCGACGTCCTTGTCGGGGTCGATCCCCGGCAGCTCGGCCTTGACCACGTACGCTCCTTCCTCCTCGGACTCCTCCACGCGGATCATGTGCTCACCCATCCGCAGTTCCATGGGGAAGTCCTCGAACCACTCCGCGAACGGGGACAGGGGTCACCGGTGCGCACGCCTGTGGAGCAACTCGCCGGCCATCTCGGTCCTCCTCACTAGGGCCTGTGTGAGGTTGCGATCAGTCGGCGTCTCGCAGGAGGTCGTCGACCCAGATCACCGAGGCGCGGAGGTGGAGGCCGGCGAGGTAGCTTTCGGGCTTCTTGTCGCAGCGGGTGGCGATGCCTCGCCAGGCCTTGAGTCTGTTGATCAGGCGCTCGACGGTGTTGCGCTCCTTGTAGAGATCCGCGTCGTGGCCGACCGGCCGGCCGCCCCTGCTGCCCTTCCTCTTCCTGCTGGCGGCCTGGTCTCTCTTCTCCGGGATGACCGCCTTGACCCGGCGTTTAGGCAGGTAGGCGCGGTTGCCGCGGGACGAGTACGCCCTGTCCGCGGCGACCGCGCCGGGCCGCGTGCGAGGACGGCCAACGGGCAGACGGACCCGCACCTTCTCCAGCACGGGGACGAACTGCGGGCTGTCACCGGCCTGCCCCGCGGTCAGCACGAGTGCCAGGGGACGGCACCTGCGGTCGGCGGCCAGATGAACCTTGCTGGTCAGCCCGCCCCGGGACCGTCCGAGGAAGGCTTCCTTCAGGCGGAGCCTACGACGGAGCCGGGCGCGTCGCCGCTCGTCCTGTCCGTCCTGTTCCTGCGGCTCGCCCCTTTTTGTCGGGTCTCCTCCTGCTCCCGCGCGGCCTCCTCCAGGGCCTCCATGATCTCCTCGTCGACGAGCATCCCGGCGGCGTCGTGGTGAGCCCGGACGGACGTGGAATCCACGCTGACCAGCGACAGGTCCGCTGTGCCCTCGCGAGCGGCCTGGGCGATCAGGCCTTCCAGTAGGGCGGTGAAGACGCCCGCGTCCCGCCAGACACGGAATCGGCCGTAGACCGTCGGCCAGGGACCGAACTCGGAAGGCATCTCCCGCCACTGGGCGCTGCAGCGGAACCGCCAGATCACGCCCTCGAACTGCTCCCGAAGCCGCTCGGGGTACGGTCCGAACCTCCCGATCGGCAGATAGGGCTCGATCAACTCCCAATGCTCGTCGGTCAGTTGCCTGCGCGTCACGACCAACCGTTCTACCGGGTTCTGCCCTCAGGTGAGGGCAGAACCCGAAGACTGATCACAACCTCACACAGGCCCTAGCTGTATCCCGCCCGCGGCGGCGCTGCTCGCCCTCCTGCCGTTCCGCTACCGCGCTAACCAACTGCGGACGACCGCCTGGTGCGCGGCCACCATCGCCCCGACGTGTCTGGAGTACACAGCCGGAGCGAGCCCCGAGCGGCTGTCCTTCGAGGCATTCGGCGACGAGTACCGCATGCTGGAGGAACGCACCCGGCTGCGGCCCGAATCGGCGGCGCCGATCGGCTGGTGATTGTTCCACCAGTGGCTGCTGCGCTGCGAGGGGCTCGCTGACCCGGCGGACGTAGCGGAACTGCTGGACCCGGTGGGCACGCGACTCCGGGACTGCGGTTGTGTCCTGGATTTACGTGGCGGGCGCTACCTTCGGGAGCGCCCGCGGCCCGGGCGGGGAGTGAACCGGAGCGACCGGGTTCAGGCCCGGGTGGGGTGAGTGAGGGTGTGCCAGGCGCTGTAGCCGCCGAGGAGGTCGGAGACGTCGGTGTGGCCGTGGTGGCGCAGCAGGCTGGCGGCGATGGAGGAGCGGTGGCCGCTGGCGCAGTGGACGACCAGGGGGCGGTCGGTGGGGATCTCGTCCAGGCGGCTGGGGAGTTCGGTCAGGGCGATGTGCAGGGATCCTTCGATGAAGCCCGTTTCGCGTTCGCCGCAGGTGCGAACGTCCAGGATGGTGGGGGGCTGCTCGTCGGCGAGTGCGGTGCGGAGTTGGTCGGCGGTGAGGCGGCTGGCGGGGGTGACCTCGTCAGCGAGGGCGGGCAGGGCGTTGCCGGGGTTGCGCAGGTAGCCGGCGATGTGATCGAAGCCGATGCGGGCGAGGCGGGTGATGACCTCGCCCTCGCGGTCCTGTGGGGCGATGATCGCGATGTTACTGTCGGGGGTGAGGACCGTGCCGGCCTGTTCGGCGAAGCGGCCGTCGACGGGGACGTTGATGGCGCCGCGGACGTGTCCCGCGCCGAACTCCTGGGGACTGCGGGCGTCGAGGACGACGGCGCCGGCGGTGCGGGCCTCCTTGAAGCCTTCGAGACACAGGGGGCGGTCGGCGTTCGCGCGGTCGAGCAACGGGCGGTCCTGCCGGTTGAGAGCGGCGTCGTGGCCGAAGTAGGCGGGGGCGGCTGACTGGCCGGCGGTGACGATGCGGACGAAGGTGTCCTGGTCCATGGGCTGGCAGGCGTAGTTGGTCAGGCGCTGCGAGCCGATGGTGGACTGCTTCTCGGCGGAGAGGTTCTTGCCGCAGGCGGAGCCGGCGCCGTGGGCGGGGAAGACGCGAACCTGGTCGGGCAGGGCCATGAGCTTGCGATGGACGCTGTCGTAGAGCATCGCGCCGAGCTCCTCGGCGGTGACGCCGGCGGAGGCGAGCAGGTCGGGGCGGCCGACGTCACCGATGAACAGGGCGTCGCCCGTGAGAACGCCGTAGGGGACTTCGTCGGTGGCGTGCTCGAAGACGAGGATGCTGATCGACTCGGGGGTGTGTCCGGGGGTCTCCATGATCTGGAGGGTGACGTCACCGAGGGAGATGCGCTCGCCGTCGGTGAAGTGCCGGATGGAGTACTCGGTCTCGGCACGGTGGCCGTAGCCGATCCAGGCGCCGGTGCGGGCGGCGAGTTCGAGGTGGCCGGCGATCTGCTCGGGGCTCCAAGCCGTCGCCCATCGTCGGTCCTCGCGGCGCGGCTTGTTGCGTCCTTTCCACTCCGGAGTGCGCGGGCCGGATACCGCTGTCCCGTCCGGCAGTTGGACCGCGCCCGACAATCGGGCCTGAACGTAGTCGCGCAGGCGCTCGTCCGCCACGAGCTTCGCGGTCTTGGGGCGCCGGGCCGCCAACTCGGCCTTCCACTGGGCGATCGAGGCCCGGTAGTCCAGCCGGGCGCCGCGCGTGGCCGCGTTGCGCCGCAGCTCTCTCGAGATCGTCGAGGGCGACCGGCCCAGCTGGCGCGCGATCTCCCGCACCCCGGCGTTCTGGGCCCGCAGCAGCGCGATCTCCTCACGCTCGGTGAAGGACAGGTACCGGCCCGAGTCCGGGCCCAGCCGGAGCGTGGGCATGCCGCCACCCTCTCGGAACCAGCGCGAGCCGACCACGCCCGAGACACCGCACGCAGTCCCCGCCTCCTCGCTGGACATCCCCTCCGCGATCCGCACCCAGAACTCCCGCTCCACACCGCGCCGAATCGGAGGCCGCCCCGGCGAACGCATCGCCGGACGCCCCGTCAGCGTCGTGATCCACCCTGCTGGCCGTCCCATGCAACACCACCTCGATCAAGGTGTTGCGACGACCGGTGGAATCCACTCTGGCAGCCGTGGTCGCTGTGGTGGATCAGTTTCCCGGGTTCGACGGGTCGGCCGTGCAGGGCGTATTCGAGGGCGGTGAGGACGAGGTCGGCGTCCGCCCGTTCGCAGGTGTGCCAGCCCACGATCCGGCGGGAGAACGCGTCGCGGATCGTGGCCAGCCACCACGGTCCCTCACCGGTCGGGACCAGTGAGATGTCGGCGACCCACAGCCGGTTCGGCGCCGTCGCGGTGAAGTCGCGCCGGACCAGGTCCGGGGCGGAGTCGGCGGCCGGGTCGCGGTAGGTGAAGGAGCGGGGCCGGCGCGGGCTCACGCCCTGGAGGCCGGCCTGGCGCATCAGGCGTTCGACCCGCTTGCGGCCGACCCGTGTGCCCTCGCGCCGCAGGACGGCGTGGACGCGCGGGGAGCCGTAGGTGGCGTCGGAGTCGGCGTGGATGCGGCGGATGTGCTCGGTGAGTTCGGCGTCGTGGCGCTTGCGCTCGCACGGCTCGAGGGCCTCGCGGCGCCAGCGGTAGTAGGTGGAGGCGGGGATGTGCAGTTCCCGGAGGACGGGCTCGGCCCCGAAGCGGTCCTGGTGCTCGTCGATGAGCTTCAGTACCGTCGCCGGGTCGGGTCGAGCTCCTGGGCGAAAAAAGCCGATGCTGCCTTGAGGATCTCGCAGGACCGGCGGAGTTCGGCGTTCTCCTTGCGCAGAGCGGCCAGCTCCTCCTTCTCCGTGGTGGTCAGCCGGTCGTCGCGCTCGCCGCGGTCCGCCTCGTCCTGGCGGATCCAGTTGCGCAGGGCCTCGTGGTGGACCCCCAGATCGCGGGCCATCTGGCGAATCACGGGCTTCGGATCGGCGGATCGATACATCTCCACCGCACGCCGCCGCAACTCGGGCGGGTACTTCATCTGAGCAGCCATCACAAGAGCTCCCTTCTCATGGCCCATCAGGCCATATCCGGCAACCTTCCGCACCTCGGGGGAACCTCAGGGCGACGCAACCGACGCACCGAGACGAAACACCCCGGCGCAGCCCGGGCCTGGCGCGGCGACCGAGGATCGCCGCGCCGGGCTGCGGCGGCCTGTGCGTGACCACTCGTCAGGGAGGTTCCGGTCGGTCATCCTGAGGGCGTCGACGAAGGAACCGGGCCCCGGCGGGGGCCGGACAGGTGAGGGGGAAGCGTGGGCAGGAACGAGCAGCCGGACCGTCCCTGGCGGGACCCGGCCCGCCAGGTGCCGCCGCAGCCGCCTCGGCCTCCGACGATCGGGGACCGGGGCGGTATGCCGCTCGCGACCGGACCGTCGGCGGTGCTGACAGCCTCGGTCGACCTGCGGGTCAGCAAGCGTCTGCTATGGGTCGGCGGGGCCACCTACCCACTGCACAACATCGTGCGGGTCTACGCCTTCGTGCTGCTGCCGAAGCGCAAGGAGGCACTGCGGCGGTTCGCGCGGCAGGTGGTGCAGGCACTGACGCTGGCCCTGCTGGCCGTGATAGGCGCCGGACTCCCGTCAGACATCGGGAAGGGCGTGGAGATGTTCAAGGGAGCGGTCCTGACGGCGGCCCTGCTCTGGGCGGGGTACGGGTTCGTGGAGATGCTCGTCGTCCTCACCTCGCCCGCGCTACCGGTGCCGGCGGTGGACACGGCGGGTAACGCGACGGCCCTGATCGGGACCGCCGACCGGGCCCGGCTCGCGGAGGCGGTCCGGATCCTCTCGCACGCGCTGGAGAACCCGGAGACCGAGGTCGCCCTGAAGATCCGGTCGGTGACCGTCAACACCGGGAACTACCACATCGGCGACAACGTGAACATGTACGGCGGCAGCGGCAACACCGGGAAGGTGACGGAATGAGCGGCGACCACTTCCACGGCGACGTGGTGAACATGTACGGCGGCACCGACAACAAGGGCATCGTGCACCACCACGCGCCGGCCGCGGACGGCGACCGGACCACCACGGAACTGACGCGGGCGGTCGAGGAACTGGTCGCCATGCTGCGCGAACTCCGGGCAGGCGTGGCACCGATGGCCGCGGAGTCGATCGACGAGGCGCTGCCGGCCATCACCGTCGGCCCACAGGCAGTGCCGCGCGAACGGCACCGGGCACTGATGGCGGTGGCGGGGATCGCCGCCACCCTCGGGGCCGTCGGTACCCCTGTCGTCAAGGCGGTGCAACGAGTCCTGGGACTGCTCGGCGGCCAGTAGACCAGGCCCGGCCTGAAGAGCGGGTCGCCGAAGACCAGCTACAGACCGTGGTGATACGTGTGGCTGTAGTTTGCAGTGAGCCGAAACTGCCCGCAGAGCCATGACGTGCCGCAGATCCTCCTCGACCTCCGTGTCTAGGTACTGGGTGGTGCCGTTGCCGGTGGCGTCGGGTCCAGAACCAGCGGGTCGCGCGATGGAAAATCGAATAAGTAGCCTGCGGGCCAACGGAGTTCGACTACCATCAGTGGTTCGAGGAGGAAGGGGAGACCGCGATGACCCATGCGGGTGAGCTCCGGCTCGCGGACGGCAGCGGGATCTGGGTGGAAGTCTCGGGCGGGGACGACTCCGGGTTCGACCGGGTGGGACGGGCCTCGTCGCTGGCCCGCGCGACATCCGAAACACTCCAGGACGCGATGAGTCACCTGCGATCGGCGCTGGACGTCATCGCGGACGGCCTGGGCGGGATGGTCCACGCCCCGGACACAGTGCGCGTCGACTTCGGCATCAAGTTATCCGCAGAGGCCGGCGTGGTGGTGGCCAAGGCTGCTTCGGAGGCCAACTTTACCGTTAGTGTGGAGTGGCGGCCCCGCAGCGGGGACCGGGGTTGAGCCTAGCGGAGACTCCACCTCCCGGGGACGAGGCCCTGGCCGACGGCTTGGTCCGCATCCGCTCCCGGTCCGGCGAGGTGGTGGGCGCCGGGTTCCTGATCGACGCCGACGTCGTCTGTACCTGCGCCCACGTCGTCGCTCTGGCCCTGGGAGTGTCCGAATCCACCGAGGAGGCTCCGGCGGCCCCGGTGCTCGTGGAGTTCCCCCTTGTGCGTGACGGGAACGGTGCGGTGCCTGCCTGCCCCTCCACGGTGGAGGTGTGGCGCCCGGTGGCCGCCGCGGACCGCGACGACGTCGCGCTGCTGCGGTTGGAGCGGCCCGTTCCCAGCACCCGACCGGTGCCGCTGGTGAACGACGACAGGGTCTGGGACCACCGGTTCCGGGTCATGGGCTTCCCCCGCGGAGCCGAGGACGGAGTGTGGGCGTCGGGCAGCCTGCGCAGCCGGCAGGGTACCGGATGGCTGCAGATGGAGACCGGTGCGACCGGTCAGCGCATCGCCCGCGGCTTCAGCGGGTCCCCCGTCTGGGACGAGGACCGGGGTGGTGTGGTCGGCATGACGGTCGCCGTCCAACGCGGCACCGACTCCACCACCGCCTACCTGATCCCCACCGGCGCGCTGCTCGACGAGCAGCTGATCCCACCACGCTGTCCGTTCCCCGGCCTCGCCTCGTTCGCCGAGGCGGAGGCGGACCTGTTCCACGGACGCCAGGAGGACGCAGAGCGCATTCTGGCCGCCGTCGAACGACGTCCGCTGACCCTGGTGGTCGGTCCCTCTGGCTGCGGGAAGTCCTCACTCGTCCGTGCCGGGCTGCTGCCACGGCTGCGGACGCGCCTGGCCGTGGCGGTCTCGGAACTGCGCGCCGTGCCGGGTGTCCGCGCCTCCGCGGTGGTGGCGCAGACAATCGCCCCCCTGCTGACGGTGAATCAGACCGCCGTCGAGCGGATCCGAGCCGTGACCGACCTGACCGACCTGCTCTCGGGCCGACTGGACGAGCCCGGGCCTGGGCTCGACGAGTTGACGGCCGAGCTGCGCGAGCAGATCCTGGAGACGGTCGGTGAGAACGGTCTCGTCGTGTTCGTCGATCAGCTGGAGGAGTACGTCACCGCCGATCCCACAGCGGCCCGCCAGCTGATGCGCCTGTTGGTCTCCCTCTGCACACCCGGTGTCGGTACTGGGCGGCCCCCGGCGCTCAGGATCGTGGCCACCGCCCGACCGGAGTCCCTGGACGCCCTAGTGGACTCGGCCAACGCCGACCTGCTGAGCGAGGCTACCCAGTACCTGGCACAGCTGTCCCCGGAACAGCTCCTGGAGGCCGTCACCGCCCCGGTCGCAGGCATGCCCGGTCTCTCGTTCGAGGCGGGACTGCCCGAACGCATCGTCGCGGACGCCGCCGACGAACCGGGGCGGATGCCGCTGGTCCAGTTCGCTCTGACCCGTCTATGGGACCTCCGGGACGGACCGGCCCTCACACACGCGGCCTACCACGAACTCGGGGGCGTGGCCGGTGCGCTGGTGGGCTTCGCCGAGGAGTGCATGCGCACCCTCCTGCGCGAAGGTGAGGAGGACCTCGCGCGAAGGCTCTTCACCCAGCTCGCCCGGCCGAACGCGCGCGGCGGCTTCACCCGGCACCCCGCCAGGCTCGCCGCCCTCGACCCGGCCCTGCGGGACCTCGCCCTCCGGCTCGCCCCCACCAGACTCGTCGTGCCGAGCCGCACCGCCGGCGGAGAGGAGATCGTCGACCTCGCCCACGAGGCCCTGATCACCCTGTGGCACAGGCTGGAGAAGTGGCTGGAGAACTCCAGAGACTTCCGCATCTGGCAGGAGGAACTGCGCGCCACCCTGAAGCGCTGGGAGAACCACCGCAGGGAGCCCGGTCAGCTCCTCCGCGGAGGGGCCCTGAACACGGCCATGGACTGGCTCGCCGAGCGCCCCGAGGACATCGCACCGGACGAGGCCAGGTTCATCGGGCTCAGCCACCGCCGCCGCAGACGCGAGGTCCGGGTACTGCGCTCGATCACCGCCTGCCTACTGTCCCTGGTCCTCCTGGCCGGGGGGCTGGCCGCCTGGGCCAGGCACAGCAGCCAGGAGGCCGAGGCGCAATTGCGGACCCAGGCGTCGCGGCTGCTCGCCACCGCCTCCGACCAGCATGCGACGGATCAGCCTGCCGTCGCGCTACAGCTGGCGCTCGCGGCCTGGAACGCCGGCCGGACACCCGAGGCCTACAACTCACTATTGCGCGAGTACACCCGGGGGCAGCGGCTCTCGGCCAGCCGGCCCGGCCCGTGGCCAGGTCGCTTCCAGAACATGAAGGTGACCCCCGACGGCGGGACGGCCGTGGTGTTCTCCATCGAGGGCACGGACGACTACCGGGTGACGGTGGTGACGGGGCTGGCCGACGGTACCCCCCGCCAGCGCCCGCTGAACGACGTCCCCGCGGACATCCGGAACGCACCCGCCCACGCGCTGAGCCCGGACGGCCGGTGGTTCGCCTCCATCGACAAGGAGCTCCGCGTCCGGCTCTGGGACCTGCGCACCACGGACCCACCACGGATCTTCGAGGAGCTGCCGAAGGCCGACGCCAAGTTCGCGGCGAGCCCCGGTCTCAGCTTCAGCAGCGACGGGCGCCGGCTGCTGCGGAGGTACGTGACGTTCGAGTCCACCGAGTACACCGGCGCGCCCGAGCCGCTCTGGGTCTCGGTCTGGGAGACCGCCGACGGGCGGGCCGTCCCGACGGCTCCGGACCTCCTGCGCGGACGCTTCTCCGCCCTGGCGTTCGCGGGCGACGCGGACCGCATCGTTCTTGAAGGCCGGCCGTTCACCGGCGAACCGGCGGTGGTCCGTGACATCGCCTCCGGCCAGGACGTCCGCACCTTCGAAGCCTCGCCCAAGGGCGTCACCTCACTCGCCGCCAACGGCGAGTGGATCGTCGTGACCGACGGCACCGAGGGCCCCGCCCAGGCGTTCTCCACACGCGCCGGAGCAGACCAGGTCACCACCCTGCCTTTCGGGCTCGACTCCCCCGATCTGACGGACGGATTCGTCATCCTGGCCCAGGACAACAAGCAGGCGGGCTACCGGGAGATATCCGCCACCGAGGTACGCACGGGCCGGGTCTACCGGAGCCGGCTCCCCGCGACCACGGATGACAGTTTCGATCTGCGGCGCACTCTGGCGGTGGTATCCCGGCCCGACGCCACGCTCTCGTTCCTGCTCCCGACCGACGACACCCTGCTGACCGCGGTGGCCATGCCGGTCGACGGTGCGAGCCGACTACCACGCAACGACACCGAAACCCGTGGCGCGCTGGCCCCCAGCGGCAAGTGGCTCGCGGAGGCCGGGGACACCACCCTGACCGTCGCCGACACGGCCACCAACGCTAGGAAGTCCGTCACCTACCGGCTCGAGAAGACTTGGGAGCACCCCGAACCGTTCTGGTCGGCGGACTCCCAGTGGATCCTACTGGAACAGCCCGGCGGCACGCTTGCGGCGTTCGCGGCCGACGACCCTGCCGGCCGGCGGGTCGACCTCCACTGGGAGGACGGTGATGCGCCCGCCCGCAAGAAGGGCGTGGAGGCCGTCGAGGCCCTGCAAGGCAGTGAGATGGCCGTCCTCACCACGGACGGCAGGCTCCTGCTGATGGACGCGGCCACCGGGCGGCGGATCGCGCCACCCATCCAGGTGGAGCGCAAGACCACCGCGCGGGCCGCTGACCGTTTCGCCAGTTACGGCCAGCTCCGGGCGCGACCCGAGCACCGTGACGAGATCGCTGTGGTCACCGGTTCCGCCCGGGCCGGCGGCATCGTGGAGCTGTGGAACATCCGGACCGGTTCCCGCATCCGGACGCTGGCCGTGGGCGAGCTTGGGAGCGTCGGCACCTCGGCAGGGGCGCGGCGGCACCTGCTCTTCACTCCGGACGGCAAGGAACTCTTCACCAGCCATCCGGACCACACCACACGGCATTGGGACGTGGAGTCCGGCACGCTCAAGGAGCGGCCGATCACCTCGGCCGCCGCGGACCAGAACGTCCCGCTCGCTTTAGGCCCCGGAGGCAGGCTGATCACCTACAACCTAAACGCACTACAATTCTGGGAGGCCCCGGCCGGCACCCTGACCGCGACCATGCCGCTGTCGCACCAGCTCGCGGTCCTGGTGGTCGACAACCGTCTGCTCGTCGCGGGCGACGGCTGGTTCCAGGACCTGGACCTGCGCCCGGACGAGATGGCCCGCTCCCTGTGCGCGGCCGTGGCACGGGACTTCACTCCGGCCGAGCGAGCACTCCTACCCGCGGGGACGCCGGGCGGGCCACCATGCGACGCCGTCAGGCGGTGACGCCGCCAGCAGCGAGCCGTCCTCCCCGCCGATCGAGCCCCGGCACGCCCAGCACGGGCGCAGCGCGACGTTCGCGCGGCTTCTTTGGGGCTAATTGGGCTGTGTTGCTCAGTAGATGAGGGCGTCTGTGCAGCTCAGCGGCAGGAGGTCGGCGGCTGGTCCACCGCGGCGGACCTGGCCAAGCAGACCAAGGAACAGGGCTACGGCATCTACAACACCTACCGGCTCCCCGACACCGACGTCAGCAAGGGCCTCTCCGCCGTCACCAAGATCCTCTACAACAGCGACGTCCGTCCCCCCGGCGCCACCGAACCCGCGCCGTAGCCGGCTGCACCGGCCCGCCGGGCGACCGCGGGACGAGCCGAACGCCGCGGTCACGGACCGGGCAGCGCGACACCCGGGCGACGCCCGGGATGGCGGCTCTTCGCCAGACCTCCTCACCCACCTCAGCCAAAACCGGCCCCCGAGCAGCAGGTGACAGAACAGCCCGGCCCCGCAGCAGCGCCTCGTCGTCCATGCCGGCCAGCGCCCTGGTCGTAGCCGGCGGCGGAGGCGGAGCCACCGGAACCCGCAACGGGGACGTCGGGCCGGGCGGAGGCGGCGGCACATCAGAGCGCAATGGGCCGAGTTAACGGTGACACCGGGCGGACCAGGCAACGTCGAACTGGTCCAGGGCGAAACAGCCGGATGCCCCGGAGTGTGGGTCGAAGCCACCACAGCCATCGCCCCCGTAACCGTGACCGTGACCCTCCCGCCGGACGGGGCCTGCGCTACGGGCGGGCCAACCTCCCCGACCACCAACTCACCGTCTACACCGGCACCCAGCCTGCGCCCGCCTACATGGGAACCCTCTCCCCGGACGGACCGACGTTCACCTTCACCAACGTCGACCTGCGCATCCCCACCACGGTGCGACCTCAATGATGTACGTCAGCGCCAGCACCTCCCCTCCTGTGGGCTCCACCCTCCAGTCCTCCATCGGCAGCCAGACCTCCCCCTCCACCACCCTCGACGTCACCTGACGCACAACACCCCCACCCGGCCGGGCTCGGGACGCCCTCGAGTGCCCCGGACCCGACCGAAGCTGTCGGGACGACCTGCGCAGCAGCGACGGGCGCGGCCGCGGCGGGCTGCTCGACGACGGCGTCGGGACGGGTCAGCGCCGGGGCGACCGCGACGGCGGGCTCGGCGACCGAGCGTCTTCTCGCTGTCGCTGGCTCCGCGTGCCGCAGGCCCCGACCGGCCCGGGTCCCCAGGCGGTCACGACGGCACGGCCGACACCCCGCCGGGCAGGAACGACGCCCGGCCACCCGCTAACGGCAGGCACAAGAGGCTCGGGGCGGCCGCGTGTTCAGCAACGGGCCCGGGCATGCCGCGGCCGGTGGACATCCTTCCCGGCCCGGCCCATGGCAGGCCGCCGACGTCGACTGTGGTGGGCAGATGAGGGAGCGGTCGCGGCGAGGACCATCGCGAGCGCGAGCGGAACCAGCAGCAGCATCATCGACACGGTCAACCTCACAAGGTCGTCGAGCACAAGGCCGGTCCTCCCCTCCTGCCCCGCCCCGGACGCCATGTCAGCCGTACTTCTTCGCATCCTCCCGCGACCGCCGTTCACGGCACCGGGTGCCCGCCGCTGCCGACGGCTGCGGGCAGCCGTCGGCCGTCAGTGGGCCGCGGACAGCCGGGGATCATCCGCCGACAGCACACTCCCCGTCCGCTCGTACCGCGACAACGCCAGACCCATGCAGAAAAAGCGTCGGCGCCCACTCCCCCAGTTGCCGGTCAGCTTCGTCTGACTTCATAGATCAGGGACCCGACTTCCCTGCGGGGGTAGTCGTCGGAGAAGTACTTTCCGCCGTCCTTGAACCAGCCCAGTTGCTTGGGGTCCAGCCGCCAGTCGACCCTGCGCAGGGAGAAGGGAAGGTCCATCCACTTGTCCTGGATCTGGACGCGGATGGCGATCTCGGTGATGTGAAGTGGCTGCGTTTCGCCGTTCTCGTCGAGGACCATGTCGATGCTGTGCGGCTGGCCGGGCTCGGTCGAGAAGACGTCCTTCCCGTTGGCCTTGATCCTGATGTCGTGGTTCGTGCTGTCGGAATTGCGCGTGCCCTTGGGCGAGAAGGACCAGACCTGGCCGCCCCAGGTGGTGGCGTCGTAGGTCGTCTCCTCGCCCATCCAGCAGGGGTCTCCTGTGAGGGTGAGCGCGGTGAAGCCGAGGATCGAGTACGACGCGTACGGCTGCTTCTGGGGGAACAGGGACCTGTGGTCGCCCTGGATCAGGGCGCTCATGACGTCGGCGGTCACGCCCCTGCCGATGACCTCCAGGGAGGAGGCCTTGAACAGGTCCTGATACTTGCCCTTGACCTTGGCGTCGACGTTCGCGAAACCCTGGTAGCTGGCGTTGAGGGCGAGACCGATCTCCGTCTCGGTGGCGGTGGAGGTGAGGATGAACAGCACCATCCGGCCGTAGTGCACGGCGGAGACGACCAGCGGAGGGTTGTCGTAGCCCATGTCCTTCTCGTTGACGAGCTTGCGCAGCTCCTCCTCCGTGAAGTCGTCGTTGAACAGGGCGCCGGGTGTACTGAGGGAGCACTTTGCATCGAATGCGTACTCGCGCAGGTAGACCGCGACGCTGTTGTGCTTCTCCTTCCGCTTGAGCCTGGTGCTGATCTCGGCGGCACATTTGCCGTAGCTCGCGGAGACGCCGATCTCCAGGGCGATCTCGGTAGCGGTGTAGGCCTCGATCCGCTTGTAGTGCGGGTCGGTCGAAGGACACTCCTTGTCCCCGAGGATCTGGCCGATCGCCTCCATGACCTTCCCCATTGTGGGCGGGTCGACCGTCTTGGACTCGCCGACCAGCTTGCTGATCGTGACATCCAGCGGCGCACGGTGCTCATCCTGCACCTGGGCGGACTTGAGAATGCCCTGATCGATCAGCGAGCGGGACTGGACGATCGCCCCGGGGAAGCACCAGTTGCCCGCCGAGAGCAGAAGCGCGTTCTGCGGGGTGTTCTGCAGCCTCCACTTCTGAGTGGTGCGCAGCCGGCCGGTACTGGTGTCGAACTGGGGCTCGCCGACCTTTTCCTTCTTGTAGGAGAGTTCCTTGACCAGCTGGCTCCACTTCTTCCACTGGTCGAGGTGTTTGCGGATGTCGGCCTTCTGCTGCGAGTCGCCGAAGCCGACCACCGACTGGCGGGAGGGGAAGTCGTCCCCGTCGTCGAAGGCCAGAGCGAGGTAGTCCTGCCCGTCCCCCGTGTCCGGCGCCTCCAGCATGATCCCGTCGGTGACGCGGCCCTGGGCCGCGACGACGAGACCCTCACCGCCCAGGCGGACCACCTGCACCTGCCGCTCTCCTGCCGCGTCCCATTGGAGGCGGTAACGGCCGTCCCCGTCCGGCACTGCCCAGGCGGGCGCCGGAAGGTCCCTTTTCACCGTTGCGACATCGTTCTCGGTAAGACGTTCCACGGCCTGCTCCCACTCGACGGTCCGGCAGTGTGTCGGCGTTCGACGGCCTCCCACGCGTGGCCACCGCACCCGGAGATAGTTTCTATACGAATCGACAGGCCGCCGCGCGCCCTCCCCACCCGCCACACCCAGGAGCCACTCCAAAGGCCTTTCCGCATGGCACTCCAACCGGCCCGATCGGGCCACCGGCGGGCACCGGGGGACGGGGGGTCTGCTAGGCGGTCGACCGGGTCCTGCGGCCGACCGCCTTCGCGGCCGGATCGGCCTGGTCGCGGTGGC
Organism: Kitasatospora sp. NPDC001132; assembly: GCF_053598415.1. Taxonomy (NCBI): domain Bacteria; kingdom Bacillati; phylum Actinomycetota; class Actinomycetes; order Kitasatosporales; family Streptomycetaceae; genus Kitasatospora; species Kitasatospora sp. NPDC001132. The sequence goes on along the minus strand of NZ_JBSFKF010000021.1, from coordinate 30,197 downwards.
CCCGCGCCGTTGGTCGATGCCGCGGTTTCTCCCCGGGGCGCGGCGGGCGGCGTCAACCGCTGCGCGGCCCGCCGCTCGAGGTCCAGGGCACTGGGTGTGCTCGGGCTGTGAAGCGGACCGGGCCGTTGCCGAGGGCAACGGCTGGCCCGCATCGCTCGCTGCGACATGTCACCTGGTCCGGCCCCACCGCGCAGGCCGCCCGCCCGGACGTCACGCAGGAACCGGCGGCCTGACCGTCGGCCGGGCTTCGCCGTCGTCGGCCGGACGCCGCGGTTCCCGCTTCCTTGGTCGCAGGAGTCGGTCGACGACGGGCTGCAGAGCGTGCTGGCCGGCCACCAGCGGCTGGTGGCCGGCCGGTGGGAGGCGACGTTCAAGGACCTGGACGAGGACGTCCTCGGCGAGGTGGCCCAGGAGGCCCGCCAGGACGGGCAGGACCCGGGCCGGGCCGTCGACGTGTTCGTGCGGGGCCTGCCCCGGCAGCTGGAGGACTGGAAGCAGGCCGACACCGCGCTGGCGAAGGCGCTGAACGAGGCGGCGCTCGGGCGGCCGTTGCCGGTGTGGGCGGCCGACGCCCTGGCCGCCGAGCAGGGCCGGCTGTGGGGCGCGCGGCAGGCGCTGCTGGAGGCTGTAGCCCGGCACCACCACGGCGGTCCCGCGCCCTGGTGAGGCCGGGTCAGCGGGTTCCCCACGGCGTCGGGCAGGGGCGCGGTCCATCCGATCGGTGTGCTGTCGAGGCGCAGCTGGAGGACATCCTTCGCGTCGGGGGTGAGCCAGGAGCCGAGTTCCCAGCCGGGGCCGAAGGTGGGCTCCAGGTCGTCGAGGAGGTCGGGGAAGTCGAAGCGGCGCTCGGGGTCGGTGCAGGCCGCCCGGCGGGCCTGCTCAGCCTGTTCGGCCGCGGCAGCCGCCGACCGCTGGGCTGGCACCGGCCCGGCGTCCGGCTCGGGGGTGGGGGCGGGCGGCTGCTCGGCCGTTCCAGGGCCGCCCAGCGCTCGCCGGGCTTGTAGCCGCGGCCGTGGGGGCGTTCGCGCATCTTGCCGACGATGCCCGCCGGCCCCGGCCCAAGCTGCGGGTCGACTATCCGTCCGCGACATGGATAACGACCTTGCTGCGCCGGTGTTCCTTCTCCAGCGCCTCGTACGCGGCGCGGGTCTGCGAGAGGGGAACGCCCCAGTCGACCTGCGGGCGCAGCCGTCCGCTCGTGATCAACTCGCTGATGACATCGAGGCCGGAAGGGTCCGGCTCGACGACGAAGAACACGCCATGTGCGGCGGGGTCCCGGGCCGCGCTGGGGTCGGGCGGCGCGACGATGCTGACCAGGACGCCGCCCGGGCGCAGCACAGCCCAGGACCGGGTCTGGGTGTCGCCGCCGACCGTGTCGAGCACGACGTCGACGTCGGCCGCCTGGTCCTCGAACCGGCCGCCCGCGTAGTCGATGACGTCCTGGGCGCCGAGGCCGGCGACGAATTCGGCGTCGCGGGCCGAGGCGGTCGCGGTGACCCTTGCAACCAGCGCGGCCGCGATCTGTACGGCGAACGACCCGACGCCTCCGGCGCCGCCGTGGACGAGGACGTGCTGGCCGGGCTCCAGGTGGGCGTGGTCGGCTAGGGCCTGCCATGCTGTGAGCGCCGCCAGCGGGACGGCCGCCGCGCTGCGGTGGTCCAGTCGGGCCGGCTTGGCGGCGAGGATCCCGGCCGGCATGCCGACGTACTCGGCGGCGGCCCCGTCCCGCAGGAACGGAATCAGTCCGTACACCTCGACGCCCAACGCCGGAGCCGTGACACCGGCCCCGTGCTCGACCACGACGCCCGACACCTCGTGCGCGGGAATGACGGGCGTCCGGTCCCGCCCGGCACCGTCGAAGCTGTCGGTCCAGGTGGCGTCCCAGGCAAGCTCTCCCGCGGTGATGGAGGCGGCCCGGACCGCGACGACGACCTCGCCGGGCCCCGGCTCGGGACGCGGCGCACTCTCGTAGACCAGCTGCTCGGGGCCTCCGCGCCGCAAGGTCGGGGGTGGGGCCTGAAACGGTGTTCGGTGTGGCGTGGGCGGTGGTGTGCCGATGGTGGGATCTGGCGTTGGAGTGGCCGGACGAGAGGGTGTGGCCCGCTCGGCTGCCCTGGCGGGCGGGACGCGAGCGGGGATTTCTGGCGGTGGCGGGCGCTGGTGCGGGACGTCCCGGAGGTGGTGGAGGTCGCGTGGGCGCTGCTGGATCCGGGGATGGCCGAGTTGGTCTGGCAGGACAGCGGGCGGAAGTCACCGTCACCTGCGGCGACGAGATCGTGGCCCGCCATCCGCGTTGCTGCGCCAGGCACCAGAGCCTGACCGATCCCGACCACATGCGCGGCGAGGTAATCCACCAGCAGGCCGCCCGCGCAGCCATCACCCGGGCCGCGATGCTGGCCCCGGACAGCCTCGGCATCGAGGTCGAGCAACGCGAACTGGGCATCTACGACCGCATGTTCACCCTAATCGAGGGCGGCGCCGGAAAGGAGGACACGTGATGCCGCGCACCGCTCCCCACCCCCGAACACCACCACTGACGCCGCTAAAGCCGACGTCCCCGCCGCCCGCACCACCCGGCAGGCCGTCGCCGACCTGGCCTTCCTCGCCCGCGCGATGAAAGCCAGACGATCGAGGAACTCGACCTCGCCCATCCGCGCGGAATGACGCGCCAGCAACTCGCCCACCTGGGAACGCTGGACTTCATCGCGGCCAAGGAGAACGCGATCTTCCTCGGGCCGCAGGGCACGGGCAAGACGCACATCGCGACCGGGCTGGCGATCCGGGCCTGCCAGGCCGGACACCGGGTCGCGTTCGCCATGACAGGACCGCAGGTGACGACGGCCGTCCAGCCCTCAGTCGAAGCCGGGGCCGGACGCCACTTGTCGGCCGGCCGGTCCTGAAGAGCAGGCGCCGAGCAGGCGGCGAGCCAGCGGCCCTGAATCCATCACCGCTTGTGGCCGTTGCCGTGTCCGTTGGGATGCAGGACCACCTTGGTCCAGCCCTCGTCCCGGGCATCGAAGTGCTCGTAGGCGGTGGGGGCCTCATCCAGGCTGAGCTCGTGGGAGACCACGAAGCTCGGCTTCGCCTTCCCGCCGACGATCAGGTCCCGCAGCGCCCGGTTGTACCTCTTCACCGGAGCCTGCCCGGTCCCCATGTGCTGACCCTTGAACCACATCATCCCGAAGTCGATCGGAACCTTGCCCTGGGCCTCCAGCTCACCCTGAGCCTCCATGCCGCCGGGATCCTGGGGCAAGAAGACACCCACCACCCCGATGTAGCCCGTGAACCTGACCGAGTCGATCAGTCCGTTGAGCGTGAGGCTGGCGTCCTCGTGTCCCTGAGGGTCGTGGGCCTGGTAGCCAACGCATTCGCAGCCGTTGTCGGCGCCAAGGCCAAGGGTGGCCTCCTTGACGACCTCCGCCGGGTTCTGCTCGGCGGTGTTGATCGGGATGGCCCCGATCTCCTCCGCCTTGCGCAGCCGGTCGGGCTGGTGGTCGGCCGTCCAGACGCGGCCGGCGCCCCTGAGGAGGGCGGAGTAAGTCGCCATAAGCCCGACGGGACCGGCCCCGAAGACGATGGTCTGGTCGCCCGGTTTGACGTGGGCCATCTCGGTGGCGTGATAGCCGGTCGGGAAGATGTCGGCGAGCATCACGTAGTCGGTCTGCCGCTCGGCGGCGTCCTCGCCCAGACGCAGCGCGTTGAAGTCGCCGTAGGGCACGCGCAGCAGTTCCGCCTGGCCGCCCTGGTAGGGGCCCATCTCGGCGAATCCGTAGGCGGCTCCCGCGAGGGCCGGTTCCGGCTGCATCGTCAGGCAGTAGTTGGTCAGACCCTGCTCGCACTGCTTGCAGAAGCCGCAGGCGATGTTGAAGGGCAGGACCACATACTCGCCGACCTGCACCTTGCGGACAGCCGGGCCGACCTCCACCACCTGCCCCATGTTCTCGTGCCCCAGGGTGCGGCCGGACTCGAACGAGGTGCGGCCCTCGTACATGTGCAGGTCCGAACCGCAGATGTTGGTGGTGGTGATCTTGACGATGATGTCGCAGGGGTGTTCGATCTTCGCGTCCGGTACGTCCTTCACTGTGACCGTTCGCGGTCCTTCATATACCGCTGCTTTCATGATGATTGCCCGACTCTCGGAGTTCGCTGCGGGTCCGGGCCCGCCGGCCCGCCAGGCGGAGCTTCGGCCGATCCGCCCGCATAGCGTGCGGGTCCCCATCGGCCTCCGACGCGAAACAACCCTTCGCCGACCGATCAGCCGATTTTTTGTCCCTGGGCGGCCACCGACCAAGGACGGATCTCCGAGTCTGGTCTTGCGCAGGCTTGAGATACTGCATCTTCACCAGTAGGTCCGCGTCACCACAGAGGCGCTGGTCGGCGCCGTCACTGGGACGATGGGCACCGACCAGCCTGCTGCTGGGCCGCTACGACCCGGCTGGATCGACGGCGGCACCGACCTGACCCAAACGGGCGTCGTGGTCGGCTCCGTCCCCTGCCTCTCCCCCGAACGCGCCGCCGGCCAGCGCCCCGGCCCGCCCGCCGACCTGTGAGCCCTCGGCGTGCTCCTGTACGAGACGGTCGTAAGGACTCCACCTCTACCGCAGGCAGCACCCCCAGAGCACCCTCGCCGCGATCCCCACCGACCCCGTGCCCGAACCGCGCCGCGCAGGTGTGCTGACCGCACCGATCATGTCACTGCTGGAGCGCGATCCCACCCGCCGACCGACCGCCGCTCAGGCCCAGCTCCAGCTCGCCGCGGCAGCGGCAGCAACCCGACGGCGAGGTCGTCGCCACCGCGTGGGGTGAGGGCGCCGACTGGCTCTTGGAGCGGCTGCCCGTCCTGCTCGACGCGAACGACACCCCCCATCAGCTCGTCCTCGCGCCCGGACCGCTGCGCGAGGCCCAGCGCCGCAACCCCGGGTTGCGCCTGCCGGCCACCGGACTCGTCCTCGACTCCCTGATCCTCGCGATACTGGAGCAGAAGCCGGCGCAGGGTGCGCTCTCGATCATCGATGGGGACGTCCGCAACGACAGCGGGAGCCCGGGCTCCCACAACCTGATGACTTCGACCGCGGTGAGTGACCCATCGGCCGGGGGCTCGGGCGAAGGTGGCTGCACCGTCGAACTACCGCATCGCGCCCCGCTGACATCACGGCCCGGGGATGGCGGGGAGCGGATCCACGTGCGCTTCTCCTGCTCGGCAGGCGCGCCCAGTGGTGGGGAGGGAAGATGGGATCGTCCCGGCCCGTTGGTTGGCTGGAGGAGCGGACATGGAGATCAAGCCTCAGGCTGTCGTCCTCCCCAAGGAGACGGATCATCTCGAACAGGGGAAGTACGGGCCCGTTTTCCCCAGGACTCCGGCGTGCTACGGGTTCACCATCGTCGCGCCCGTCAAGCCCGGCCACGCCGATGCGATGCGCCAGTACGGCTCCGCGCTGGCGGAAGCACTGGAACAGGATCCGTACCTCCTCGCACCGCTGAAGCTCCACTACCTGCGCTGGGTCCTCTTCGACGACGACACCCGCTTCATGTACCAGGGGATCTTCGACACCGACTTCGACAAGTACACCGAGGACGCCGTCGCGCTGTTCTCGAAGGCGGGTGTGAGCACTGCGTTCGAGCATCTGGAGGGGTTTCCGGAGGACTGGCGGACCAACCCGGAGGCGTTCGTCAGGTTCGTCCGTGAGCACCACTGCCCGAGCTTCATCGAGTACGGAGAGTATCCGTACGTGACGGCGGACGAGATCAAGAAGGCGTTGCGGATCAAGAACGCTCTGTCGGAGATGCTCGACCAGATGCAGTGAGGCTGGGAACTGGGCGATGAACGAGACCAGAACAGCGCGGGTCTACAACCAGCGGCACGTTCCAAGGAAGTACACGCCTGCGGGGCGGCGTGTGAGCGTCTACGTGTCGTGGAGCTATCCGGCCGAGGCGGGCCGGAACACGGCCGAGCTGGACAACCGGTTCTCCACCCTGACGGAGGTTCGCCGGGTGGCGTGGCCGGCCTACGAGGACCCGAAGTGGTCGGACCCCTATCGGTTCCAGCAGGGCATCGCAGGGTCGCTGGAGCTGTTCTTCTGGGCCTGGGTGCCGTTCCAGGACTTCGTCGAGGAGGTCACCGGGCATCCCGTCCCGGTCTACCAGCGCATCGACCAGGCCGGATTCCACACCCCGCTCGATGAGCGGGTGCTCGACGACACGGACGTCCTGTTCGTCTTCGGGCTGGATCACATGATCACCGGACAGGAAGCCGAGCCGGGGGAGATCGAGGCGCTGCAGGCCTTCCTCGCCCGGGACAACGCCCGCCTGGTCCTGGGCCCCCACCACGACGTCGGCGCGTCGGACGACCTGTCCGTGCGGGAGGTGGAGTACCGCCACCACGGCGATCCCCTGGTGCCGCGCCAGCAGCGGTTCGCCACCTACGTCCGAGATCTAATGAAGGGCCTAGGCGTGCCGGTCATCAACCGGTACGGGCTGCGTCCCGCCACCGGTCAGGACAACCGGATCGCCCCTTTGTCGACCGTCCCGGACCTGGACGAGAAGGGATGGCTGAACGGGGTCACGAACTTCAACCTCCACCCGCACCTGCCGCACTACGCAGTGACCAGTGATGATCCCAACGCCATCCACGTGCTGGCCCGGCAGCCGATCGACACCTCACGGCCCCATCCGTTCACCGACGACGGGAACACCGAGTTCAACATGTTCCTGCGGATGCCCCCCGACGGCGACCGCGCGGCAGACGTTCTGCTGGCCGACTCCACGATCTTCAGCACGCTCTTCGGCGCCGACGACAGCCTTCGGAACTTCTGGCGCAACCTCGTTACGTAGCGATGCGCAGGGAGGCCGACGTGAGCGCACCCACCCACGTCACACTCGAACTCGACGACATCCAGCGCGGGATCCTCAGTCCACGCCCCACCCCGTACGCGGCGACGTACCTGGCCTTCCGCATCGACGGCCGCGCCCATGGCCGGGAGCTGATGCGGCGGGCGAGCGCGGCGGCGACCTCCGCCGCCGACACCTCCAGCCCCCTGGGGGACACCTGGGTCAGTGTCGCCGTCACCTACTGGGGCCTGGAGACCCTCGGGGTGCCGCGCTCCTCGCTGGAGTCGTTCGCATGGGAGTTCCGGCAGGGCATGGCGGCCCGCGCACGGGCACTGCGCGACGAGGGCGCCAGCAGCCCACAGCGCTGGGAGGCACCGCTCGGTACGCGCGACGTCCATGTGGTGATCACGGCGATCGCACCCGACCCCCCTCGCCTCGAGGCGGCCCTCGACCGCGCCCGTCCCGCCTACGAGCTCCTGCCCGGCGTGACGGCCATCTGGAGGCAGGACTGCTACGCACTGCCCACCGAGAAGGAACACTTCGGCTACCTCGACGGCGTCAGCCATCCGGCCATCGAAGGCAGCGGCATCCCAGGGTCCAACACGCTGGAAGCACCTCTGAAGAGCGGCGAGTTCGTCCTCGGCTACCCCGATGAGCTCGGCGGTGTCCAGACGCCTCAGCCGGCCGTGCTCGGGCGCAACGGCAGCTATGCGGTCTTCCGTAAACTCCACCAGGACGTCGCCGCGTTCAGGCGCTATCTGAGGGACAACTCCACCGGCCCCGAGGACGAGGAGCTGATCGCCGCGAAGATCATGGGCCGCTGGCGCAGCGGAGCCCCTCTCGCGCTCGCCCCGCAGCACGACGACCCCACCCTCGGCACCGCCCCCCACCGTCGCAACACCTTCCTGTACGAGCAGGACGACCCGGCGGGATTCACCACGCCCGGTAGCTGCCACATCCGCCGGGCCAACCCGCGCGACGCCTCAGTGGCCGGGGAGGTACGGCTGCACCGCATGATCCGGCGCGGCGCCGTCTACGGACCGCCACTGCCGGAGGGGGCGCTGGAGGACGACGGAGCGGACCGCGGTCTGATGTTCGCGTTCATCGGCGCCCACGTGGGCCGGCAGTTCGAGTTCGTCCAGTCGCAGTGGATGAACGACGGCGTCTTCTTCGGGGCCGGCAACACGAAAGACCCCGTCGTCGGCGCCGCGGAAGGGGAGACCGGCTACACCATCCCCCGGCGGCCGGTGCGGCGCCGCCTGGCTCCGCTGCCCCGGTTCGTCGTCACCCGCGGGGGCGAGTACTGCTTCCTGCCGAGCCTGAGCGCCCTGCGCTGGCTCGGGGAACTCCACGACTGACCGGGCGGACAGGCGCCATGGACACTCTGCATCTCGTCCTCAACGCGGTCACCGTCATCTTCATCGCGGCCACCATGTTCGCCGCCGGCCTGCGAGCCACCATCCCGGCACTGCGCGGTGTCTTCGCCGACGTTCGGCTGCTGTTGCTGGCGCTGATCGCCAACATGGTGGTCATCCCGCTGCTCGGCTGGGGCATCGGTGCACTGTTCGGTCTTCCCTCGGCCGCCTTCATCGCCCTCGTCCTGGTCGCCTCGTCCCCGGGCGGCCCCTTCGGGGCGAAGCTGGCGACGGTGCAGCAGGGGGACGTCGTCGCGGGCGCGGCGATGCAGGTGCTGCTGGCCTCCCTCGGCAGCCTCACCTTTGCCCCCACCGCGAGCGCCATCCTCACCGCCGCCGACATTGGCACCAAGGTCTCCCTCGACGTCGGCGCGCTGGTGCGGACGGTGGCGCTGCTGCAACTCGTCCCGTTCGCCATCGGCCTGCTCCTGCGCCGCTACGCCGGACCCACGGCACAGGTATGGCACCCCACGGCAGCCGCCGTCTCCAACATCACGTTCCTGGTGGTGCTGGCGGGCATGCTGCTCGGCAGCTGGCATGACGTCGCCGACCTCTTCGGCTCACTCGCCCTGCTCGCCGGCTTCCTGCTCGCCGTCTTCGCCTTCGCCGTGGGAACCCTGCTGGCCACCGGCCCGATGATGCGCCGCACCACCATGGGAGGCGTCGCCTCGGTGCGCAACGCCGGCCCCGCCCTGGCCGCCATCGGTCTCGCCTTCGCCGACCAGCCCGATGTTCTGGGCGCACTCGCCGCGATCCTCCTCAGCGGCCTCGCGGCAGCCCTCCTCATCGCCACTTGGCTCAGCAGGCACAGGAAGGCCCCAGACGCCGCCCCTGGCAGGAGCTCAGGGTGAAGCAGCAGCCACTCGACAAGGCCCACGTCGGCTGCGATGCCCGGTCGAGCGCGGGCGTCCACCGTCAAACGTCAGCAGCCGAGCAGGTTCATGCGTCCTCGGTGGATCGCGCGGCCTCGTGGTCCGCAGCCCGCGGCCCCGGAACGGTGGCCGCGGCGAGGTTGAGGCGGGTGTCCATGTCGAGGTTCACCTCACCGTAGGGCCGGACGTTTGCTGCGGGCAGCGAAAATGGCGTTCGCGATGTTCACGGCAATGGCGCGGGCTGCCTCCGCCGAGAGATAGCGACGGCGTACGTAGCGCAGTTCGTCCTCGGTGTGACCGTGGCCGCCGGAGGCGACCGCCCTGATCCCCGTGTTCGTGCCGTAGGCGTAGATCACCGACAGCAGGCGCTCGGCCAGAACCTCCGCCGAGAGGCTGCCGCCGCCGGAGACGGAGGTGACCGCGTCCAGACAGCCCGTGCGCAGCACCGCTCTATCGCTTTGCGTTGCCCGGCTGGCCGGTCAGTCGAGGTCGGCGGATGCCAGGGCCACCGCGAGCACCAAGTACGGGACGGCTTCCAGGCACTGCTCGGCCATCAGGCTCGGGTCGGACGCCGTGCCCGCGTCAGCCAGCGCCAACAGCCCGGCACCGATCGCCGCGTCAACCGCCGCGTCCAGGATCTCGGCCGCCGCGAACTCCCCGCACGCCACCAGCTCACGCACCAGGGCGACATCCTTCGCCGGATCGCCGCGCCACAGCTCGGCGACCTCGCCGCCGGCGCCCGCCAGGTCGATGACCGCGCTCTGTTCCGCGGGCGGCAGCGGCACGGGTAGACGACCGGCAGGGGATCCACCACGACCGCCTCCTGCCCGGGCGGGGCGTCCGCGACCGGCTGGTACAGCGCCTGCGCCGCCGCGGCGCAGGCCCCGACCGTGGTGGTCAGAGCGGCGATCAGCCGGGCATGGCGACGTCGGCGCGTGGGCAGGTCCAGACGGGCGGGAATCGCGGTCACCCCCGCACTATGCCGCGCCGCACCTGCCCGCGACTTCCGTTCCCCTGAACATCGTGCTGTCGGCGGGCGGTTGACCGTGGTTCTGGATAACTTTCCGTGCCAGAGCCACAGAGCGTCACCGGAACCGCGATCATGAACGGTCGTGACTGCTGTGACGCCTCATGGACAGCCAGAGCAATCGGTTGTCCCTTGAACGCCACCCCAAGGCAGAATCAGCGCATGGCAACTTGAAGAGCACCGGCCGGACGGAAGTCCTGGCGCAAGAGGGGAAACGGCTGGTCCGTCCGCGACGGTGACCGCTGGATCTGCGTCGTGTGCCATGAACCTGTCCGCTCCTACCAGTACCGCTTCCATCCGCCGGAGTCCTCCAGTTTCGAGCGTTGCATCGGGCTTGCCTGGTGCTCGGGGTGCCGGATCTACTCGGGCAACATGGTCTACGTTCCTCGCAAGCGCGTCCTGGTCGACGCCCTTGCCTCGCTGCCTGCCGATGACCGCGACCAGTTGCTCCGGAAGGAGGCCGCGCTGGTCGACTATCTCGACAGCCGAGGACTCGGCCAGCGCTGACCGGAGCCCCCATCCTGGGCCGTCGTGCTCGGCGCCATCACCGTCCAGCTCCGATCCGTGACCCTCCGCGCACCACGACCAGCGGTTTCAGGTGTGGAGGACGCGCTTGCGCAGGAGGTCGAAGTTGGCACGTCCGAACATCTGCCGCTTCAGCATTTTGATCTTGTTGTTGTGGCCCTCGACCGCGCCGGAGCTGTAGCTCAAGGTCAGGCCGGCGACGACCGCATCGAGGTCCTGCAGGAGACCGGTGGCGAAGCTGCGAAGGGCCCGGGACGTGGTCCTGCTGGACGCGTGTGATCCAGTCCTTGAGCTCTCGCCCGCGGCGGTCGTTCATCAGCTCGGCGAAGGCCCTGACGTGCTCGGCGGTGGTGGCCAGCACTGGGACTCGGGCGAGGACCTCCTTGAGCTGACGGCCGTCTTCGTAAGCTCCCCGAGTGCGGCCATATACGACGCATTCTGTGGCCACGGGTTTCCCCGGGTACGGCCAGATATTTCTCCCCGCTCGTCCCTTGTAGTCCCGCTCGGCGACGCTGGAGCGGGTGAAGAACAGCGAGGAGATCATGGAGATCCTGGAGGCTTACGACCTCACCGGGAGTTACCGCGCCGCGGCCGAGCTGGCCGGATGCGACCACCACACCGTTGCCCGATACGTGAAGATGCGGGCCGCCGGCCAGCAACCGGACCGGCGCCGGCACCGGACCCGGCAGATCGACGACTACCTGCCGAAGATCGAGGAGCTGGTGGTCCGCTCCCAGGGCAAGATCCGCGCGGACGTGGTCCACAAGAGGATCACCGCGATGGGCTTCACCGGCGGGAACGCACCACCCGCCGCACCGTCGCCGAGGCGAAAGCCCAGTTCAGGTCCGGTCGGCGGAGGGTCTACCGGCCGTGGGTGACCGAGCCTGGGCTCTGGCTCCAATATGATTTCGGCGAGGGCCCGGTGATCAAGGGCCGCAAGACCACGCTGTTCTGCGCGTGGCTGGCCTGGTCCCGCTTCCGCGTCGTCATCCCGATCTGGGACAAGACCCTCCCGACGGTGACCGCCTGCCTGGACACCACCTTCCGCAGGATCGGCGGCATCCCGGCCTACGTGCTGACCGACAACGAGAAGACGGTCACGACCGGCCACATCGCCGGAATCGCGATCCGCAACCCTGATGTCGTCGAGGTCGCCCGCCACTACGGCACGACCATACGCACCTGCGTTCCCGCAGACCCGGAGAGCAAGGGCGGCTCGGAGTCCACGGTGAAGATCGCGAAAGCCGATCTCGTGCCGAAGGACGTCAACCTGCGCGAGCACTACCAGACCTTCGGCGAGCTGGAGGCAGCCTGCCGCCAGTTCGGCGAGGAGGTCAACTCCCGCGTCCACAAGGCAACCCGGCGCAAGCCCGCCGAGCGGCTGGCCGAGGAACAGCAGCGGCTGCACCCGCTGCCGAAGAGCCCGTTCACCGCGGCGTTCGGCACCACCCGCCGGGTCGCCTGGGACTCGACGATCTCCGTCGAAGCGGTCCGCTACTCGGTCCCGCACCAGCTGATCGACACCCGGGTCTGGGGCCGCTTCCACGGCGACGAGCTGATCGTGACCGCCGTCGACGAGCACGGGCCGGCCCGCGAGGTCGTCCGCCACCTGCGCGGACAGCCCGGCTCCCCGGTCCTGGACGACGCCCACTACCCGCCCCGCGAGGACAAGACCGCGGACCGGACCCCGCGCGCGACCAGCACGGAGGAGGCCGCGTTCCTAGCCCTCGGCCCTGGGGCGGCATCCTGGCTGGTCGAAACCGCAGCCGCCGGCGTCCGCAGGATCAAGACGAAGATGGCCGAGGCCGTCGCCCTGGCGAAGCTGCACTCCGCACCGGATGTCGACCGGGCTCTTGGCACCGCCACGGTCACCGGCCGGTTCGCCGACGCGGACTTGCTGTCCATCCTCGACTACCAGGCCGTCCACGAGCACACCGAGCCGACCCGCCGCAGCGAGGACCACTCCCTGCAGCCCGGCACCGGTGCCTGGTCCTCCTTCGGCCGCACCCCCACCGACATCCCCGAGTTCGACGAAAGCGATCTGCCCTGATGGCCGCCCCTCTCCGCACCGTTCCCGGCACCAACGGCGACCCGCTCGCCGAGGCCATAGAGCTCACCCGCCGCCTCAAACTCCCGCACATCCGACGCTCGTTGACGGACATGTCGGCGACGGCTCAAAACGGGTTCTGGATCACTTTCCGTGCTGATCTGACCACCCGTCACCAGCAGTGACCGGGCCGGGTGCCGGTCACGCGGCGAGGAGCACACGCTTGCGCAGGAGATCCAGGCCCGCCCGGCCGAACATCTGTCGCTTCAGCATCTTGATCCGGTTCACCTGCCCCTCCACCGCACCCGAACTGAACGGCAGACTCAACCCCGCCACCACCGCCCCAAGATCAGAACCGATCCCGTTCACGAATGACACCAATGACTTGTGATCACTTTCGATGCTCTCCAGCCGGGACGGCATCACGTGCGTAATGATCACCGCCGTGAACGGCCTGGATGCTGCGGTGCCAGATCACGTCGGGTCCACAGCCGCATGAGCGCCGGTTGGCCGACTCGGCAATCGGTGGCCGACGGATGGTCGTGGAGCTGCAGGTCCGGCGCTTCCGCTGTTCCACGATGTCGTGTCCCCGAGCGACATTCGTTGAGCAGGTCAACGGCCTCACCTTCCGCCACGGGCGGCGGAGCCTGCGGCTGCACACGATCCTGCAGGCGGTGGCGCTGATGCTGGCCGGCCGAGCCGGTGCCCGCCTGTCTGATGTGATCAGCTCGAAGGTCAGCCGCTCAACCCTGTTGCGACTGATCCGCGCGATGCCCGACCCGCAGGCAACCACGCCACGGGTACTCGGAGTTGACGACTTCGCCCTGCGCAAAGGACACGTCTACGGGACCGTGCTGATCGACATCGAGACCCGCCGTCCCGTCGACCTGCTGCCCGACCGAGAGGCCGCCACCCTGGCCCGCTGGCTGACCGAGCACCCCGGAGTCGAGGTCATCTGCCGCGACCGCGCCACCGGCTACGCCGAAGGCGCCCGCCTCGGCGCACCGAACGCGGTCCAAGTCGCAGACCGCTGGCACCTGTTCCACAACCTCACCGAAGCCGTGGAACGCTGCGTCACCCGACACTCCACCCAACTGCGCGAACCCGCCCACGTCCCCACCCCCGAGGAATCCGCGGCAGCCCTCGCCGAACTGGAGAAGATCACCACGACAGCGAAGGCGGACCGGGGCGCCCACCGTTATGCGGACCGCACCCGCGAAGGGCACTGGCCCGGATCATCCGATCCGATTCGATCATCGTTGACGATATCGGCCTACTGCCGGTCTCTGAGGACGCCGCCGAGGGCTTCTACCGGCTGGTCGATGCCGCCTACGAGCGGCGCTCGATCGCGGTTTCGAGCAACCTTCATCCCTCGGGATTCGACGAGATCATGCCCAAGACCCTGGCCACCGCCACCGTCGACCGCGGCGGAGCTCGGGTCCAGGAGGCGGTTGCAGTGTAGGTGGACGTAGCTGTCGCAGAGGTCGAGGAGCGGGCGGCCGAGCAGTGCGCGCCGGTGTAGGTCGGTGAGCCGGGCGGCGGCGGGGGCCAGGATACGGCGGCGTTCGGCGAGGACGTCGGCGACGGGCGGTGGCGGCGGGGCGCTCAGCAGTGCGCAGAACTCGGCCTTGCGCGCGCGAAATTCGGCACCGGCGAGGTGGGCGTGGCGGGCCCGGCGGCGGTAGAGGCGCAGCCGGGCCCGTTCGTCCAGGCCGACGCCCGCCGGTAGGTCGTCGATGCTGAGCAGGGCGAGCGCGGTGTCGTCAAGCGGCGGCCGGCCGGTGTGGCGCAGGGCCAGCAGATCGAGGACGGCGTGGCTGTCGGCTGTGTAGAGCTCCTCGGTGGCGTCCATGCCGGTGAGGCCGCCGTAGCGTTCGACCTCGCGGTCGTAGACGTCGAAACCGAACCGGGTCAGGTGCCCGTCGGCGAGGAGGCCTGCGGCCCAGTCGCCGAGGGCCGGGACGAGCAGGGCGAGGTCGCCGCGCAGGCGCAGCCGCAGGTGGGGGTCGGGGTCGGCGTAACGGAGGAAGAAACGGCGGTCACTGTGGTGCGCCAGGTCGGCGACGAGGTCGCGGACGGCGCCGGCGAGCAGGGCGTCCTCCTCCTGCCGGTCGCCGTAGAGCTTGAGGTAGGTCCACTCGCTGCCCGGGGGCCGGAGGCGGTCGGCCGGGGCGACGGGCGCGGGGCACGGGCGGTGGCTGCTGGACGCGGACGCGGACCAGGCACTGGAGTCCCTGGACCTGCGCGGCCTGCCCAGGCCCCCCTCAAACCTCAAGGGGGTTTCACGGTTTCCGTACGGTGGGCGGGAGACCGGCGGACCGGCCGGCGGCGGCGGGCGGACGGCCCCGCCGCGAACGCGTCCGCCGCCGACGTCTTGCCAGCGGACCGGCCCCCTCCCTACCGTCGAATGGCGCAAGCTGACAGGCCGTCTCACAACCCGTCGTGCCACCCCCACGAAGGAGCGACGATGTCCAGGACAGGTTCCCGGCGCCGACTCGGCGTCCGATCCCTCCGCACCCTCGCGGTCGCGCTCGGCCTGCTCGCCCCGGCCGCCGCCACCAGCAGCGCCGCCCCCGGAGCCATCCCGGCGCTACGGGAGGTGATGTTCGTCGGCAACAACTGGGACGGCACCGCCGACGTGATCGAATCCTCCGGCGCCCTCAGTAAGGTCGGACGGATCGACGTCATCCCCGACAAGGACCAGCGGCTCGCCGAGATCTACCTCAACCCCGTCAAGCTCGGCTACTTCCTCGGCATCAGGCTCGGCCCTGGTGAGGGCCACGACCAGTTCGTCGACGACATGTACAGCACGCCGGACGGCACCGCGGTTGTCGTCTCCCGGCCCAGCTTCGCCGACGTGGTCTCCCTCGACCTCGCCACCGGGCGGGTCAACTGGCGCTTCCCCGTGGCGGGTTACCGCGCCGACCACATGGCGCTCTCGCCCGATGGCACCCGGGTGGCGGTCTCCGCCTCCACCGCCAACACCGTGCACGTCCTGGACGTCCGTACCGGCGCCGAACTCGGCTCGTTCCACACCGGGGACAAGCCGCACGAGAACATCTTCACCAACGGCGGCCGGCAGCTGTGGAACATGTCCATCGGCAACGTCGAAACCGCCCTGGACGCGCCCTGGCTGGACTGGACGAAAGGCGACCGGCACATCACCGTCGTCGATGCAGCCACCCTCACCCCGATCCGCGAGATCGACATGCGCAAGCGCCTCGACGACGCCGGCCTCGGCGGCCTCTCCAACGCCGTCCGGCCCGCCGTCTTCTCCCCGGACGGCACCCGGCTCTACTTCCAGGTGTCCTTCTTCAACGGATTCCTGGAGTACGACGTGGCCGCCGACCGGATCACCCGGGTGAAGACCCTCCCGGTCGACCCGGCCGCCAGTACCGACCGCACCACCTGGCCCAACGACTCCCGCCACCACGGCCTGTCGATGAGCCCGTCGGGCGACCGGATCTGCGTCGCGGGCACCGTGGACGACTACGCGACGGTGGTCGACCGCGCCACCCTCCAGGAGGGGCCGCTGGTGCCCGCGTCCAAACCGTACTGGGCGACGGTGAGCGGGGACGGCAAGTCCTGCCTGATCTCGGAGAGCGGCGCGGACCAGGTCACCGCCATCGACTTCGCGACCGGGCGCAAGACCGCCTCGGTCGCCGTCGGCCGCCACCCCCAGCGTGTCCGCCTTGGCCACGTCCCCGCCGGCTGGACCGGCCCCACGAGGCCGTAGCGCGCCGAGCCCGTGGCGGAGCGTCGGTCCTCTTCGGCGTGGCGGCGCGTTTGTCCCGGGCCCTGGTGGCTCCAGGCCGTCCGGAGCTGACGTGCTCAGGCGCCGTGGTGGGAGTGTGCGATCGCGCGGATCTCGGCGCGTACGGCGGCGGCTTCGGTGCCGGTCAGGTGCGCAACCTCCTCCGCTGGCAGCGTGAGAGCGTGGTGCAGGAGCACGATGTCCTGCTGCCGGGGAGTGAGGTGGGCCAGGGGGCGCAGAGGGCCCGGGCCTGCGAGGAGGCAGACGCGGTGGCGCAGGGCCTGCCAGGCGAAGGCGCGAGGGTTCGCGGTGCCGACGGCGTGGGTCCGTTCGGAGGTGAGGTAGTCCTGGGTGGCACGCAAGGCGAGGTCGGCGTCGGCAGGGGCAAGAAGCAGGTCGGCGTAGTCGCGGTAGCGAGGTTGGTGAAGGTCGTAGAGGGCTTGCAGACCGAGGTCGTGGTGGGGTCGGCGCTGGCCGGCGGGGGAGGTGGTGGGTTTTGGCGGGGTCGTGGGGCAGGGCGAGGCGGCAGGCGGATACCGGCGGCGGACTCCGCAGAGTGCCACGACCAGGCTTCCGGCGTAGCAACCGGGGTCTACCCTGGCCGAGGGCCAGGAGTGACGGACTGTCGGACAGCCCCCCGGGCCTCCGCATCTCAATTAGTGACCGGGAGATACTCCCCCACCGGGTGAGCCCCCTCGCCCTGCGCCGTCTGCTGGACCACCGCGTCGCCGCCGTCCTGCGTGAACTGCTCGGTGAGGAGCCGCTGGCAGCCCAGAGCATGTTCTACTTCAAGCCGCCGGGGGCCCGGGGCCAGGCGTTGCACCAGGACGACTTCTACCTCCGCGTCGAGCCCGGCACCTGTGTCGCCGCCTGGCTGGCGATCGACCGGGCCGACCGGGCCAACGGCGGACTGGAAGTCGTGCCCGGGACACACCGCATGGACCTGTTCTGCCCCGAGGACGCCGACGGCACCGCCTCCTTCACCCGCGAATACGTGCCGCCACCGCCGGGCCTGTCGCGCCACCCGGTCGACATGGACCCCGGGGACGTGCTGTTCTTCAACGGCAGTCTGGTGCACGGCTCGCAGCCCAACACCACAGCCGACCGGTTCAGGCGCAGCTTCATCTGCCACTACACCGGACGCTCGACCGAGCGCATCTCGACGTGGTACCCGACCCTGACGATGGGCGGGGAGCCGGTCGAACTGCCCGCATCGACGGCCGGCGGCCCCTGCGGCACCGAGGAATCGGGCCCGCACTGACGCCGGGCTACCCCCACGCTCACCCTCGTCGGGGGAGGTTGCTCGGACGAGCCCGATCGGCCGGACGAGTAGTCCGCCGCGGAGTGGCGCGCGTCTGACGGCGCCACCGTCGAACGCCGCAAGGAGCCCGGCCCGCAGGAATCAGGCGGTTCGCGGTGTGAGGGTGGGGAAGGGCCGTCCGTCGAGCGTCCAGTGCGGGTCGGGCGCGATTCCCAGGGCGGCGTAGACGTGGGCGGCGACATCGGCGTGGTGGAGGCTGTCCGGCCTGGTGGAGGGGGTGAGGCCGGGACCGCTCGCGGCTATCCAGGCGGTGCGCTCCAGCGGGCTCCGGCCGCCGTGGCCGCCTTCGTCGCGGTGGCCGTGGTCGGTCACCGCGATGACGGTCCACTCCTCGGCCCGGGCGTCGGGCCGCTCGCGCAGGGCGGTGAGGAGCTGTCCGAGGCGTCGGTCGGCGGTCTCGATCGCGCGGCGGTACTCGGGGCCGCAGCCGAGGAAGTGGGCGGTCTCGTCGACCGCGCCGAGGTAGACGAAGGAGGCGTCCAGGTCCTCGCCGGAGATGAGTGCCCGTACGGCTTCGGCGGTCACGCTCCGGTCGCACTCCTCCCAGGCCTGCGGGGAGTCCTCGCGCGGGGCGATGTAGGCGAGCCGGCTCGGGGCCGCGAAGACCGGGCCGCCCTGCCGGGCCAGGAACAGGGGTTCCCAGCCGCCGGCGGCGAAGGTCCGCAGCCCGTGTTCGGTGGCGAGCCGGGTGGTGAAGTCGGGGAACACCCCGAGCCGGTTTCCGGTGAAGTTGTTGCCCCAGACGCCGTGCTTGGCCACGCCGACGCCGGTGACGATCGTGGTCCAGCAGGGGCCCGACATGGTCGGGGTGCTGTCGTCGACGTGGACGGGCGCGAGGAAGCCGGCGTTCGCGAGCCCGTCGAGGTGCGGGGTGTCCAGCAGCGGCAGCAGGTCGAGGCGGACGCCGTCGATGCCGACGACCAGGACGCGGGGCGTGGCCATGTGCGCGGGTCCTTCGTGAGGAGGGTGGCGAAGGGTCAGATCGTCCGGCGCAGCCGGATCAGGCGGCTGGCGTAGTCGCCGGCGGGCAGCCGGAGGTCGATGCCCCGCCGGGTCAGGACGGCACCGCTGTGGGTGGTGCCCTCGTCGACGTCGAGGTAGCGGGCCGCCGGGTCCAGGGCCGGCAGGGCGAGGCCGGCGGGCTGGTGGCCGAACCGGGTCGCGGGGCGCCAGGCGAGGACGGCGTGTTCGGCGCCGTCCTGGGACGCGTAGTGCACGGCCGTCACTCCTCCGGGGCCCGTCAGGCGGTGCTGGCGGCCGTGCTGGACCAGGGGGCGGATCTCCTTGTAGCGGGCGACGAATGCGGCGGCCTCGTCGAGGTCCTCCTCGGACCAGGCGGTGAGGTCCGCGCCGAGGCCGAGCGCGCCGGCCATGGCGACGTGGAAGCGGAACCGCAGAGGGGTGGTGCGGCCGGTGGCGAGGTTGGGGCTGTCGGTCACCCAGGCGGCCATGGTCTGGGCGGGAAAGAGCTGGCTGAAGCCGTGTTGGATGCCGATCCGGTCGACGGGGTCGGTGTTGTCGGAGGTCCAGACCTGGTCGGTGCGGGCGAGGATGCCGAGGTCGGCCCGTCCGCCGCCGCCCGCGCAGGCCTCGATGCGCAGGCCCGGATGGTCGGTGCGGAGGCGGTCCATGATCCGGTGGACGGCACGGGTGTGGTCGATCCAGAGCCGGTCGGGGTCCGGGTGGCCGGCCCAGCCGGCTTCGGTGACGACCCGGTTGGCGTCCCACTTGAGCCAGTTGATGTCGTTCTCGCGCACCAGTTGGTCCAGGGTGCGGTGGGCCCAGGCCTCGACGTCGGGGCGGGCGAAGTTCAGCATGAGCTGGTTGCGCAGCTCGGTGGCGTCCCGGGTGGGGGCGTGGACGACCCAGTCGGGGTGGGCGCGGTGGAGCTCGCTGTCGCGGTTGACCATTTCCGGCTCGACCCACAGTCCGAAGGCCATGCCCAGGCGGTGAACCTCGTCGGCCAGTGGGCGCAGCCCGTCCGGGAACGCCTCGGGCCGGGGTTTCCAGTCGCCGAGGCCGGCGCGGTCACTGGTACGGCCGCCGAACCAGCCGTCGTCGAGGACGAAGAGTTCGGCGCCCAGGCGGGCGGCCAGTCGGGCCAGGCGCAGCTGGCCGGCCTGGTCGACGTCGAATCCGGTGGCCTCCCACGAGTTGTAGACGACGGGTCGGTCACGCTCGGGGTCGGGCAGGACGGCGGTGCGCAGGTGGGTGTGCCAGGCGCGGCTGGCGCCGCCGAAGCCGCCGCGGGTGTGGAGGCCGGCGAAGACGGGGGTGTGCAGGCTCTCGCCGGGCCCGAGGGTCCAGGTGAGTCCCTCGTGGCCGAAGCCGCCGGTCCAGGTGGTCCGGCCGACCGGGTCGCGGTGCACGGTGATGCGCCAGCTTCCGCTCCAGGCCAGGGCGGTGCTCCAGACCTCGCCGTGTTCCTCGTCGGCGGTGCCGTCGTCGAGGGCGAGCCAGGGGTTGGCGTGGTGGCTGGTGACGCCGCGTCGGCTGGTGAGCACGGTCTCGGCGACCGGGAGCCGGTCGCGGTGCAGCTGGAACTCGCTGTTCCAGCCGCCCACGAGGTGGCTGAGCCGGTAGTCGGGCAGGGCCGGCGTCGTCCAGGAGGCCGAGTCCAGCCGGTCGACGCTGATCGGGCCCGCGTCGTCGGCACCGGTGTGGGTGAGTTCCACCCATCGTTCGATGACGTCGCTGTCGGGGCGGACGCGGTAGCAGAGCTCGGCGGCCAGCGGGTAGCGGCGGTCCGCCAGGCGCAGGCGCAGCTCCCCGCCGTGGACCGTGTGCCCGCTGAAGGACCACTGTGCGCCGCGGGTGCCGTCGGCGAATCGCACCTGGAGGCCGGCGGGCCCGAACCGCGCACCGGTCTGCGGGGCCAGCTCGTCCGGTGCGGGGTCTGCCTCGAAGCTGCTCGCGGCGGGTGAGGCGGCCGCCGGCAGTCCACCGAGGGCGTCGGTGTCGAGCGGTGCCCCCCAGTGCAGATGCCGGGGGCTGCCGTCAGCGCCGATGCGTACGGCGTAGACGCTGTTCGGGGTCCGTAGGACCGCCAGCCCGCGGGCGGGGTCGAAGGAAGCGGATGAGGGCGTGGTGGGCACAGGAGGTCCTGAGGGGTGTCGAGCGACGCTGGGGGTCGGACGCGGACCGGAAGCGGCCGGTCGCCATGGTGAACGACGATGGAAACGCCCGGAGTTGGGCCAGAGCGTAGGACCGCCCGGAAGGGAAATCAATACTGGACGAAGTTATTTATTTACCGGTAGGTTGCGGCCGTGTTTCCAAACCACTCGCGGCCACTGGTCACCGCACCGGCCGAAACCGCCGTCCTCGCCCTGCTGCTGGCCGAGAGCCCGCTCAGCCGGGTGGAGCTGGCCCGCCGGACGGGCCTGTCCTCGACCGCGGTGACCAAGGCCGCGCGACCACTCATCGACGACGGCTACCTGCACGAACTCCCCCCGGAGCGCACCGCTCCGGGGGCCGGACGTCCCGTCAACCCGCTCGCCGTCACTCCCGACCGGGAGTTCTTCGTCGGTGTGAAGATCAGTGCCGACACCCTCTTCGGCACGGTCTGCGATCTGCGGGCCCGGATGCGTACCACCGCCGTCCGGCCGCTGGGCGAGCGCGACCCTGCCGCCGTGTGCGCGCTGCTGACCGACCTCGTCGGTGAACTCCTCGACGCGAGACCCGAGTACCGGGCCCGCACCCGGCACCTGGGCATCGCGGTCTCCGGCGACGTGGACCGCCCCAGGGGGCGCGTCCGCTACTCCGTGCTCCCCGGCTGGCGCGACGTGCCGCTGGCGGAGACCGTCGCCGCGGCGACCGGTCTGATCGTCACCGTGGAGAACGACGTCAAGGCCCTCACCGCCGCCGAGCACTGGTACGGGGAGGGCATCGGCACCGAGTACTTCGCGCTGGTCACGATCGGAGCCGGGATCGGCTCGGGGATCGTCGTCAACGGTGAGCTGGTCACCGGCGCGTACGGGGTCGCCGGCGAGATGGGGCACATCAGCATCGACCCGGTCGGGCCGCGGTGCCACTGCGGCCAGGTCGGCTGCGTCGAGGCCGTCGCCTCCAGCGACGCCATCCTCGCCACCGTCCGCCGCTCCACCGACGACCCGGACCTCGACTTCGACGGTGCCGTCCAGCTCGCCCGCGGCGGAGAACCCGCCGCCCGCGACGCCTTCGCCCGGGCCGGCCGCGCGATCGGCACCGGCATCGCCACCCTGGTCAACCTGCTCGGCCCCGAGCGCGTCGTCGTCACCGGCGAAGGACTCGACACCTACGACCTCTTCGGAACGCACATCAAGGAGGCCTACGCCGCACACTGCTTCAAGGCGGCGGCGAGGTGCCCGCTGACCCTGCGTCCACTCTCCTGGGAGGAGTGGGCCCGCGGAGCCGCCGTCGTCGGCATCCAGGCCCTCCTGCCCTGAAGGCCCCTGGCGAACCGCCACCACGCCGCCCCGGGCAACCGGGGATCCGCCGATCACCAACCCGAGCCTCCGGCACGACCGATGTCCGGCACCGCCTGCCAGCCGTGAACGTCGGACACCGGCCACGCCGGACAACCACCCACACCCCCACACCCTCAGCCTGGAGGATGCGAAGTGAGCGCACAGACATCCCAGCTTAGCCGCAGAGGATTCCTCGGCGGATCCGTCCTGTTCGTCGCCGGAGCAGCGGTCGGCTGCACCAGCAACCCGACCGGCGGGGCCTCCGGCGGGGCGAAGACCACCCTGAACGTCTGGTCCCACGCCTACGGCGAGGCCGGCACCCAGCAGGCCCTCACCCGCTACGCGGCCGCGTTCACCAAGGCCAACCCGGACATCGCGGTCAAGGTCACCTGGACCCCGGGCGACTACGCCGGCAAGCTCAGCGCGACCCTGCTCACCGACGCGGCCCCGGACGTCTTCGAGATCGGCGACTTCAACGACGGCCTCGCCTGGCACGGCCAGATAGCCCCGCTGGACGACCTCTACGGCAGCGCCAAGTCGGACTTCAACCAGGGCGACCTCGACACGGCGACCGTCGACGGCAAGCTCTACGGCGTCAAGATGATCGACGACGTCATGATGCTCTACTACCGCAAGAGCGCGCTGTCCAAGGCCGGCATCACCCCGCCCGCCACCTTCGACGCGCTCGTCGCCGCGGCCAAGGCCCTGACCACCAAGAACACCAAGGGCCTGTTCCTCGGCAACGACGGCCTGGGCGACAGCGCCATCATGGCGGTGTGGTCCAACGGCGGCGACCTGGTAGCCGACGGCAAGGCCGTCTTCGGCTCCCCGCAGGCCGCCGAGGCCGTGGCCGGCCTCAAGCGTCTTCACGACGACCAGTCCCTGCTGCTCGGCTTCACCACCGACTGGTGGGATCCCGCCGCCCTCGTGCAGAACGTCACCCCGATGCAGTGGGGCGGCCTCTGGTCGATGCCCGCCATCAGGACCGCGCTCGGCGACGACTTCGGCGTCCTGCCCTGGCCCGCCTACCGGCCAGGCGGCACGCCCGTCGTGCGCGTCGGCGGCTGGACCAGCTGCGTCAACGCCAAGGGCAAGAACGTCGACGCGGCCAAGAAGTTCGTCCAGTGGCTCTGGATCCAGCAGACCGACCTGCAGAAGGACTGGGCGGAGAGCTACGGCTTCCACATTCCGCCGCGCAAGTCCGTCGCCGCCTCCGCTGACAAGGTCGCCCAGGGCACCGCCAAGGAGACGGTCGAACTGGCCGCCACGTACGGCCGGCACAACCCCGGCACCTGGAACAGCGCGGTGAGCTCCCTGTTCAGCGCCGCCGCGTCGAAGATCGTCAGCGGGCAGGGGGATGCGTCCTCGCTCCTGGCCGACGCGGCCAGGCAGGCCCAGAGCGAGATCGACAAGCAGCGCGCCTGATGAAGCCCGTAGCCTCGACCACGCTGCCCGACGAGCGTGCCCGGCGCCCCACGGCCCGGCCGCAGGGCGCCCCCACCCGCCGGCCCCGCACGGACTGGCGTGCCTGGGGAGCGTTCGCACTCCTCGCCGGGCCCCTGCTGATCGGCGTGGGCGTCTTCAAGTACGTCGCGATCGGCTGGAGCTTCCTGCTCAGCCTCAGCGAGGCCCGCGGCACCATCGCCCTGGGCCACTGGGTCGGCCTGGACAACTACCAGGCGCTGCTCTCCGACGCCGTGTTCCGCACATCGCTCGTCCAGATCCTGTTGTTCACGCTGTTCATCGTGCCGGTGACGTTCGCCGCCTCGCTGGGACTCGCGCTGCTGGTGCACAGGATCCGGCGCGGCCGGGCCCTGCTGCGCACCGCCTTCCTGATCCCGGCCGCCGTCTCCTACGTCGCGGCGTCCCTGGTGTGGAAGATGTGCCTGTTCAACGGTCTGCCGGCCGGGATCGCCAACACCATCGGCGGATGGTTCGGCATGTCCGCCGTCCCGTGGCTGCAGACCACGTCGCCGCCGCTGTACTGGGTCGTCCTCGTCACCCTCCGCCTCTGGCTCCAGGTCGGCTTCTACATGGTGCTCTTCCTGGCAGGCCTCCAGGGCATCCCCAAGGAGATCCACGAGGCCGCCGCACTCGACGGCGCCACCGGCCTGCGCCTGCTGCGCAGGATCACCCTGCCGATGCTGCGCAACACCTCGGTGGCCGTCCTGATGCTGCAGTTCATCGCCGCCTTCCAGGCGTTCGACGAGTTCTACAACCTGTTCAACAGCGGGCTGTCCGGGGCGTCGACGGCCCCGGTCCGAACCCCGCTGGTCTATCTCTACGACACCGCGATGGGCGCCCAGAACTACGGTCTCGGATCGGCCGGAGCCTTCGTGCTCACCGCCCTCATCGTCGGGGTGACCCTGCTCCAGGGCCGGGTCACCGGCTTCGGCAAGGGTGAGGAGTGAGTGGAATGAGAAGCACGCGAGAGCTGTCGCAGGTAGTTCGCCGGTGCGCGCGGGGGGTGCTGGCGGGCCTGCTGACGGCAGTGTTCCTGGCCCCCTTCTACCTGATGCTGCGCAACGCGCTGATGGACTCCCGGGGCCTGACGTCACCGCAGTGGACCTGGTGGCCGTCGGCCATGCACTGGGAGAACTTCAGCTCGCTCTTCAGCGACCCCGCCCTGCACATGGGCCAGGCCCTCGGCAACTCGCTGCTGATCGCCGTGATCACCGCCCCGGTGTCGACGATCCTCGCCTCGGCCGCCGGATACGCCCTCGCGCGGATACCGGTGCCCGGACGCGGCGTCCTGCTCGCCCTGGTGGTGGCCACGCTGATGATCCCCGGCTCGGTGACGTTCGTGCCCACCTTCGTCCTCGTGGGCTCCATGGGCGGGGTCAACACGCTGTGGGGAATCATCGCACCCGGGCTGTTCAACCCCTTCGCCGTCCTGCTCTTCCGCAACTTCTACCTCCAGTTCCCCACCGAGATCGAGGAAGCGGGACGCCTGGACGGGCTCGGCTGGTTCGGCCTCTACCGCCGGATCGCGTTGCCGTCGTCCGGAGCGATGCTGGCCTCGCTCGGCGCGCTCGCCTTCATCGACAGCTGGAACTCCTTCCTGTGGCCGCTCGTCATCGGCCAGGACCCGTCCGCGTGGACGGCCCAGATCGCCCTGTCGACCTTCCTCACCTCACAGACCATCAACCTGCCCGGACTGTTCGCCGGAGCCGTCGTGACCATCACACCGCTGGTGGCCATGTTCCTGGTCGCCCAGCGCTACATCGTCGAAGGCATCGCCACCAGCGGACTCAAGGGCTGAGCCGCCCCCGGTCCGCCCCCCGTGACTCCGGACCGTCCGATCCGGGCCGCACCACCTGAAGATCCGAGGCCCCACCCCCACCCCTGGAGGGGAAACCATGAGGTCAGACAGTTCGCCTCCCACCGTCCGAAGCCCCTTCGCCCGAATCCTGCCCGCCGCGGCCGCCGCGGTGACCCTCGCCCTCGGGGGAACGTCCGCCTCCGCCGCAGCGCCCCCCACCACCGCCTCGACCACCGCGTCCGTCATGACGGGGACGCAGCTCGCGGCTTCATGGACCGGTCCGCTGAGCACCCGGGGCCGGTACGTCGTCGACGCCAACGGCGACCGCTTCAAGCTGAAGGCCGGCAACTGGGCCGGCGCCCAGGGCACCTGGGAGGGCAGCGGGGACGTCAACGATCCGGCCAACAACCAGGCGGGACAGGTGTCGCACAACATCCCGCTGGGCCTGGACCGGACACCGCTGACGCAGATCCTGGCCGACTTCCACGGCCTGGGCCTCAACAGCATGCGGCTGCCCTTCGCCAACGCGCTGATCCACGACACCAGCACCGTGCCGGACGCGGCGGTGGCCGCCAACCCGCAACTGAAGGGCAAGACCCCGCTGCAGGTCTACGACGCGGTGGTTGCCGCGCTGACCGCCGACGGCTTCGCGGTCATCCTCAACAACCACACCACCACCTACCGCTTCTGCTGCGGCCTGGACGGCAACGAGCGGTGGAACAGCAGCCAGTCCACCGAGCAGTGGGAGGCGGACTGGCTGTTCATGGTGCAGCGGTACCGGACGAACAAGCGTGTCGTGGGCGCGGACCTGCGCAACGAGGTCCGCCGTGACACCTGGGACAACCCCAACTGGGGCTGGGGCGACTCCCACGACGAGTACGCCGCCTTCGAGGAGGCGGGCAACCGGATCCTGGCTGCCGACCCCGACATGCTGGTCATCATGGAGGGCATCAACTGGTCCGGGATCCCGACCGCGATCACCTGGCACGAACGGCCGATGCTCACCCCGGTGCGCACCCTCTCGAACACGCTGGTCCGGTCGGACAAGCTCGTCTACGCGGCCCACTTCTACGCCTACACCGGGCCCTCCAACACCGGGGCGGAGAGCGGCCCGGGCTCCACCAGCGACCCCCGCTACCAGGACTTCACCCCCGAGCAGCTCGCCCAGGTCGTCAACGACGAGGCACTGTTCGTCACCCAGTCCGGCCAGCACTTCACCGCGCCGGTGTGGGTCAGCGAGTTCGGCGCGGCAGGCCGCGGCTCGACCAACGCCAAGGAGCAGGCCTGGTTCCACAACTTCACCGACATCCTGGTGAAGAACGACACCGACTTCGCCCAGTGGCCGGTCGTCGGCTGGAGCGACGCCAACGGAAACCCGCAGGACAACTGGGCACTGCTCTCCTACGACGCCACCGGCAAGCGGCTCGGCCTGGGCGACCCCGGCGACTGGCGGGCCGCCGACTGGAACAAGCTGATCAACGCGCCGAGCCTCACCGGCCCGGTGGCACCGGTCACACACTGGAACATGCTCGACCTCGACTTCGGCGACCAGAACGTCTCCACCCGCATGCTCGCCCAGGGCGACTGGTCCAACGGCAACCGCAAGGGCAACTGCCCCGACACCGAGCGCCTGGTCGGCCTCGGCCGCGGCGACAGCCGCGGCCTGTGCACCGACGCCGGCCAGCCCGCCGCCGGAGCCGGCGACTGGGTGACCGTCACCGACGAACGCTACGTCACCCACGGCGACTGGGCCCCGGGCTACAACAAGCTCCAGTGCCCCGACAACACCTACGCCGTCGGCTACAGCGCCCACAGCAACGCGATGTCCGCCCTGCTCTGTGCGCCGGCCGCAGCTCCGCTGCCGACCACCGGGCGCAACGCCTGGTTCGACCACGGCGACAACCGCCCCGCCACCGGCGGCTCCACCGCCAGCGACTGGGCACCCGGCTACTACAAAGGCCAGTGCGCCGACAAGGAGTACCTCGCCGGCGTGGCCTACACCTGGAAGTGGAACCACGGCGGAGTCCCCGACACCCTGCTCTGCCGCCCGCTGAGCTGACCTGACAACCGTCTCGATCGCAAGGAGCACCACGGCAATGCCACGACTGGAGATCGCCGCAGACGGCTTCCGTCTCGACGACCGACCGCTGCGGATCATCTCCGGCGGGTTGCACTACTTCCGCGTCCATCCGGAGCAGTGGGCCGACCGGCTCCGCAAGGCGCGCCTGATGGGGCTGAACACGGTCGAGACCTATGTCCCCTGGAACCTCCACGCGCCCCGGCGCGGGGAGTTCCGGCTGGACGCAGGTCTCGACCTGCCCCGATTCCTCGACCTCGCCGCCGCCGAAGGCCTGCACGTGCTGCTCCGCCCCGGCCCGTACATCTGCGCCGAGTGGGAGGGCGGAGGCCTGCCCTCCTGGCTGCTCGTCGACGAGGACATCGAACTGCGCAGCCGCGACCCGCGCTACCTGGAGGCGGTCGACGCCTACCTCGGCGCCCTGCTACCGCCCGTTCTCCCGTATCTCTCCACCCGCGGCGGCCCGATCCTCGCCGTCCAGCTGGAGAACGAGTACGGCGCGTACGGCGACGACTCCGGTTACCTCGAGGACCTGGCGGAGATGCTGGACCGACACGGAGTCAACGTGCCGCTGTTCACCTGTGATCAGCCCTCCGACCTGGCACGCGGCGGCCTCGACGGCGTCCTGCGCACCGTCAACCTCGGCAGCCGGGTGGACGCCGGGCTCGCCGAACTGCGCACGCAACAGCCGTCCGGGCCGCTGATGTGCAGCGAGTTCTGGATCGGCTGGTTCGACCGTTGGGGCGGCACCCATGTCACCCGCAGCGCCGCCGACGCCGCGGCGGACCTCGACCGGCTGCTCGCGGCCGGCGCCTCGGTGAACATCTACATGTTCCACGGCGGCACCAACTTCGGCTTCACCAACGGCGCCAACGACAAGGGCACGTACCGCCCCACCGTCACGTCGTACGACTACGACGCGCCGCTGGACGAGGCCGGCGACACCACCCCCAAGTACACCGCCTTCCGCGAGGTGATCGCCAGGTACGCTCCCGTCCCCGCGGAGCCGGCACCCGGGCCCGCCCCCAAGCTCGCCCCGACCACCGTCGAACTCACCACCTGTGCGAGCCTGCTGGACCAGCGCGAGCGGCTCGGCGACGCGGTGCACGCCGACCGACCGCAGACCATGGAACAGCTCGGCCAGTCCTTCGGCTTCGCCCTCTACGAGACGGCACTCCCGGCGGCCGGACCGGCCGTCCTGCACATCGCCGAGGTACAGGACCGCGCCCAGGTCTTCGTCGACGGCCAGCCGGTCGGCGTCCTGGAACGCGAGAGCCACGAGCACACGCTCTCCTTCCACGCCCCCCGCCGGGGCGCGCGGCTGTCCGTACTGGTGGAGAACCAGGGCAGGGTCAACTACGGCCAGGGCATGCACGACCGCAAGGGGCTGCTCGGCGAGGTCGCCGTCAACGGGCGGGCCCCGGAGAGCTGGGACAGCCGGCCGCTGCCGCTCGACGAGCTGGGCGGACTGTCCTTCACCGCGTTCGAGTCCGCCGCGCCCCCGGTCGGCCCGGCCTTCCACCGCGGACATCTGGACATCGAACAGTCGGCCGACGGCTTCATCGCCCTGGACGGCTGGACCAAGGGCCAGGTCTGGATCAACGACTTCGCGCTCGGCCGGTACTGGTCCCGGGGCCCGCAGACCACGCTCTACGTCCCCGCACCGGTCCTGAAGGCCGGCCGGAACGAGATCACCGTGCTCGAATTGCACGGCTCCACCACCCGCACGGTCGAACTGCGGGGCACCGCCGACCTGGGCCCCACCGAGGACTGAGGCGCACACACCACGGACTCAACTGCCTCCCACGCCCGTCCGAGCAACCACACCGCCGGCCGGGCGAGTGGGCGAGGCGGCGGAGTCGTGGACCAGGTCGGTCGGGTTCTCGACGTCGAGGGACGGCATCGGCGCGGGCGACGAGGTGGCGGCCGCGGGGGGAGGAGTCGCGGTGTGGGGCGGCGCCGTGACGGCGGTGGTGGGAGCCGTGGTCGGGCTGGCGGGCTGGTCGTCGCCGCCCATGTCCGCGTCGCAGGCCGAGGCGGTTCCGAGCGCGGCGAGGATGAGGACGACGATTCCCACGGCTCTGTGTCGGTGCATGCGGTGGGATCTCCCGATTCTGGCGGACGGTGTGGCCGTGAGACGACCTCCCTGCGCAATCGGTTCCGTCGGCGCGGCCCCAACCCTCCCCGGTCGGCGATGCCTTGACCACCAACTGTCGGCCGACACTCCGTTCTCCTGAACTGATTTCACAGAATTGGCTTTAATCATTCGTTATGCCGATTCCCTTCCCAGTGTGCCATTGCACCGGCCAGGCTTCGGTCTGCTCAAGTCGGGGCGCTCGACCGCGCATCCCGGACGCCCAGGGGAGGACGCACCCGTGCCGAACAGGAACCGGACAACCTGCCTTCAAGTACGACTAGACCCACCGACACTCGCAGAAGGGCTCTGCCCCGTATCCGGTGGTAACGAAGGGTGACGGTCGTCGTTGGCATGGCATGCGCGATGTCAACGAGCTTGTGAGTTTGGTGTTTTCAGAGGGCGTTCTGCGAGTCTTGGGTGGTTCTCGTAGTCCTTGAAGGCAGGTTGTCCGGTTCCGGTGCTTCACGGCGGGCCGTCGGCGCGGTGT
>NZ_JBSFKF010000020.1:0-143250 GCF_053598415.1 Kitasatospora sp. NPDC001132 | reverse complement strand
ACGCCGCACTCGCCGTCCTCAACTGACCCACCCCGCGCCCCATCCGACGGCGCGCCACCCCTTTTTCCGTACCACGAAGGCCCGCCCCACAACCCGCGCGACCCACCCCCGCCCCGGGGGCGGGACCAAGGGCTGAGGGGGCGGGCCTTCACCCATCCACCCACCCACCAACCGGCCGCGAACCCTCACCGCGCCGGCACCGACCGGGCGCCCTGACCTGCCTCGCCTGGGCGCTCGTGCTCAACGGCCGCAGCTGACCGGGCTCGCTGCCGTTCGACGGGCGGACTCAGCCGCAGAGGGTGGCGAAGCCGTACCCGCGCGCCTTGAGCGTGGAGATGATCTCCGGCAGGGCGGCCACCGTCTGGCTGCGGTCGCCGCCGCCGTCGTGCAGCAGGATCACCGAGCCGGGGCGGACGTTGTTCAGCACCCGGGACCTGATCGCGGCCGCGCCGGGGCGGGACCAGTCCGCCGGGTCCACGGACCAGAGCACGACCTGCTTGCCGAGCGCCGAGGCCTTCGAGCGCACCGTGCCGTTGACCGCGCCGTACGGCGGGCGCAGGCAGCTCGGGGTGCGGCCGGTCTGTGCCCGGATGGCCTTGTCGGTGTCGGCCACCTGGGCGTTGAGCGCGGCGGCGGAGAGCTTGCGCAGGTCCGGGTGCGACCAGGAGTGGTTCTGCACGCTGTGGCCCTGCCTGGCGACCTGCGCGGTCACCGAGGGGTGGGCGGCGACGTTCTGCCCGATCTCGAAGAAGGTCGCGCGCACCCCGTACCGGGCGAGCGTCGCCAGGACCTTGGGCGTGTACGCGGGGCTGGGGCCGTCGTCGAAGGTCAGGTAGACCACCTTGCCGCCCTTGGTGCCGGCCGCCTCCGCGTCCGCGACGGGCAGGGCCACCGCGGCTCCCGCCGCCAGGGCGACCACGAGGGCGCCGATCGCGGTCCGGAGCCTGCCGACTGCCTTGCGCCTGCCGGGTCGTACGGACATGCCTGCCCCCTGGGGTCGGAACTCCCGTGCCTCGGCCAGTCTGCTCGCGGCGGGCCGTCCGCCGCGAGCCCTCGCCGGTCACCGGCGAACGGAATCGGCCAGTCGTACGGCGGAGGCCGGGGCTGGCCCCGCCGCACCGGGGCCGCGGAACCACCCGGCGACTCGGAACGGTGTGGCGAACTTCGGTGCGGGGAGGCTATGCTCCCCCGCGATGACCACTCACGCTGCTCACAGAATGGGGGTCCCGTCCGCGAAGAGTGAGTGCTGATGCCCACTCACCCCGCGCACGGGAACGACTCCCGCCTCTCCTTCTGGCGGCGCGTACGCGAGTACGCCGTGCCGCCCTCCATGATCGAAATCGCCACCGCCCGCCGCCTGGTCGGCGACTGGGCCGGGGCCTGCGCCGCCGCCAACGTCGAGGTCGACTTCCGCCTGCGGGACGTCACCCGCGTCCACGGACGGGAGCTCGCCGACCGGTTGCGGGCCGATCTCCGCTGCCTGGCACCGGAGTTGCTGCGCTGGCACCTACCGAGGTCCGCTCCCGACGGACTGCTGCGGCCCGGGCTCACCGTGCCGCTGACCCGCTACCCCGGCAGACCGCCGGTCTTCCTCGTGGTTCGCACACCGCCCGCCTGGGCGGAGTACGGGCAACGGATCAGCCTGGCGCTCTGGGACGGGCTCGCTGACGACGGCCGGTCGCCGCACCCGCATCCGCGTCCCAGCCGACGGTTCCGCTACGACCTGCACCGGCACCTCTGGGACGCCGGGCGCAGCGCGGAGCTGACCGTCCGGGCCGGAACCGGGGATCCGCCAACGGGGCCGACCACTACAGAACTTGGCGATCCGTCCCGACGCTGGGCCGCCGACCGCTGGGCCGCCGAGGCCGAGTTGCTGCTGCGCGCCGACGGGCTGCCGCCCGGTCCCGTGGTGGTACGGCTCGGAAGTCGTCGGCGGCTGCTGCTCGGACCGGACGGGTCGACGACGGAGGCCCTCGGCAACGTCTCGGGACTGCCGCTGCTGCCCGATGCCGCGACCTGGGCGCCACCCGACATCGACCTGCTCCGCAGCGGGGCGATCGAGGCCGAGCGGCTGCACCCCCTGGTAGCGGCCGCGCTGGCGCCCGGGCAGGCACCCCTGGCACGGGCGGCGACAGGGCCCGAGCCCCACGGGCTGGTGGACTGCCGAGGGGCGCGGCACCGGATCGGGCTGGTCGACGGGGCGCTCGTCCCGCTCGACCACGAGCCGGCCGAGCTGCGCCGCGAGGAGCTGCTGGCCGCCCTGTCCGGCACCCCGCTGCCCTGTCTGCGGGCGATCGACCTCGCGCACCGCCGGCCTGCCCAACTGGCCGGTGTACGCGATCGGTTGGACCACGGCGACACCGCCGGGGCGCTGGCCGTGGTCGAGGCCCTGCTCGGACCGGAAGCGGTGCTGCGCGACGGACCGCTGCGCGACGAGCTGGCGGCGGCGGCCGAGCGGCGCATCGCCTACGGCCTCTACCGGGCGGGCCTCACCGGGCCCGTTCCCGTCACCTACCCGGCGCCACGCGTACGCCACAGCACCCGCCCCGGCAGCTCGGCCTTCCGCCCACGCCCGCGCCTGGCCTCGCTCCGCTGACACCGAAGCTGACGCCGACGACGCCCACGCCCACGACGCCCACGCCCACGACGCCGACGCCGACGCCGAAGCCGAAGCCCACGGCGCCGACCGCCGACCGCCGACCGCCCCGCTCTGAACGCCCTTAAGCACCAGACATCTTGAGGTGATCACCCATGCCCGTCCGCACTCCCGAAGCCGCCCGCCTCGATGTCGCCCGGCAGCTGCTCGACCTGCTGGCCGACACCACCACCGAACCGCGCGCCGACACCCGACTGGAGGCGCTCACCCTGGCCGTCGCCGCCGACCTGCCCGTGCTGCTCTGGGGCGAGCCCGGCATCGGCAAGACCGCCGCGCTCAACCAGCTCGCCGAGGCCCTGGAACTGCCGCTGACCACGGTGATCGCCAGCGTCCACGAGCCCTCCGACTTCTCCGGCCTGCCCATCGTCGGCGACGACCCGGCGCAGCAGGGCGTCCCGATGGCCCCGCCGGACTGGGCGGTGCGGCTGGTGCGGGCCGGGCACGGTCTGCTGTTCCTGGACGAGCTGTCCACCGCGCCACCCGCCGTCCAGGCCGCACTGCTCCGGCTGGTCCTGGAGCGGCGCATCGGAACGCTCGAACTCCCGCCCGGCGTAAGGGTCGTGGCCGCCGCCAACCCGCGCTCCTCGGCGGCCGACGGCTGGGAGCTGAGTCCGCCGCTGGCCAACCGCTTCGTCCACCTTCAGTGGGCGCACGACCACGAGGTGGTGGTGCGCGGCCTCGGCGGCGTCTGGCCGGTGGCCACCGCTGCCCCGGCTCGACCCGCAGGCGCTGCCGGCCGCCGTCGCACTGGCCCGGCGCGCGGTGTGCGGGCTGCTGGCGGCCCGCCCCGAGCTGGTGCACCGGCTGCCCACCACCGAGACCCGGCGCGGCGGCGCCTGGCCTTCCCCGCGCAGCTGGGACATGACGCTGCGGCTGATCGCCTTCGCGACCGCGGCCGGGTCCTCCCGGGAGGTGCTCTCGCTGCTGGTGCGCGGTGCGGTCGGGGACGGCCCGGGGCTGGAGCTGATGGCGTACATGGACCGGATGGACCTGCCGGATCCGGAGGACCTGCTCGCCGACCCGGCCGGCGCTGTACTGCCCGAACGCGGGGACCTGCGCCAGGCGGTGCTGGACGGAGTGGTCGCGGCGGTCCGCAACCGGCCGGACCGGGCGCGCTGGGACGCGGCCTGGGCGCTGCTGGTCCGGGCCCTGGAGACGGGCGCGCCGGACCTGCTGGTCGTCCCGGCGACCACGCTGGCCTCGCTGCGCCGGGAGGACTGGGACGTGCCCGCGGCGATCGAGCGGCTCACCCCGGCGCTCGCGGTCTCCCGCCGGGCCGACCTCGTCGGCATCGGTCAGGCGCGGGCGGCGGGGCGATGAGCGGCACGGCGGGCGGCGGGCCGACGAGCCACACGGCAGGCGGCGGGCCGACGAGCCACACGGCAGGCGGCGGGCCGACGAGCCACACGGCAGGCGGCGGGCCGACGAGCCGCACGGCGAAAAGCCCCGGCGGCACCGCGAACGCGCCGTCCCCGCCGCTGGACCTGGAGAAGCTGTACGCCGCCCGGCTGTACGCCGCCCGGGTCCGCCCCTACCTGGCTACGGCCCTGTTCGCCCTCCACCTGGTGGAGTCCCGGCAGGTGCCGACCATGGCCGTGGACCGGTACTGGCGCTGCTACGCCTCGCCGGCCTTCGTCGCCCGCACCCCGGTGGACCAGCTGGCCGGCGTCTGGGTGCACGAGGTCTCGCACCTGCTGCGCGACCACCACGGGCGCGGCGACCGGCTCGCCCGGGAACTCGGTCTGGAGGGCCCGGCCGCCCGGCTGCGGATGAACATCGCCGCCGACTGCGAGATCAACGACGACGTGTACGGCGAGGGTCTGACCAGCCCGGCCGGCGCCATCAGGGCGGAGATGCTCCAGCTGCCGGAGGGGCTGCTCATGGAGGAGTACGTACGCCGGTACCGCTCCCACCCGGGCCACCTGGAGGCGGCCTGGCTGGAGTGCGGCAGCGGCGCCGACGGCCTGGACCGTCCGTGGGACCTCGGCCCCGACGGCGGTCACGGGCTCACCGCCCAGGAGCGCGACGCGGTGCGCTTCCGGGTCGCCGAGGGCATCCGGGGTCGCCCCGGCACCGCCCCGGCGGGCTGGAAGCGCTGGGCCGAGGAGGCGTTCCACCCGCCGCAGCCGTGGCGGCAGCTGCTGGGCGCGGCGGTGCGCTCGGCGGTGTCCGGCGCGGGAGCGGGCGAGGACTACAGCTACGGCCGCCCCGCCCGCCGTTCGGCCGGGGTGCCGGGCGTGCTGCTGCCGAGCCTGCGGCGGCGCCCGCCCCGGGTCTCGGTGATCATCGACACCTCAGGCTCGGTCTCGGACGACGAACTGGGCAGCGCGCTGCTGGAGGTCGCGGCGATCGGCCGGGCCGTCGGCGGCCGCCGCGACCAGGTCACCGTCGTCCCCTGCGACGCGGCAGCCCAGGCCGTCCACCAGCTCTGCCGGGCCGAGGGCATCCCGCTGATCGGCGGGGGCGGCACCGACCTGCGCACCGGCTTCGACGCCGCCCTGCGCGGTCGTCCCCGCCCGGACGTGGTGGTGGTCCTGACCGACGGCCAGACCCCGTGGCCCTCCGCCGCCCCGGCCTGCCGCACGGTGGTCGGGCTCTTCCCGAGGCCGATCCGGTACAACGAGAACCGGGCGGAGTACCGGCCGAGCGCCCCACCGCAGTGGGCGCGGGTGGTGACCATCGGCTGAGCGAGCGTCCGGTCGCGGCCGTGCGAGGATCGGGCAGGTGACGGACATCGGGCCCCTGGCCGGGGCGGCGACGGGAGGGGACAGCTCGGTGACGCCGACGGCGGCGGCCGGCGCGGAAGGCTTCGAGCCGGACGAGCACGTACGGTTCGCGCGGTACCGCAGGGCCTTCGCGGAGGTGGCGCCCGAGGACGCGGCCGGCCTCGTGGCCCGGGTGCTGACCGACCCGGAGCGCTCGATGGCTAGCTGCGCGGTCTGCGAGTACCTGGACCGGCGGGCGGCGGAGCTGCTGACGGAACCGGGCTTCCCGGCCTGGCAAAGGGAGTTGGCCGACGCCACGGCGGCCGACCCCTTCGCCGTCCGGCGCCTGCGGGACTGGGCGCTGCTGCGGGCGATCACCCTGGACGAGCCGTGGGAGGAGGAGCAGGTGTCCGAGGCGGACACCTGGCTCCAGGCGCGCCTCGCCGAGGGGTCCTCGGCCCGGCGGGTCCTGGGCCTCCTCGCCGAGCGCGGCCGTACCCGGCGCACCCGCAACATCGCGGCCTGCCGCCTGCGGCGCCGCCGGTAGCGGGCGTTGCCGCTGGAGGGACCAACCGCGGGCGGAAAGGCCGGCCCCTGGCGGAGGGACCGGCCTCCGGCCCCTCCGCCCGGGGCGGGCGCTCAGCGGACCATGGCCGCCAGAACGTCTCGCCAGTCCTCGCCGGGCTCGGGGGCGAGGGGGCCGGCCAGGGTGTCCGCCCGGTAGTGCCAGGGGCGGTGGAGTTCCTCCTCGGCGTCGGGGGTGGCGGCGACGGGGCTGTCGGAGCCGAGCAGGCGGACCAGTTCGGTGGTGAAGTCGGCCCAGGAGACGTGTCCGCTCACCGCGTTGACGACCCGGCCGGCGGCGGGATGGTCCGGGGTGAGGCAGGCGGTGAGGGCGCGGGCCAGGGCGGCGGAGTGCACCCACGAGGCGCCGTACCACGCGTCGGCGGGCGGCACCGCGATCGGCAGGCCGGCCAGGGCGGCCTGGTAGAGCGGGCCGGTGGCACCCCAGCGGAGCTGGTCGCGCAGGCGGTGGTGCGGGCCCCAGACGATCGGCGCGCGGACGGCGGTGGCCTGGCCGCGGCCGGTGGCGGCGGCCTCGAAGAGGATCCGCTCGCAGTCCAGCTTGGCCTGCCCGTACGGGGTGACGGGAGCGCCGCTCGGTCCGCCCTCGGCGACTTCGGTGCCCGCCGGGCGGCCGTACGCGTCGATGCTGCTGACGAAGACGAACGGGCCGCCCCGCCAGCCGTCCACCAGGGCGCGCATCGCGGCGAGGTCGGTGGCGTGCTCGGTGAAGGTGCAGGCGGAGTGGATGACGGCGTCCACGCCCTCGACGGCCCGGCGCAGGCTGTCGAGGTCCCCGAGGTCGCCCTCCGCTACCTCGGCGCCGTTCAGTGCGGGCAGGTGCGCGGACTCGGGCCGGACCAGCACCCGGACCGGCCGGCCCTGGGCCATCAGTTCCTGGAGCACGGCCGCGCCGACCCCGCCGGTGGCGCCGGTGAGCAGGACGGTGCCGGTGCGGGCGCCGGTGGTCCGCGGGCGGGCGCCGGCCCGGGCGAGGGCGGCGCTGCGCTCGTCGGCGCGGGTGGCGAGCAGGGCGGCGAGGGCGCGCGGGGTGCGCTGTTCCAGGATGTCGAGGCCGGTGAGCGGCAGCCCGGTGCGGGTGCGCAGGCGTTCGGCGAGTTGGACGGCGACCAGGGAGTGGCCGCCGAGGGCGAAGAAGTCGCCGTCGGCGGGCGCGGTGGTGCCGAGGAGTTCGCCGAACGCCTGCCGTACGACGTCCAGCGGGCCTTCCTGCGGCGGAGCCTGGTCGGACGGCGCAGCCCGGTCGCGCAGCGGCGCGGCGCCGGGCAGCCGGTCGCGGTCGGGGGTACCGTCGGGGTGGCGGGGCAACCGGTCCACCAGGGTGACGGCGAGTGGCAGTTCGCCGGCCGGGAGGCGTCCGCGCAGGGCGGCCCGCAAATCGGTCCCGCTCGGGACGACCGGACCGCGCACCACCGCGTAGGCGAGCGGCGGGCCGTCGGGATTGTCGACCACGGCCGCCTCGACCACCGCGGGATGGGCCGACAGGGCTTCCACGACCGGGTGTTCGGCGACCGTCAACCGCTCTCCGGGCAGGTCGGACAGCCGCCGCCGCGGGTCGCCGGCCACGGCGGTGAGCAGCGCCGCGAAGGCGTCGAGCAGCCGGGCGGCGGTGTCCTGGTCCAGCGCGTCCCCGTCGTGCTGCAGCAGGCAGCGCGGCTCCGGGCCGTCCTCCACCAGCAGGGTGAGGCCGAACTTGGCCAGCCCCAGGTCGAGTTCCACGTTCTCGGCGTCGAGGCCGGGCAGCACCAGCGGGTCGACGTTCTGGACGAGGTCGCAGCTGACCGAGAGCAGCGGGGTGCCGTCCGCGCCGCGCGCGGCCGCGCCGAGCCGCTCGACCACCAGGTCGAGGGGCACCTCGTGGTGCTGCTGCGCGTCGAGCAGGGCGGTGCGGACCAGGCCGAGCAGTTCGGCGAACGACGGGTCCCCGGACGGATCCGCCCGCACGGCGAGGGTGTTGACCGCGAGTCCGACGGTCCGGCGGAACTCGGGCCGCCCGCGGTGGCCGCTGGCGCAGCCGAGGACGAGGTCGTCCTGCCCGGAGGCGATGCGCAGTGCGGCGAACGCGGCGGCCAGCACGACGGTGAACAGCGTGGCGCCGTGCCGTGCGCCGAGGACACGCAGCTCCTCCAGCACCGCCGGCTCCAGCGGCGCGGTGTGCAGCACGGCGCGGCGCTCGCGGGCGCCGGGCGGGAGGGGCCGCAGCAGCGACAGGGGGCGCGCCCCGGACAGCCCGGCCGCGAGGGTGTCGGCGGCGGCCGTCAACTCGGCGTCCCGGACGCGCTCCTGGCGGGCGTAGTCGGCGTACGACGGGGCCGGGGCCGCAAGCCGGTCCGGCACGCCGTCGCGCGCGGCACGGTACAGCTCGGCGAGGTCCTCCGCGATGAACCGCAACGCGCCGCCGTCGATGGCGATGTGATGGATCGTCAGTAGCAGCGTGTGGTCCTCGGGCCCGTGCCGCAGGAGCACGGCGCGCAGCACGGGCCCGGCGGCGAGGTCGAACGGCCGGGCGGCCTCGGCGGCGAGCTGCTCCGGTCCGGTGGCGTCCAGCACCGGAAGCGGCACCGGGGTGACCGGGTCGACCTGCTGGTACGGCTGGTCGCCCCGGCGCGGGTAGCGGGTGCGCAGGACGGCGTGCCGCTCGGTCAGGCCGGTGAGCGCGGTGGCGAGGGCCGCCCGGTCGAGCGGGCCGCGCAGCCGGGTGGCGACCGGCACGTTGTAGAGGGCGCCGCCCTGGCCGAGGTGGTCCATCAGCCACATCCGCTGCTGGGCGTGCGAGAGGGGGGCCTGGTCACCGGCCGCGACGGGCCGGGCGGGCGCGGCGGCGGGCGTGGCGGCTGCGCGGCGGCCGCGGGCGCGGCGCAGCAGGTCGGTCTGGTCGACGGTGCTCATCGGTCGGCTCCCGAGGTGTCGTCGGCGGCCAGCAGTGCGCGTTCCAGCAGCTCGGCCTGGGCGGCGACGGTCGGATGGGCGAGGAAGTCGGCGAGCGACAGCTCGACCCCGAGGTCCTCGCGCAGGTCGTCCACCACCCACATGGCGAGCAGCGAGTGCCCGCCCTCGGCGAGGAAGTCGGCGGCCGGGTCGGTGATCGGGTGTTCCAGGGCCCGGCTCCACGCCTCGGCGACGACCTGCTGGATCGGGCCGAGTTCGGCCCCGGCGGACGGCTGCGCCTCGGCCGGACCGTCGGCGGCCAGCGCCCGCCGGTCCACCTTTCCGCTGCCGGTCAGCGGCAGCGCGGCGAGTACGGTCCAGGCGGTGGGCACCAGGTGGGCGGGCAGCTGCTCGGCGAGGCGGGCCCGCAGCGTCTCGACGGCCGGGCGGGCGCCCTCGGCGAGCACCAGGCAGGCGGTGAGCGCGGCGTCGGCCTGCCCGGCCCGGCGGACCACGACGGCCGCCTCGGCGACCTCGGGCAGCTGGAGCAGCGCGTGCTCGACCTCGCCGGGTTCGATCCGGAAGCCGCGCACCTTGACCTGGTCGTCGGTGCGCCCGTGGTACTCCAGGGAGCCGTCCGGCAGTCGGCGGACCCGGTCGCCGCTGCGGTAGGCGCGTCCGATGCCCGGCAGTTCACGGAAGCGCTCGGCGGTCAGCTCCGGCCGGTCGAGGTAGCCGAGGGCCAGCCGGTCGCCGGCGATCCACAGCTCACCGACGGCGCCCGGCACCACCGGCGCGAGCTGCTCGTCCAGGACGTGGGCGCGGGCGCCGCCGAAGGTCCGGCCGATCGGGACGGAGCCGGCGCAGTCGGCGCGGGTGATCCAGTGCAGGGTGGTGAAGGTGGTGGCCTCGGTCGGCCCGTACCCGTTGACCAGTTCGAGCCAGGGGAAGGACCGCAGCACGGCGCCCGCGTGCTCGGCGGAGATCGCCTCGCCGCCGACGACGACGGTGCGCAGCACGCCGAAGACCCGGGACCGCCGGGCCGCCAGGTGGTGGAAGAGCGCGGTGGTGAGGAAGACGGCAGTGACGCCGAAGCGCTCGACGTCGCGGACGAGGTCCTCGGCGCTGGGCCGCTCGGTCGGGGAGACGGCCACGGCGGCGCCGCGGACGAGCGGGGTCCACAGCTCGAAGGTGGCGGCGTCGAAGGAGACGGTGGAGTGCAGGAGCATCCGGTCGCGCGGGCCGAGGGCGACGGTGTCCTCGGCAGCGACCAGGTCGGTGACGGCGCCGTGCGGGACGAGGACGCCCTTGGGGCGGCCGGTGGAGCCGGAGGTGTAGTAGAGCAGGGCGGGCGCGGCCGGGTCGGCTGCGTCGGGTGCCGTGCCGTCGGTGGCCTCGGTGCCGCGCTCGGTCAGCACGAGGGTGCGCTCCTCGGGGAACCCGGCCTCGGCGAGCAGGGCCTTGTCTCCGAGGACGAGCCGGACGTCCGCGTCGGCGGTCATCTCGGCGATCCGGGGGCGCGGGTAGGAGGGGTCGATCGGGACGACGAGCGCGCCGGCCCGCCAGACGGCGAGCTGGGCGACGACGAGCCGGGTCGAGTGGGCGCACAGCAGGCCGACGGCGCTGCCGGGGCCGATCCCCCGGGCGGCCAGGACGGCGGCCAATCGGCCCGCGGCGTCGACGAGTTCGCGGTAGGTCAGGACGGTGGAGCCGTCGGTCACGGCGAGCGCGTCGGGCCGCAGTCCGGCCTGCCGGGCGATCAGTGCGGGCACGGGCAGCGCGGGCAGGGTCGCGGCGCTCAGGCCGGACGGGTTCGCGGGGGCCGAGGCGGGCGAGGCTGCGGCCGGCGAGGTCGCGGGGGCCGAGGCGGCGGCGGGCGAGGTCGCAGTGGTCATGGGTGGTGGTTCCCTTCCGGGCGCCCCGGCCGGGTGGGTCGGGGCGCCGCGCTGAGGAGGTTCGGGCGGGGTCAGGCGGTGGTGGTCAGCTCGGCCACCCGCTCCTCGACCAGTCGGGCGACGGCCCGCAGGTCCGGCTGGCGCAGCACCAGGGGGGCGCGCAGCCGGACGCCGTACTCGTTCTCCAGGGCCTCCAGCAGTCTCGCCGCGGCGAGCGAGTTGCCGCCCGCGGCCAGGAAGTTGTCCTCCGGCCCGAGGTCGCCGCGGCCGATCAGCTCGCGGCAGAGCTTGAGCACGGTGCGCTCGACCGGGGTGCTCCCCTCCTCGCTCGGAGCCGTATCGTCCCGGCCCGCCGCCGGCGCGTCGGCCAGCAGGGCCTGGCGGTCCACCTTGCCGTTGGCGTCCAGCGGGAAGCGCTCCACCAGCCGGACGGCGGAGGGCACGGCCTGCTCGGGCAGCCAGGGGCGGACGGCGTCGAGCAGCGCCGCGGGGTCGGCGCCGTCCTCGGCCCGGACGAAGGCGAGCAGCCGCGCCCCGCCGGTCGGCGCCAGCTCGGCGGCGACGACCGCCCGCCGCACCTTCGGGTCGCGTTCGAAGGCGGCTTCGACCTCGGCGGGTTCGATCCGCACGCCGCTGACCTTGACCTGGTCGTCCAGGCGGCCGTGGAACTCCAGCACGCCGTCCGGTCGCATGACCACCCGGTCACCGGTGCGGTAGACCCGGTCGGTGCCGACCACGCCGGCGGGCGCGTCGACGAAGCGGCGGGCGGTCAGCTCGGGGTCGAGGTACCCGGCGGCCAGGCCTCGGCCGCCGATCCGCAGCTCGCCGGCCGTGCCGCGCGGCACCGGCCGGCCGTCCTCGTCGGTGACCAGGAGGACGGCGCCGTCGATCGGCAGGCCGATCGGCGGGGCGCCGGCGCCGTGGTCGCCGCCGGGGGCCATGGTGTGGATGGTGGTGGTGACGGTGGCCTCGGCGGGCCCGTAGGCGTTGTGGACGGTCGCGGTGACGTCCGGCCCGGGGGCCAGGCGCAGCCGGTCGCCGCCGATCACCAGGTGGCGCAGCGCCAGGCCGGCGGGCCAGGGCCGGCCGAGGACGGGCTCGGCCAGCGGGGTGGGCAGGATGGAAGCGGTGACGCCGGCCTCGCGCCACCAGTCGGTGAGCGCGCCGGTGTCCCAGCGGACCGCCTCGGGGGCGACGACCAGGGCCGCGCCGGAGGTGAGGCCGGCCCACAGTTCCTGCACGTGCGGGTCGAAGGCGACGCCGATCAGCAGGCTGTGCCGCTCCCCGGGGCCGAGGCCGGTCAGCCCGCGGTACCACTGGAGCAGCGCGCCGAGCGCGGGCTCGGTGACGGCGACGGCCTTCGGGGTTCCGGTGGAGCCTGAGGTGAGCACCGCGTAGTGGGTGCC
The DNA here is from genome assembly GCF_053598415.1 of Kitasatospora sp. NPDC001132. Lineage (NCBI taxonomy): Bacteria > Bacillati > Actinomycetota > Actinomycetes > Kitasatosporales > Streptomycetaceae > Kitasatospora > Kitasatospora sp. NPDC001132. Next base: position 131,135 of record NZ_JBSFKF010000020.1, on the reverse strand, counting down.
GCCCGGGACGCGTACCTGCTCGCCGGGGTTCAGGGCGGCCACCACACCGGGGGTGGCCAGGTCCAGCGGCAGCCGCTCGCCGCCGGGCGGCAGCAGGTCCGGCTCGCCGACCAGGCAGGCCGGGCGGAGCTGCTCGGCGACGGCGCGAAGCCGGCGCTCGCCGGGGCGGGGGCCGAGCGGCAGGTGGACGGCGCCGAGCTTGGCGGCGGCCAGGGTGACGGCGACCAGCGAGACCGAGTGGCCGAGGCAGACGCCGAGCAGGTCGCCCGGGCCGACCCTGCCGCGCAGCGCCTCGGCCACGGTGTCGGCGAGGCGGTCGAGTTCGGCGTAGCTGTGGACCTGCTCGCCGTCGATCAGGGCGGGGGCGTCGGGGGTGCGGTGCACCCAGGTGGTGAACAGGTCGAGCACCGCGCCGTCCTGGTGCGGACGGCCGTAGGCGATGCTCAGGCCCTCGGTGCTCGGGGCCTCGGTGCTCGGGGGCTTGGTGGTGTCAAGGTGTTCCATCATCATCTCCAGCAAGGTGACGCACATGGGTGACGAGACGTCAGTTCAGGCCCATCGAGCGGGCGATGATCACCTTCTGGACCTCCGAGGTCCCCTCGATGATCGTGGTCATCCGGACGTAGCGGTACAGGAACTCCAGCGGGTGCCCGCGCACCCAGCCGGTGGCCCCGTGCACCTGGAGCGAGCGGTCCACCGCGCGCACGGCGGTCTCGGAGGCGGTGAGCTTGGCGAGCGCCGCGTTCTCGGGCGACTCGGTGCCCTCGTCGACCAGTCGGGCGCAGGCGAGGGTGAGCAGCTTGGAGGCCTCGACCTCGGCCCGGGTGGCGACCAGGTGCTCCTGGACGTGCTGGTACTCGCCGATCACCCGGCCGAACGCGCGCCGGCCCTTGGCGTACTCGACACCGATCCGCAGCGCGTGCTCGGCGATGCCGTTGCACATCGCGGCGACCACCAGCCGACCGCGCGAGAGGCTGTCGATGGCGAGGGCGGTGGCCGCGCCGACGCCCTCCTCGCCGCCGATGACGGCCTCCGGGCCGACGGTGACCCCGTCCAGCAGCAGCTCGGACAGCGGCTCCCCGGACATGCCCTCGTACCGCTGGCCGAGCCGCAGTCCGGGCTGGTCCATCGGCAGCACGAAGGCGGTGGCGCCGCCCGCGGGCCCGGCGCCGTCCCCGAGGTCGGTGGCGGCGACGACCAGCGCGATCCCGGCGTGCTCGGCGTTGCTGACGAAGGTCTTGCGGCCGTTGAGCACCCAGCCGTCGCCGGTGCGCACGGCGGTGGTGGCGAGGCGGAACGCGTCGGAGCCGGCGTTCGGCTCGGTGAGGGCGAGGCAGCGGGTCTGCTCGCCGCGCACCAGCGGGACCAGGTGGCGCTCGACCTGTTCGGGGGTGCCGTGCCGCAGCAGCGGGCTGGGCCCGTCGGCGCCGGCCAGCGCGTACGGGGCGAGCACGCAGCCGCTGCGCCCGGCGGCGTGGTGCAGCAGGACGACGGCGGTGAACGGCATGCCGGCGCCGCCGAGTTCCTCGGGGTAGTCGCCCGCGTAGAAGCCGAGGGCGGCGGAGCGCTTGCGGACGTAGCTCCGCAGGTCGGCCGGCACCTGGTCGGCGGTCTCGGGCAACTCGGCTGCCAGCGGGACGAGTTCGCGGCGCACGAAGCTCTCGAAGGCCTCGACGAGCTCGCGGTGGCCGTCTTCCAGGACGGCGGAGGGGGAGCTCACTTGACACCTCCGGTGAGGGCCTTGGCCTGGTCGGCCAGCACGGCGTGGCGGAACAGGGTGCGCAGCGGCGGGCGGCTGCCGAGGTGCGGCTCCAGCTGGGCGGCGAGCTGGGCGGCGAGCAGCGAGTGGCCGCCGACCTCGAAGAAGTGCGAGTCCGCGGTGAAGCGGTCGTGGCCGAGCACCTCGCGCCAGGCGGCGGCGATCAGCCGCTGGCCGGGGTCGGTGAACTCGCTCGGCGTGCTGCCCCCCGCCTCGGGGGCGTCCTGGGCCTCGTCCGCCAGTCGGGCGAGGGCGGCCCGGTCGGGCTTGCCGCCGGGCAGGGTCGGCATCGCGGCGACGGCCGTCCAGCTCGCCGGGACGAGTCCGCCGGGCAGCCGGCGGGCGAGCGCCTCGTGCAGGGCGGCCTGGTCGGGGCGGTCGGAGCCCTCCAGGAAGCCGACCAGGCGGGGGCCGGTCCGCGGGTCGGTGTGCAGCAGCACCGCGCAGGAGCGGCCGCCGAGTTCGGCGGAGGCGGCGGCCTCGATCTCCTCCAGCTCGATCCGGTGGCCGCGGAGCTTGACCTGGTTGTCGGCGCGGCCGAGGAAGCGCAGCCGGCCGTCCAGGTCGCGGAAGCCGCGGTCGCCGGTGCGGTAGACGCGGGCGTCGCCGAGCGCGGGGACGGTCACGAAGCGGGCCGCGGTCGGCTCCGGCAGGCCCAGGTAGCCGTCTGCCACCATGGCGCCGCCGATGGCGAGTTCGCCGACGCAGCCGGGGGCGAGCGGGCGCAGGGTGTCGTCCAAGACGTGGACCAGCACGCCGCCGAGTTCGGCGCCGAGCGGGATCTCGCCGTCCTCGGCGACGTCGGCGGCGGTGACCTCGTACACGGTGGAGGTGACGGTGGCCTCGGTGACGCCGTAGGCGTTCAGCACGGTGGTGGCCTCGGTCAGGCCGACCAGGGCCCGGGCGGGCAGCCGCTCGCCGCCGAGCACCAGCAGCCGGGGCGTCCAGCGGCCGTCGCCCAGCGCCTCGCGCAGGTCCTCGCGGACGGCGAGCAGGTAGCTGGTCGGCAGGTTGGCGACGGTGACGCCGCGGGCGGCCAGTACGGCCACCAGCTCGGGGCCGGTGGGCACCTCGCGCTGCGGCACGACGAGGGCGGCGCCGGCCGCGAGGGCGGGCAGCACCTCCTCCAGGGCCACGTCGAAGGACGGCCGGGCGAACAGCAGCACCCGGTCGGCGGAGGTGAGTTCGTAGCGGTCGACGATCGCGGCGACGTACCCGGCGAGGGCCTCGCGGCCGACCTGGACGGGCTTGGGCACGCCGGTGGAGCCGGAGGTGTGGATCAGGTAGGCGGCGCCGTCCAGGACGGCGGCGGGCTCGGCCTTCGGGAACGCCGGGCCGTCCATCAACGCCGGGGTGAAGCCCTCGGCGGGCAGCGCGAGCGCGCTCTGCCGGGTGGCCAGGACGAGTGCCGGGTTCAGCCGCTCCAGCAGCAGGCCGAGCCGGGCGGCCGGGTCCTCGGTGGACAGCGGCGCGTAGACGGCGCCGTGGCGCAGGCAGGCGAGCAGGGCGACCACGCTGTCGGCGCCGCGCGGCAGCACGGCGGCCACCGGTTGGCCCGGCGCGACCCCGGCGGCGCGCAGCCGCTCGACCAACTCGGCGACCCTGCGGTCGAGTTCGCCGTAGCTGATCCGCTCGGTGCCGGCCATCAGGGCGAGCGAGGCCGGGTCGTGGGCGGCGGCCGGGTCGAGGGCGGCCAGGGCGATCGGGGCGACCGGGGTGGCCTGCGCGGCCTCGGGCGCGGGGTCCAGGTCGGCCATCGGCGCCTGCGGGCGGTCCAGGTAGCAGCGCAGCAGCTCCAGCAGTCGCTCGGAGAGCAGCACCGCGTCGGACTCGCGGAACAGGTCGGCGTCGTAGTCCCAGACCAGGGTCATCCCGGCGGCGCCGTGCTTCTCGCCGACCACCCGGCGGTCGTCGGGCAGCAGCACCAGGTCGAGGTCGAAGCGGGTGGTACCGGTGTTGAAGCCCTCGTACAGCGAGACCTCCAGGCCGGGTGCCTGGACGTCGGGCAGGGCCGCGTCGTGCGCGCTGAACATCACGTTGAACAGCGGGTTGTCGGCGCCGGTGGTGTGCAGTCCGAGCCGGCGGGTCAGCTCCTGGACCGGAAGGTCCTGGTACGGCAGCGCGCGCAGCAGGACGTCGGTCACCTCGTCGACGGCCTCGGTGCCGGGGGCCGTCGGGTCCAGCCGCAGGCGCAGCGGGACCGTGTTGACGAACATGCCGACGGTGCCCTCGAAGCCCTCCGGCCGGTTGCCGACGGCGGTGCCGATCACCAGCTCGCGGTGGCCGCTGTGCCGGCGCAGCAGTTCGGCGAACAGGGCGAGCAGGGTGCTGAACGGGGTGTGGCCGTCCGCCTTGCTGCGCTCGCGCAGCCGCTCGGCCAGGTCGGCGCCGATCGACTGTCGCAACTGGCCGCCGCGGTGGCGCCGTTCGGCGCGCGGCCGGGCCAGCCCGGGCAGCGTGACCTCGCGCGGCGCGTCGGCCAGCTCCCGGGTCCAGAAGTCGAGCCCGCGGTCCCGGGGGAGGTCGGCGGCGGCGCGGGCGTGGTCCTCGTACGAGGGGGCGACGGGCAGCTCGTACGGCTCGCCGAGGACGGTGGCGCGGTAGACGGTGAACAGGTCGCGCAGCAGGATCGCGAAGGAGTGGCCGTCGTGGACGAGGTGGTGCTCGACGTGGATCAGCCGGTGGTGGTCCTCGGCGAGCCGGACCAGGTGCCAGCGCAGCACCGGTGCCCGCCCGGTGTCCAACGGCTCCTCGGCCTCGGCGGCGAGCAGCCGGCGGAAGGCGGCCTCCGGGTCCTGCTCGGTGCTGAAGTCGCTTTGGCGCAGCTCCGGTTCACAGTCCTCGGCGACCCGCTGGCCGGGCAGGCCCTCCGGGCTGGGCACCAACTCCAGCCGCAGGCCGGGGTGCTGGGCCAGCACGGCGGCGAGGCCGGTGTGCAGCGCGTCCCGGTCGAGGGTGCCCCACAGGTCGAGGACGGCGGTGAAGTTGTAGGCGCGGCTGCCCGGCAGCATCTGTTCGTGCAGCCAGACGATCTCTTGCGACGGCGTGAGTGCGAACATGGTCGATTCCCTTGTGTGGTGGGCATTGTCGGCACTGCTGTGGCCGGAAGCGGGCGTGGGGTGTTCCCGCGCCGGCCGGTGGGCCGGGCCGCACCTGGGTGAGGTGCGGCCCGGGGCCCGGGGATCCCGTCCGGCGGCGTGCAGGACGCGCGCGGGCGGGCGTGGTGGATCCGATGTGGTGGATCCGGTGTGGGAGTTCGGGGCCCGCGGGGTGGGCCGACAGCCTGGGGCGTGCGGGCGCGGGCGTACGAGGCGGGCTGGTTGGGAACGGGTGGGTTCGACGGGGCGGGCCCGGGAGGGCGGAGCGGGTGCGGGCCGCCCGAGCAGGCGGGGCGTGTTCGGGCGGGCCCCGGAGGGCAGGGCGTGTTCGGGCAGGCCCGTTCAGGCCTGCGGGACCGGGGACGGCCGGGCGTGCAGGTGGTGCCGCAGCACGGCGAGCAGTTCACCGAAGGCCGCGTGGGCGTCGGCCTCGGGGAAGCGGTCGCGGTCCCAGGCCAGCCGGATCAGCAGGTCGTCGCCGTTCGAGGCGGAGACGGCCAGTGGCGCGGCGAGCGGGCGCCCCTCCAGGTGGACCTCCCGGCCGGCGGCGCCGCCGAGCACCAGCGGCGGGCGGCGGTGCGTGTCCTCCATGGTGAGCAGGGCGTCCAGGGCGCCCGACCACGGGGCCCCGGCGGTGCGGGCGGCGCGGACCACCTCGTCGAAGGGGGTGCCGGCGTGGTCCAGGTCGTCCCACCAGGCGTCCGCGAGGGCGTCCAGGTCCGTGGACCGCTCCGAAGTCGCCGGGTGCACCAGGGTGTTGAGGAAGCAGCCGAGCACGGTGGGCGCGCCCACCGGTCGGCCGCCCCACGGGTAGCCGAGTGCGAGCCGCCCTCCCCCGGCCTCCGTCCGGTCGGCCCCCGCCGCCCGGTGGGCCCGGTGCAGGGCCGAGCCGACCGCGTCCAGCAGCGCGGGGAAGACGGCGCCGCGGGCGGCGCCCTCGGCGGCGGGCAGCCGCTCGGTGAGCATGCCGGTGGACGTGGCGGCGCTGCCGCCCGCCCCGGTCACGCCGCCCAGCCGCCGGCCCCAGTGGGCCCGCGCGGCGGGGCCACCGGCGGCGTCCTCGGCGACGAGCTGCAGTTCGACGGCCTGCCGGAAGTCGGCCAGCGCCTGGGGCGCGGGCCCGTCGGCCGGCGACTCGTCCTGCTCGTAGGCGGCACTGAGCTCGGCGGTGAGCACGCCGAGCGACTGCTCGTCGCAGGCGGCGTGGTCGAGTGCGAGGGCGAGCAGTTCCTCGTCCCCGTCCGGGGCCGCGGCGACCAGCAGGCGCAGCGCGGGTCCGTCGGCGGGCCAGTCCAGCAGGGCCTCGCGCAGCGCCGCGCGGGCGGTGCCGCCGGGGGCGACGGCGATCCGGGCGGCCTCGGCCGAGGGGCCGCCGGCGCGCAGCACGGGTGTGCCGCGCACGGTCGCGAAGCCGCCGCACAGCGCCGGGTGGTGGGCGGCCACCGCGGCCGCGGCGCGGGCCAGTCGGTCCAGGTCGAGGGTGCCGCGCGGGTAGGCGAACAGCAGCGGGACGATGTCGGTGCGGCTCTGCGGCGCGAGCCGGCGGGTGATCAGGAAGCGCCGCTGGGCGCCGGTCAGCGGGAGCAGCTCCACCGGGGATTCGGCGGCGGCTGAGCGGTACCGGGCGAGGTAGGCGGCGGTGATGCTGGCGTGCACGGGAACGGTCTCCGGTTTCCGGTCGCGGCTCGGGTCGGGGATCGGTCGGGGGGGGATCGGCCGGGAAGTCGGCCAGGGGGTCGGCCGGGATTCGGCCGGGGCGTTGCTCAGGTCCGGGTGGTACGGGCGGGCCGACGGTCAGGGCGCACTGGGGCTCACGGCACTCTCCTCGTCGGTGGCGCCCTCGGTGACGCCCTCGGCAGCGTCCTTGCCCGAGGCCCGGCCGCCCGTACGGTCGGGGCCCGGCAGTTCGCGCATCCGGCGCAGCGGCGAGAGCAGCAGCGGCAGCGGCACCAGCAGGAAGCCCGCGGCGCAGAGCCAGAGCGCGGTGCGCGGCCCGGCCGCGTCGGCGACCACGCCGCCGACCAGGGCGCCGATCGGCAGGGTGCCCCACACCAGGAAGCGCATGGTGGCGTTCATCCGGCCGAGCAGCTCCGGCGGGCAGACGCTCTGGCGGAAGCTCACCTGGGCGACGTTGTAGGCCACCGCGCCGAACAGCACCACCCCGGAGGCCAGACCGAAGAGCACCACGCCCGCGCCGCTGCCGGACAGCGGCCACAGCAGCGCGAACGGCGCCGTCACCACGGTGGACACCCAGATCAGCCGGGCCTGGCCGATCCACCGGGCGAGCTGCCCGGCGCACAGCGCGCCGGCCAGTCCGCCGACGGCGGAGACCGACAGCAGTACGCCGATGGCGCCCGGAGACAGGTCGAGCACCCGCACCCAGAACACCGTCTGCACGGCGGTCAGCACCGCGGAGAACAGGTTCGACGTGGCGGTGGCGGTCGCGATCGCCCGCAGCAGCGGGTGGCCGAGCACGAAGCGCACGCCCTCCCCGACCTCGGCGCGCAGCGAGCGCCCCGGCGCGGGTTCCGGTCGCGGCTCCTCGGCCTTGATCCGGACGAGCAGCAGCGCGGAGGCCAGGTAGCCGCAGGCGTCGGCCACGATGGCGAGCGGCGCCCCGAGCAGCTGGACCAGTCCGCCGCCGAGGCCAGGACCGGCGATCTGCGCCGAGGAGCGGACCGTCTCCAGCGCCCCGTTGCCACCGACCAGCTGCTCGCGCGGCAGGACGGCGGGCAGGAAGGACTGGTGGGCGACGTCGAAGAACACCGTCGCCACCCCGGTGACCAGCGCCACGACGTAGAGCTGCGGCATGGTCAGCACCCCGAACGCGGCGGCCGGCGGGATCGACCCCACGGCCAGGCAGCGCACCACGTCGGCCCGGATCAGCACCGGCAGCTTGCGCATCCGGTCCAGCCAGGCGCCTGCCGGGAGTCCGACGAGCAGGAAGGCGGCGGTCTCGGCGGCGGTCAGCAGGCCGACCTGGAACGGCGTGGCGTCGAGCACCATCACCGCCACCAACGGAAGGGCGACCAGGGTGACCTGACTGCCCGTTTGGGCCGCTGCGGCTCCGGTCAACAGGAGCCGGAAGTCGCGGTGGCCGAGCAGACGGGCCTGGTGGGAGCTGGGCTTCTCGTTCATCGGTGCGACTCTCGGTCACCTCTTCGACACGGGGCAAGCACCAGGTCCGTTTCCGGACGGACCGCAGGTCGACCGAATCCCGCCACTCCCCCGACCGGCCCTTGCGCGCTCCTTACGGCGGCCTCCCGTGCTGCCGCGCCGCCCGCGGTGCCCGGCGGCCTAGGCGGCACCGGCCGACGGGCACTCCGATCACCCCCGGGCCCGTCCGTCCATTTCCTTGTCCGATATTCGGACGCAGGTTTTCCAGCCACCGGACGGCGGCCTTCAACTTGGCCGGATTCCGTGGAGCGCACCCCCACCGACACCTCATCGTGATACCGGCGTGACCGAAGCGAGCCGTAGAAGGGGATCACCGGGCGGGTAACGAGCCGCCCCCGGAACCCGGCCGCCCCCGGAACCCGGCCGCCACCGGAACGGGCCGCCCGGGCCGGGGCCGCGCCGCCGCACGCTTCGACTACCCGTCCGTCTCGGCCCGCGCCCGCGTCCGCACCTGCGTCCGTGCCGGGGCCGGTCCCTGTTCCGACGCGCGCGCCGCCCGGCGGGTGATCGCCAGCAGTGCCATGTCGTCGTCCCTGGGCCCGCCGGTCCATCGCCCGACGTCCGCCACCAGCGCGTCCAGCACCTCCCCCGGCCCGGCGAACGGCCCCAGCGGGGCCAGGCCGAGCACCGGGTCGTAGAACTCCCCCGCCGCGTCCCGGGCCTCGGTGACCCCGTCGGTCACCAGCAGCAGCGTGCACCCGTCCGGAAACGGCCGGCTCTCCGGCGCCGGACGCGCCCCGCCCAGCCCGCCCATCCCCAGCGGCAGCCCCGGGTCCGCCGCGTCCAGCCGGCGCACCGGCGGCGCGGGCCCGCCCGACGGGTACGGGCCCAGCAGGTACGGGCCGGGGTGCCCGCAGTCGAGCGTGCGCACGCTCTCCTCCCCCGGCGGGAACTCGACCAGCAGGGCGGTGATGAACCCCTCCAGCCGCACCTCCTCGCTCATCCGCTCGCTCTCCCGCAGCAGCGAGTCCTCCAGCGCGTCGGCGAGCGCGGACAGGTCCGGCAGCCGGTGGGAGTCCTCCCGGAAGGCGCCCAGCAGCACCGAGACCGCCCCGACCGCGTGCAGCCCCTTGCCCCGCACGTCGGCGATCAGCCCGCGCACGCCGTACGGGGTGACCTGCAGCGCGTACGCGTCCCCGCCGATCAGCGCCTCGTCCTGGGCGGCGCGGTAGCAGGCCGCGACCGACAGTCGCCCGACCCGCGCGGGCGGCTCCGGCAGCACGGCCCGCTGCGCCGCCTCGGCCACCGACCGCACCCGCGCCAACCGCCGGCCGTGCCGGTCCACCACGCGGTTCACCCAGATTCCGAGCAGCGCCGCGAACGCCGTGTTCGCCAGCTCCAGGTAGCCGGCGCCGGTCCCGAGCGACCCGTCCTGGGTGGACAGCACCAGGATGCCCAGGACGTTGGCCGCCCCCACCGCGACGGTGTCCCCCAGCGCCAGCAGCGCCCCCGCCAGCACGGCCGCCGCCGCGAGCAGCGGGTCGCCCCAGTAGTCGGTCGGTTCCAGCGCGTTCCACACCAGCCCGCCGGCGGTCAGCAACCACGGCGCGACCCGCACGTACGGCGGCCACTGCACGGACCTCGGGGCCATCGGCGACCTGGCTTCCGTCTCACCACCATCCGGAAGGACTTCTTCCGATCGTAGTCACGGCCCCCCGAAACCCGCAGGACGGCCGCCCTGGCCCCGCTCCAGGGTTTCTCCTCGAACAGGCCGCGGAGGGGTCAGGCCGGCAGGGTGTCGGCGTAGAGGCCGAATTCCAGGCGTCCCTCATGGTTGCCGCCGGGTGGCCGCGTCGGCCCCGGCGACTCGTCAACGGTGAGCCGTCAGGAGCCTGCGCTGCCGAAGTGGTTCAGGTCCACACGGGCCTGCAGGAACTCGAGGTACTTGGGGTCGTCCTCTTCGAAGATTTCGGGTCCGCCACCCATATAGGCCCTGATCAGCTCATCCGCAGCTCGGTCGTGGTCGCCCAGCTCGAAGGTGGTCTGGCCCAGTCGAAGGTGGATGTATGGATTGCCGAGTCCGTCAGGGCACTGAGCGGCGTTGTGGAAGCACTTGTAGGCCTTGTCGTGAACACCGCGTCGGAAGTGCACGTCTCCGAGCGCGACGTAGATCCAGGTCGAGGCCGCCCAGCCACGGGGATCATCCGGCAGCAGCCGGAGGGCTTCCACGTAGCGCAGCCTGGCCTCGTCGAGCTCTCCCATTCCGACCAGGGCATCACCCTCCTGACACAGGTCGGTGATCTCGGCACGGACCTCATCGGGCAGTTGCATGGCCGTCCCTGTCATGGCTCGGGGCTTCGTGCGATTGGGCTCCCGCGAAGCCTAGGTGATGCCGGTCGGCCGGTTTCGTCGAGGGGCGTTGGTCGGATGGCCGGTGCGGTGAGGTAGAGGTCACCCACGCAGTCGAGGCCTCCTTCCGGAGAGCCTGCGGGTAGCCCGCTGGGCAGGACGTTGCCCCGAGGGCGGTCGGCCCGTCCCGGTGGAGTACCTCCGGCTCAGTCTCGGCCGGCCACCGGAGGACGGCTCGCAGGGCCCGGCTCCGCGGCGACGGTGATCCTGGGCCGCGCCCAGGCCGAGCTGTTGCACGCCGCTCTCACCGAGTGGCTCCAGATCCGGCACAGGTGAGGACGCGCGCTCACCCGCCGGCGACGAACCGCCCCGCGCCGGGCCCCGTCAGCAGGCCCTCCGGGACCCGGCGTCCGTAGGCCACCAGCAGCAGGTGCTCCGCCCGCCCCTCCACGGTCAGCGGCCCCTCGCCGTGCGACCAGCCCGTGTCCGTCGCCACCAGTCGGACGCCGTCCAGTCGGGCCCCGAAGAACCGCAGGCCGCGTGGGGTGAGGGCGGACAGCAGGGCGGCCGCCCGGGGCAGCGGGAGGCGGGCGGGCAGACCGAGCGCAACGGTGATGTCGAGCCCGTGGACAGCGTCGTGGGCGAGGGCCGCGATCCGGCCGCCGACGGGCGGACGCCAGGGGTGATCGGCGTGGTCGGCCACGGCTGCGGCGAGTTCGCGCTCGCTCATGGCGGCCGCGTCGCGGCGGGCGATCCGGTCGGCCATGCGGTGCAGGTTGCCGCCGGAGCGGGCGAGTTCGACGGCCGTGCGCACCGTCGAGTACCGGAAGCCGGTGCTCATGTGCGCCGCCACCTCGCGAACCCGCCAACCCGCGCACAGCGAGGGCGAGTTCCACTGCTCGGGGGTGAAGGCGGCGAACACCCTGGCGAGTTCACGGCGCTCGGCCGCGATCTGCTCGCGGATCCAGTGGAGCTGCCCGGTGTCCTCGTTGCGCGGCACGGTTTCCATGCGTCCAGCCTGCGGCCGGAACCGTACGCCCGTCCAAGAGCGGGAAGTTCTGGCACTTATGATCGGGAGTTATGGAACTGCGGCAGCTCCGGTACTTCGTCACCGTCGCCCAGCACGGCAGCTTCACCCGGGCCGCGCAGCTGCTGCACCTGACCCAGCCCGGGGTGAGCTCCCAGATCCGGCAGCTGGAACGGGAGCTGGGCCACCGACTGCTCGACCGCTCGGGCCGCACCGTGCGGCTCACCCCGGCCGGCGAGGCGGTGCTGCCGCACGCCCGGGCGGCCCTCGCCTCCGCGGCGGCGGCCCACCGCGCGGCCCAGGAGTCCGGCGGACTGCGGCGCGGGCACGTACGACTGGGCATGGTCGCCGGGGCGGCCCTGACCCCGCCGTCCGGGCTGGGGACCTTCCCCGGGCTCGCCACCACGCTCGCGGCGTTCCGCCAGGAACACCCCGGCATCGACTTCTCACTCGCCGAGGACACCACCGCGCGGATGCTCACCGCCCTGCGCGAGGGCAGGCTGGACCTCGCCGTCGTCGGCCTGCCCGCCCCGGCGAGCGGGCGGGAGGGCGACGACGGCTGGTCGGCGCTGACCGGGCTCGCCCTGCACACGGTGCTGGAGATCCCGCTGGTCGCGGCCTGTGCGGTGGGGCACCCGCTCGTGGGAGGCCCGGGTCCTGGTCCCGGCCCTGGCCCTGGCCCTGGCGACGCCTCGGGCACGGTATCGGGCCCCGGCCCTGCCGGCGGCTCCGGCGGTTCCGTCGGCTCCGGCGGTTCCGTCGGCTCCGCGCCCGGCTGGCGGTCGCTGCCGGTCGCCGCGCTCGCCGGGCACGCCCTGCTGAGCACCCCGCGCGGCACCGGTCTGCGCACCGCGCTGGAGAGCGCCCTGGCCGAGGCCGGTGTCGAACCGGCGGTCGGCGTCGAGGCGGCCGCGCCACCGCAGTTGGCCGAACTCGCCGCGCACGGCCTGGGGGTGGCCGTCGTACCGGACCCGGGCCCGGTGCCGGGTCTGCGGGTGCGCCCGCTGACCGACCCCGTCCCCCGGGTCCGGATCGCGCTGGCCTGGTCGACCGGGCAGCCCGCCTCAGCGCCGACCGCCGCCCTGGTGGCACACCTGCGGCAGGCCTACCCCGGGCCTGCCGCCGCTCAGCCTCCGGCCGGCACCGCCGCTCCGCCGGTGGCGGGCAGCACCGCCGCGCCATCGGCGACGTGCAGCAGCGCGTCCGCGCCGTCGAGCACCTCCCGGTCGAGCGGGAAGTAGCCCTGCCGCGGGACGGTGTCGGTGCGCGTACGGGCTTCGACCGGCAGTGCCGCGTCCGTCAACTCCCAGACCGCACCGCGTGCTTGCAGGTGGGACTCGTACGTCCCCGGTGCCGGCTCGGCCAGCCCGATCGCCTCGCTGCGCCCCAGGCTCCCGGCGACGAAGGCGTACCGCTCGCCCAGCAGCGCGGCCACGATGCGGCCCGCCCCCGACCACCGGCAGTCCAGTTCGCCGAACGACCAGGCGCTCGGGTTCCGTTGCAGGTGCAGGTTGTGGGAGAAGACCAGGGTCGGTCCGCGCCGGGCCTCGACCGTGCGGATGTCGAGCAGGTTCCGCGCCATCAGCGCGTCCCGCACGCCGGACAGGGCGCTGATCCGGTCGCTCGCCGTGAGGCCCGGGACCGCCGACTGCGCGTGGTAGCGCAGCAGTCCGATCCCGGCGGTCAGCCGGGTGCGGGCCGCGCACCACTCCGCGGCCGAGGTCGCCGCGATCAGTTCCGTTGCCCGCATGTCAAGTTGGAGGAGGAGGTCGTCGGCGAGGCAGCGCAGCCGCGCCGCCTCGGCGGTGCCGCCGGGCGACTGTTCCGGGTCCATCACCGCCTCCGTGCGGCTCCAGCGCTCGTCCTCACCCACCAAACGGGCGATTTCGAGGTCGAGGTCGAGCCCGAGCCCGAGGTAGTCGCGGGCGTGTTCGAGGTAGCGGCGCGGGCTGGGTGCGCTGGTGGTCTCGGTCGGGATGTCGAAGCCGTGCAGGGCCAGTCGCTCGCCGGCCGGCCGTTCCCGGTTGAACTCCCTCATCCAGGCGACGAGTCGGCGGTTGGGTTCGAGGTCCCCGAAGCCGTGGGTGAAGCCGTCCCGCATCACCGAGTCGAGGGTGCCGACACCCTCCCGGACGTAGGCGTCCACGGCGAAGGCGGCGACCCGGTCGGTCTCCAGGGCGATCGACCGGAAGCCCCGGTCGACCAGTCGGGCGAACAGCTCGTTGCGGACCAGCCCGAACGCCGGCTCCTGGTGGGTCGGCTCACCGAGGCCCAGAAGCTCGCACGCCGGGGTGACGAAGTCATGCATGTCCTGGTTCATGGACCTCAAGCGTATCCTTGAAGGAACGGTTGAGACTTTTCCCGTCACCGGCGCTCGGCGACGGCAGAAAGCCTCAAACAGCCCCGAACGATCGATCGGCCCCGCACGCCCAACCGGCCCGGAACGGGAGACGACCATGCGACCCGCCGACCTCGCGCGCGAGCACGGCATCTCGACCCAGGCGATCCGCAACTACGAGCGCGACGGCTGCCTCCCGCCCGCCGAACGCACGCCCACCGGGTACCGGATCTACACCGAGCAGCACGCGGCCGCCCTACGCGCCTACCTCGCCCTCGTCCCGGCGTACGGGCGCGCGGCCGCCGCCGCGGTGATGACCGCCGTCCATGCCGACCGGATCGGCGACGCCCTCACCGAACTCGACCGGGGCCACGCCCAGTTGCTGCGCGACCGGGAGACCCTCGCCACCGTCCGCGAAGCCGTCGGCCACCTGACCGGCGGCACCCGCCCGACCGGCAGCACCCACCTGACCGGCAGCACCACCGCCGGAACCGGACTTCCCGCGCTGCCCGGCCCGCGCTCCGTCGGCGAGGTCGCCCACCGGCTCGGTGTCACCCCCGCGACCCTGCGGGCCTGGGAGGCCGCCGGCATCCTCGCCCCCGCCCGGGACCGCGCCACCGGCCACCGCCGCTACCTCCCGTCCGACGTCCGCGACGCCGAACTCGCCCACCTGCTCCGCCGGGGCGGCTATCTGTTGGACCGCATCGCCGCCGTCCTGCGGCAGATCCGCACGGCGGGCGGCACCGGCGAGCCGGCCGCCGCCCTCGACGGCTGGCAGCAGCGCCTCACCACCCGGGGCCTGGCGATGCTCACAGCCTCGGCCCGCCTCGACGACTACCTGAGGCTGCGCCCCGAGACGCCCCGACGGGGGTGACCTCCGTCCTCGCCGTCGAGCGGGTCGTGGCCGCCGTCGAACCCGCCCAGCACGGCGGTGGCCCGGAAGCCCTCCTCGTCCCGTTCCACCCCGGAGCGATCCGGACCCACCGGTGTCGGTGACGGTCGGTAGGGTCCTTCGCGTCACCACCCACCACCCGCCACGCGAGACCCGCCGTACCGTTCGGAGGACACCTGTGCCCGCGCTCCACGACTTCGCCACCTGGGAGCCGCTGCTGACGCACCTCCGGGCCGTGCGTCCCGACCGCACCCGCCCCGTGGTGGGAAGCATCAGCCGGACGGGGTGGAGTCTGCCCCTGAGCGAGCAGCGGTCCGTCGGCCGGGCCGTGGCGCCGGTGCAGCGCGCACTCGTGGAGGCCGGCAGCCCCGAGGCGCTGTTCGTGGCGGACGTCTCGCCGGACGGGCAGGCGGTCCTGCACGTGTTCGGCACCAGCCCCGCCGTGGAGTACGGCCTCCGGAACCCGAGCCCGGGCACGCCGTCGGACCTGCCCGACAGTTGATCCCACGCCTGTGATCTCGTCCGGACTCCCGGGATCCGCCGGGAGAGTCCGACCCAGCTCCCGGCCCCCACTCACCGTGCCCGTACGATCACACCGGGCCGCCGAACGATTGTTCTGTCTCCTTGAAAACCAAACCGGTAGGTACGTATCTTACGAGCCCTGAGCAGCCCACCCCGCCCGCCACCGGTCCCTCGGAGTGCTCCCCATGACTCTGCTTGCCTCCCGCACGCCCACGCCCGCCCTCGCCATCGAAACGGACTCCGCGCCCCTCCTCGACCCGGCCGCACCAACAACCCCGGCGCCCTGCCCGACCAGTACCGTCGCCAAGGAGTACGTCCACCGGGTCTGCAGCGCCGAGGTCTTCCTCACCGGCAGCGAGCAGCTGACGGCCACCGCCTTCACCGTCACCGCGCGGTGGCCGCGAGCCCACACCTTCTTCAGCACCCCGGACGGCACCCAGCACGACCCGCTCCAAGCTGCTGAAACGATTCGCCAAGCCGGGCTCTACCTCGCCCACACGCGGTTCGGCGTACCGCTCGACCACAAGTTCATGATGTGGAACCTCGACTACACCACCCGCCCGCACCAGCTGCTCATCGGTGCCGCGCCGACCGACCTCACCCTCGACGTCCAGCTCCTCGCCCGGCCGCGCCGCTCCGGCACCGCGGTCGACTTCACGCTGGAAACCGTCGTCCGACGGGGCCCGCAGCTCGCCGCCACCGGGCACACCCGCTTCACCACCGTCCCGGACTCCACCTACCAGCGGCTGCGCCAGGGACGCCACGACGCCGAGCACCCGTCGGCACCGCTCGTGACCGCCGAACCGCTCCCGCCGGCCCGGGTCGGCCGACTCCGCCCGTGCGACGTCGTGCTGACCCCGGCGGACGCCCCCGGAAGCTGGCACCTCACCCCCGACTTCCGGCACCCGACCCTCTTCGACCACGCCAACGACCACATGCCCGGCATGGTGCTGCTGGAGGCGGCCCGACAGGCGGCCAACGCGCTGATCAGCCCGGCCACCATCACCCCGGCCGCCGCGGCCACCACCTTCCACCGGTACGCCGAACACGACGCCCCCACCACGATCACCGCCCGGCACACCCCCGGTGACACCCCGGACGCCGTCACCATCACGGTGACCGGCCACCAGCACGGCGAGCCGATCTTCACCACCGTGCTCACCGACCACCCGGACCACCACTGACCCGGCCACCACCGACCCCGCTACCACCGCCGCACCGCCCGAACGGCCCGCCCGACCCTCCCGGTCCGGCGGGCCGTCCACATGCCGACGGCTTGCCCGGTTCGCGACTGGCCGGACGAGGAACGCTGGACGAGGCGCACGGGTCAAACGATCGGCGCACGCTGCACGAACTCACCCGGGACGCCCACCTGGCCGAGGCCGTCGAGCTCTCCCCAGGCATCCGCGCCCGGCACGGGAACCCGCGCCCGCCCGAGATGAGCCGATCCGGCTGCAGAACTCTCCGCGCACCCAATCACATGCGGCCGACAACACTCGCTGTCACCTCGTCACAGAGCTTGGACCAGAACCCGTTCTCATGGCCATCGACCACGGCCCGGGCGAGGCGCCTCCCGAAGTGGTGTGCACCTGCCGCCAGGCCTCGTGACCAGGTCCAGCCGATCCATCGTCACTGTTCCGTCGGCGGCTTTCCCAATCGGCCGAGGGAACGGTCCGGCAGCGTGAGGAGAAAGAGCAGAGCCGCTCCACCGAGCATGAACAGCGCGAGGTGGTGCAGCCCACCCGTGGTGGCGCCGTGCGGGAAGAAGGCGGCGTTCGCGGCCGAGGCCGCCATGGCCCCGAGGTACATGAAGGTGCGCAGCAGCCCGGCCGCCGAGGCGATGGCGGCCGGGTCGGCCTGGTGGTAGAGAGCGGTCTGGGTGCCGAGCCCGATCAGCCCCTGGGAGGCGCCCGCCAGTACCCCGACCGCGATCAGCAGGGCGCCCGGGCTGCTCGCGTGCACCAGCAACAGGGCGGCGCAGGAGGCGATCTGGCAGACGGAACCGACCAGCAGCTTGCCGCGCACGCCCGGGCTGCGGCCGCTGAGGCCGGCGGCCGTGAGCGCGGTCAGCGAGAGCGGCAGCAGCACCAGTCCGGTGGTGGCGGCCGACAGGCCGCGCCCCTCCTCCAGCCACTGGGTGTAGCCGTAGAGGAAGGCGTAGACAGCGGTGTAGCCGAGGACCTGGCGCAGGTAGGTGGCGATCAGCGGGCGGTTGGCGGCGAGCGCCCGCAGGTCGATGAAGGGGTTACGGGCCCGCCGCTCGCGGACGGTGAAGGCGACGGCCGCCAGGACGGCGAGCGCCGGCAGGTACCAGCGCGCCGGGTCGGGCGTCATCAGGAACAGCATCAGGGCGAGCAGGAGGACGGCGAACAGTGCGATCCCGGCGTGGTCGAGGCGCTCCGGGCGGGCGGGGCCTTCGGGGCGCTCCGGACGGGCGGGGCGCTCCGGGCCGTCGGGGCGCTCCGGGCCGTCGGGACGGTCGGGGCCGTCGGGGCGGTCGGGGCCTTCAGGGCCTTCGGGACGGTCGGGACGGGAGCCGTTGTCGCCGTCGGGGTGGCGCTCGGTGACGGGCAGCCGGGCGGCGCCGAGCGCCAGACAGGCCAGCGACAGCGGGACGTTGACGGCGAAGACCGTCCGCCAGCCGCCCGCGCCGATCAGCAGCCCGCCGAGTGTGGGGCCGACCACGGCGACGGTCTGGTTGGCGACGGCCAGGACCGTCAGCACCCCGGTGGGGCTGGACCGCCCGGTCCGCTCGGCCTCGCCGCGGGTCAGGTGCATCGCGGCGGGGTAGGCCGCGGAGGTGCCCAGCCCGAGCAGCACCCGGGCGGCGATCAGCAGCCCGAGCGACGGGGCGAGCGCGCCGAGCAGCCCGGCGAGGCCGACCAGCGCCGTCCCGGCGAGGTAGAGCCGGCGCGGGCCGTGGGTGTCCACCAGCCGCCCGATCACCGGCTGACCGACGGCGGTGGCCAGGTAGAGCGCGGTGACCAGCCAGGCGGTCTCGGCGGGCGGCGCACCGAAGGCGGCGCCCACGGGCACCAGGGCCACCGCGATCATCGACGAGTTGATCGGGTTGAGCACCGAGCCGAGCACCATCGGTGCGATCAGTCGGCGGTCGAACCCGCCGTCCTGAGCGGGCTGCGGACGGCGGGGAAGGAGCCGGGCCAGCAGAGCGGCCGGGCCGGTCATCGCCGGTTCAACCGGTCCATCAGGGCCAGTGCCTCCAGCATGGTGGCACGCTCGGCCTCGGTGTAGTGCTGCGCCATGGCCATAGTCAGCCACTCCTGGCGGGCCTGGCGGCTGTCCGCGACGTACGCCAGGCCGGCCTCGGTGAGGCTGACCAGCTGACGGCGCCCGTCCTCGGGGTCGGGGCGCCGTCCGACCAGTCCGTGCTGTTCGAGCGCGGCGAGGGTGGCGGCCATCGACTGCGGACGGACCCGCTCGGCGGCGGCCAGCGCACTGGCGGAGGCCGGACCGTCACCGATCAGCCGACTGAGCACGGCGGTCTGGGACGGGGTCAGGTCGCTGGAGCCGCCGGTCTCCCGGAGGGTGCGGCGCAACCGGCTGAACACGGCGCGCAGCTCACGGGCGGCCGACGCCGCAGTGTCGGGAACCACGGAGGCGCCGGTCCGGGCGACCTCCGCGGGCTCGGCGGATCCCGTGAACTCGGCGGTCTCGGCGGTCTCGGCGGACGCGACAGGCTCGGGCGGGGCGTTGCGGGCCGCGGTGGCGGCGCGGGCGGTTCGCTTCACGGTCACGGCTCCACGGTAGTTTCATCAGTCTGGACTGTACAGTCCAGACTGAAGGATTCTCCGGAGCCCCGGACCGGATAATGACGGCATGATCGACAAGCAGCTCCGCGTCGTCCTCGCCGAGGACTCGGTGATCCTCCGGGACGGCATGGTCGAACTCCTCACCGCCCGGGGATGCGCCGTGGTCGCCACCGCCGGGACGGCGCCCGAGCTGGTCGCCGCCGTCACCGGGCACCGGCCCGACGTGGCCGTGGTGGACATCCGGATGCCGCCCACCCACACCGACGAGGGCATCCGGGCCGCGGTGGAGATCCGGGCCGCGCTGCCCGAGGTCGGCATCCTGGTCTTCTCCCAGCACGTCGAGACCGCCTGGGCGGCCCGGCTGCTGGCCGACGGCGCCGCCGGCATCGGCTACCTGCTCAAGGAACGCGTGGCCCGCACCTCCGAGTTCGTGGACGCCCTGCACCGGGTCGCCGCGGGCGGCACGGCCCTCGACCCGGAGATCGTCGACGGCCTGATGCACGGCGGGCGGCGCAACCGGGTGGACGCGCTCACCCCGCGCGAGCGGGAGGTGCTGGAGCTGATGGCGCAGGGGCACTCCAACCGCTCGATCGCCACGCTGCTGGTGGTCTCGGAGCGGGCGGTGGAGAAACACGTCGCCGCCGTGTTCGGCAAGTTCGAGCTGCCCGCGACCGACGCGGACAACCGGCGGGTCAAGGCCGTGCTCGCCTACCTCGCGGAGAGCGGCGCCTGAATCGGACGCGGCCCCGAGGGCTCGGGCCCGTGCCCGCCCGTCAGAGCCGGCCGGGCAGGTCGGCGCTGACCACCGTCGGCCCGCCGGCCGGGCTGTCCACCCGCAGCCTTCCGTCCACGGCCGCGAGCCGCTCGGCCAGGCCGGCCAGCCCGGTGCCCGTCCCGATCGCGGCCCCGCCGTGTCCGTCGTCGCGCACGGTCAGCCGGACCCTCCCGTCGGCCGCCGTCACGCTCAGCTCCGCCGACCGCGCGCCGCTGTGCTTGGCCACGTTGGTCAGCAACTCGGCCGCGCAGAAGTAGACGGCCCGCTCGATCACCTCCTCGGGACGCTCCCGCAGGTCCAGCCGGACGTCGACCGGCACCGGCGAGGTGGCGGTCAGACCCGGCAGCGCCTCGGCCAGTCCGCCGTCCAGCGCCACCGGGTGGATGCCCCGGGTCAGCCGACGCAGGCCGGTGATGGTGTCGTCTGCCTGCCCGCGAGCCCGGTCGAGCAGGGTGCGCAGCCGCCCGAGGTCGGGCCCGGCCGCGCCGAGCGGGCCGCTCCTCCCGGGGCCGGCCCGGCCCGCCGCCCCCTCACCCACCGCGGTCTGGCCCACCGCGGTCTCACCCACCGGGCCGTTCCCCAGCGCGTCGTCGGCCAGGGACAGTGTGATGGCGAGCGCGACCAGTTGCGCCTGGGTGCCGTCGTGCAGGTCGCGTTCCAGGCGGCGCAGCCGATCGGTGCTGTCGGCCAGCAGGGTGGCCCGGGCCTCCTCCAGCTGACGCACCCGCTGCTGCGAGCGCACCGGCCCGAGCAGGGTGCGGGCCAGCGTACGGTCCGCCCCGGCGAGCGTTCGCACCACGGCGGGGACGACGGCCAGCACCGCGAGGCCGGCCGGGATCGCACTGAGGTCCAGCAGACCGGTCGACCTCGGGCCCGGCTCCATCATCCGCGCCCAGAGCGGGAAGCCCACCAGCCAGACGCTGCCGAGCGGCAGTCCGACCACGGCGGGGAAGCCGAGCACGCCCAGCGGCAGCCGCAGGAGCAGGTAGAGCAGCGTCCGCCAGGCCGCCGGATCGGTCAGCACCGCCCGGCCCCGGGCGAACGCCCCGGACGGACGCGGCAGCGGCGGCGGTGCGGGCACCTCCTCCCCGAGCAGCCGCCCGACCAGCCACCGGTGCAGCCCGCCGAGCCGCGTCGCCCCGAGCAGCGCGGCGACCACGAAGGGCAGGCCCAGCACGGTGAGCGAGAGCAGCGCACCGGCGTAGAGGACGGCGACCGCGTACACCCCGCCGAGCACCCCGAGCGGCAACCCGAGCACCGCGAAGGCCAGTTCACCGCCGCGCACCGACCGGTACCGCTGCCGCTCAGCCACCATCCACCTCACCACTCACCCGCCGACCGGCCCCCAGCATCCACCAGGAACCACGGGCACCACGGGAACCACCCACTCACCTGCCCTTCCTCGCTCACGACCCACCGGACAGCCGGTCCACCGACACCGTGCCCGGCCCACTTCCCCGGCCCGCCGTGCGCGGCCCGCCGTCGACGCCGCCTGCTACCTCCCCCCGCCTCACCCCCGTTCCCCGCCCGTCGCCTCCACCGCCGAGCCGCCGACCGCCCACAGCCCCGTGCCGACGATCCCCGGAACCGTGAGCACCGCCGCCCCCAGCACCACCCGGGCGCACGCCGCTCCCGGTACGACCGGCGCCGCCGAGCCCGTCACCGCCAGGCTGAACGCCCCCGAGGCCGCGGCCGCCACCGCCGCCCCCAGCAGCACACCGATCGCCGTGGTCAGGACCGCCTCCACGGAGAGCATCCGCAGCAGCTGCCGCCTCGTCGCCCCGACCAGGCGCAGCAGCGCGAACTCGCGGCGCCGGTCGGCGGTGAGCGCCACCAGGGTGTTGACCGTGGAGACCGCCGCGAAGCAGACCAGCAGCCCGAGTTCCATCTCACGCAGCCAGATGTCGCTCGCCTTGGTGACGCTGGTCGCGGCACCCGTCTCCCGGGCGACGTACTCGGCCGTGCTGGTGAGCACCAGCATGGTGCCGGAGAGCCCCACAAGCAGCGCGACCGGCACCACCGCCGAGGAGAGCCGGGCCGCGTAGCCGCGCAGGTTGGCGTCCGCCAGCCAGCCGGTCCTGGGCGCCAGCATCCGCACCGGGGCGCCGAGCACGGCTGCCAGGCCCCGCGCCGCGACCGGCGCCAGCAGTCCGACTGCGACCAGCAGCACCAGCGAGCCGAGCAGCGAGGCCTGCCCCGCCTTGTCCAGCTCTCCGGCCGGTCGGCTCGCCGCCAGTCGCAGCAGCAGCCCACCGCCCGCGAGCACCGCCAGCCCGGCGAGCAGCCGCGGCACTCCCGTCCGCCGTGGCCCGCCGCCCCCGGCCAGCGCGACGGCCGGGGCCGGCCCGGTGATCCGGCGGGCCGCCACGGCGGTGGCCGCCAGGCCGACCAGCAGCGCCACCCCGATGCCGATCAGCGCCGGCACCGGCGCCCCGGGTATACGCAGCCCCGGTGCGGCCATGCCGCGCTCCTGGAGTGCGGCGAGGAACGCCCGGGCGGCGAGGAATCCCACCAGGCCGCCGGGCACGGCCACCAGCAGGACCGTCACCGCCACCTGCGCGCGGACCACCCTGCGCACCTGACGGGGTGTCGCCGCGACGGTACGCAGCAGCGCGAGGTCGCGGTGCTGCTGGCGCAGGGTGAAGCCGAGCGCGTTGACGACCACGAACAGCGCGACCAGGACGGCGATCTCGCCGAACGCCCCGGCGATCAGCACCAGCCCCGGCCCGGGGACCGCCGCCCGCTTCGCCGCGTCCGGCGCCGTGACCTGTGCGGCGACCAGCGAACCGAACAGCGTCACCGCCGCCACCGCCAGGAACAGTGCCGTCCCCAGCCCGGCGAAGGAGGCCGGTCGGCGACGGATCTGCCCCGCCGAGAGACTCAGTACGGGACTGTTCATCGCGCTCACCCTCCCAACCGGCTCAGCCGCTCGCCGACCTGTGCGGCCGTCGGCCTGGTTAGCTCGTCCACCAGCAGGCCGTCGGCCAGCAGCAGCACCCGGTCCGCGTACCCGGCGGCGACCGGGTCGTGGGTGACCATCACGCACGTCTGCCCGTCGGCGTCGACGCCCGCGCGAAGCAGGGCCAGGACGGCCTGCCCGGTGGCACGGTCCAGCGCGCCGGTCGGCTCGTCGGCGAACAGCACCTCCGGCCGGGAGACCAACGCCCTGGCTATCGCCACCCGCTGCTGCTGACCGCCCGACAGCTGCCCGGGCCGCTGCCGCTCGCGCCCGGCCAGCCCGACCCGGGCCAGCGCCTCGCGCACCCGGGCCCGCTCCGGCGGCCGCCCGGCCAGCCGCCCCGGCAGTTCGACGTTCTGCGCGACCGTCATCGCGGACATCAGGTTGAAGGCCTGGAACACGAACCCCACCCGGGTGCGGCGCAGCTCCGCCAGCCGCCGCTCGGGCAGCCCGGACACCTCGGTGTCGCCCCACCGCACGGTGCCCCTGGTGGGGCGGTCCATGCCGGCCAGGCAGTGCAGCAGGGTGGTCTTGCCGGATCCCGACGGCCCCATCACCGCCGTGAACGTCCCCGGTGCGAAGGCTACCGAGACCCCGCGCAGCGCCCGTACCGCCGCCGCGCCGCGCCCGTACTCCCGGTGCAGCCCGGCCGCGCTCAGGGCGGAGCCCGTCACTCCGTCGTGCGCCACCGTGGCGGCGGCTGTCGTCATCCCGTTCATGCCCTCCATCGTGGGCGTCCGGGGCCGGGAGATCGATTGTGCTGGCACCCGAATCCGGGGTTCGGGAAACCGAACCCCGCAGGTGGTGCTAAACCCCCTCGGAGAGGACCTGGCCAGTGCGAGCAGCCGTGCGCGGGCCGCGGCGGGCAGTCGCAGCGCCGGGTCCTTGCCGAGGACCGCCCCGACCAGCGCCGGGGAGCCGAGGTCCACGGCGCGCAGCAACGGGGTCGTCCCGTCGGGCAGCGGACGGTCCGGGTCGGCGCCGTGCTTGACCAGGACGGCGGCGACCTCGTGATCGAAGCCGTCCACAGCCGCCCACAGCAGGGGCAGCCCGTACGTGGTGCGGGCGTCCGAGTCCGCACCGGCGCAGAGCGCCTCCCACACCGCGTCGACGTCCCGCGCCCGGACCACCGCCACAAGGGGCGCGTCCGCCGCCAGTCGTTCGTCCGCCGCCAGTCGTTCGTCCACCGCCATCCGCGCGCTCCCCCTCGCCGCACAGCCGTCGCCTTCCGCACCCTGGACGAGTAGATCCGATGTGGCAGTGAGCGAAGTCTTCTGAGCACGCGGCTGGAGGGCTGACCAGGCCACTTCGGCCAGCCGCTTCGCCGTTAGACTGCAGTGGGTCAACCGAGGCCAGGAACAAGAGGCGCCCATGACGGTCGAGCAACGGTGGCTGTTGGACGAGACTCCCTGGCCCGAGCGAGCCACTCTGGCCTACGGCGAGTTGGTGGAACTGACGACGCCGAATCCACCCATGCAGGAGCTGGGCTGGCTCGGGCCGGAGATCGTGGGCAGCCGCGGTGTGATCATCGGGTGTGTCATCGAGCAGGACGAGCGCGACGGCTACGTCGGACCGTTCTACTCGGTGGAGACCGAGGACGGCAGGCCCTGGGGACTACGGCCAGAGTTCCTTGTCTCCCGGGGAGGGCTTCATCCCGGAATGCCGCCCCGTTATCGCAGCGACCTGCCCGAAAGAACCCGCGTCCGAATCCGCATCGAGTCGGACTCCCCGGGCGAGACGACGGCCGTAGGGGAGATCACCGGGATCTGGTGGACGACATCCCTGGAACCACCGAAGGGCTACACCGTGGAGGTCGGCGAGTACTCCTACTGCGTCACCCCGGGTCAGGCCGAGGTCATCTGACCCGGCGAGAGCCCGCCTGCGGTCACTTCCGGACGCCGTCAGTGGTCGAACGCGATCTGCCCGCCTCTTCCCCCCCCGGCTCTTCCACCCCCCGGCTCCTCGACCGTCCGCCTGACGGGCGATCATGATCAGGTGACCATCGACCTGCTGCCCGGTCGCGGCGTCGGCCTGCCCGCCCCGCTGCCCGAGCTCCGCTTCTGCCTCACCGAGGCGGAGGTGCGCGCGCTGCTGGCCCCGCACGCCGGCCTGCTGCCCGACGGGGTGCGGAGCACCTTCGTCTGCGGCTGCTCCTGGGCGCTGGCCTTCGAGCTGCCCGGGGTGAGCGTCACCATCGGCGCCGACGACCACGACCGCCTCCACTCCGTCACGGTCGGCCGGAACCCGAGCGACGACCGCCCCGCCTGCCCGGTCGGCTACCACGGGATCGACCTGCTGGGTCGGCCGGCGCACGAGCTGGTCGAGGCGCTGCGCGCCGAGGGCCTGCCGGTGCCCGATCCCGGCGGCGGCAACCTCCGCCATGGAGCGCTCTTCCTCCACCGGGCGCCCGGCCCCCGGCGCCTACCGCCCGCCCCGGGTCGCAAGCCGCGCCGCGAGAAGCCGTCCGCCTTCGACTACGCCTCCCTGTCCGCCCCCGCCGAGGAGGGCGCACCCACCGGGCACGAAGCACCCGCAGAGCACGGAGCACCCACCGGGCACCATGCCCCCGCCGGGGCCGCCGGATGATCCCCCACCCGACCGGTACCGCCACCGGTCCGCACGACGCCGCCTTCCTCCCTCGCAGGCAGCTGTCCCCGCGCCCGGCCGAGCGGCCGATCACCGCACCCGTCCCCAAACTCGGCGGCGAGCCTTCTTGGTTGACCGAGCCCACCTGGCCGCTCTCCCCCACCACCGGTGAACCCCTGGTGTTCATCGGGCAGTTCCCCGTCCCGGGCGAGCCGGTCCGGCTGGCGTACCTCTTCCTGGAGGAGGAGGACGAGCTCATGGGCGGCCTCGACCCGGAGCGGGGCGACGGCCTGCTGCTGGTCCAACCCGACGGGCGCATACCGCCCTTCGCGGTGATCGGGCCGCCCGGCACCCGGGGTCGTACGCTCTGGCGCTGCGAACCCGACGGCGAGCGGACCCCGGTCGAGTACCACCTGGACGTGGTGCCGCTGCCGGACGGCGTCGACCGGGCGATGGACCGACGGGCCGACTTCCAGCGCTACCTGCGCAACGAGGGCCCCCTCCATCCACCCGCCCCCACCCACCCATCCATCCATCCACGGGAGTCACCATGACCACCACACCCTTGACCGTCGCCGTCCTCGGACCGGGCGGCGTCGGCGGACTGATCGGCGGGCTGCTCGCCCGCGACGGCCACCGGGTCGTCTGCCTGGCCGGCGAGGCGACCGCAGCCGCCATCGAGCGGGACGGACTGCACGTCCGCAGCGGCCGGTTCGGCGAGTTCACCGCCCGGGTGGAGGCCGCGACCGAGCTGCGCGAGCCGGTCGACGCGGCCTTCGTGACGGTCAAGGAGACGGCGCTGGCCGCCGCGCTCGACCGGATGCCCCCGCAGGTGCTCGGCACCGGGATCGTGGTGCCGCTGCTCAACGGCCTGGACCACATGGCGCTGCTGCGCGAGCGCTACCCGGCCGGACGGGTGGTGGCCGGCACCATCCGGGTCGAGGCCACCCGGACGGCACCCGGGCGGATCGAACACACCAGCCCGTTCGCCACCATCGAACTCGGCGCGACCACCGAACCCGACTCCCCCGTGGCCGAGTTCGCCGAGCAGCTGCGGCACAGCGGGCTGGACGTCGTGCTGCGCGAGGACGAGACGGCGATGCTGTGGAGCAAGCTCTCCTTCCTCGCCCCGTTCGCCCTGCTCACCACCCGTCACGCGAGCGGGATCGGCACCGTGCGCACCGAGCACCGGGCCGAACTCCTCGCCGTGCTGGACGAGATCGCCGCCGTCACCCGGGCGGTCGGCGCGCCGGCGGACGCCCAGACCCTGCTCGCCTCCTTCGACCGCCTTCCCGAGGCGATGAAGTCCTCGATGCAGCGCGACGTGGAGGCCGGCCGACCGACCGAGCTGGACGCCATCGGCGGCGCCGTGCTGCGGGCGGCCGACGCGCACGCGGTGGCCGTCCCGACCATCGCCGGCCTGGTGCGCGACCTGTCCGACTCCGCCGACCGGTAGGACCGGCCCGGGTGTTCACCCCGCGGACGTCTCCCCGGGGTGAACACCCGGCACCCGGCCCCGCCCGCCCTGCCCTACCCCGCCCCGCTCTGCCCCGCCCCGCCCTGCCCTCCCTGCCCTGCCCTGCCCGGACCAACCGACGGGGCACCTCCTCCCCCGAGAGCAAGGACTTTCCCAACAGTTCACACAGCCACCCGGAACCGCCACACGGCATACCGGCGTTGACCCGGTGGGAGGGATACAGACATGACAAGGAAGCCGTACCGCCTGGCCGCCACCGCGCTCGCGCTGCTCCTCGCGGCCCCGCTGTTCACAGCGTGCGACGCCGACCAGGCCCTGGACTGCGGAAAGCGGGCGATCAGCCTCACCGGCGACGTCCAGGACCTCGCGGATTCGGCGGTCAACGTCGGGCAGATCACCGACGACAGCCGCCGCACCCACACCGTCGAGGCCCTGAAGAAGGTCGCCGACGATGCGAAGAAGATCCGCCAGGACAACGGGGGCAAGGCCGACGCGGCCGCCGACCGGCTCTCCAAGGCCGTCAACGACGCCATCGACCGGGTCTCCAAGGGCAAGCAGCCCGACTTCAAGCCGATCACCGACGCCGCCGGCGACATCGGCAAGGCCTGCGCGGACTCCTGACGGACGGAGCACCCGCCCCCACCCACCCGCCGCCACCGACTCACGGCCGCCCACTCGACCGGCTCCCGGCCGGGCGCACCGCCCGGCCGAGGGCGCGTCCCCGCCCCGGGCCCGGCCTGTCGCCGCCGCACGGGCACCGCCGGACGGTAGGAATGGCACCGGACCGAACCGCACCCCGGAGGCACCGGTGAACCACCCGATCCTCGACCAGATCCACGCCCTGCGCGCCGAACTGGCGCCCGGCGACACCGCCCCCGCTCTGGTCACAGCACTCGCCGACGGCACCGCGCCGCGCTCGGCACTGGCCGAACTCGCCGCCCAGCAGCACCGGATCATCCGCTCCGACCGCCGCAGCCTGCTGCTGCTCGCCGGTCGCTGCGCGGACCGGCCGGTCAGCGCCTGGTTCGCCACCATGGCCGAGGGCGAGAGCGCCGCACTACGAACCCTGCCCGACCTCGGCGCCGCCGTCGGCCTCGACCGCCGCGCGCTGGAGTCCCACCCGCCGCTGCCTGGTTGCCAGGCCTACCCCCACTACCTCGCCTGGCTCGCCCTGAACGGCGAGCCCGACGCCGCGGCCGTCGCCCTGGTCGCCAACTTCGCCGCCTGGGGCGGCTACTGCGCCGCCATCGCGCAGGCCCTGCGCCACCAGTACGGGTTCTCCGACGGGGCCTGCGCGTTCTTCGACTTCTTCGCCCGGCCCGCTCCCGAACTGGAGCAGCAGGCCGCCGACGCGCTGGGCCCGGGCCGGCTGGACGAGCCGACCATGGACACCGCACGCGAGTACGGGCTGCTGCTCCAGGGTTACGAGCACCTGTTCTGGGACACCCTGGGCGTCATCGACATCTGAGCGCGGACCGCCCCGGGCCGAGGGGCCTCAGGCCTGCCAGTGCGGCTTCCCGCTGACCATCCGGCAGTAGATCACCCGGCCGCCGGCCTCGTGGGTGCTCTTGCCCAGGTCCGCGTTGCGGCAGAACTGCCCGGCCTCGTAGCAGTTGCCCGCGTTCGAGCGGATCTCGCACCCGGCGCCGGCCCCGGCCGCCGCGGGGGGCTCGGGGTCGGTCGGCGGCTGGGCGGTGGTCACCTTCGGCTGCGGCGCCTTGGTGGCGGGCGCCTGCGAGTGGGCACCGGGCTGGGCCGAAGGCGCCGCGGGCGGGGGCGTGGCCACCGGGGCGGCGGGCGCCGGCTCGGCCGGCGGGGTGCTGACCGGGGCCGGCGCCGCAGGAGCCGCCGGCGGAGTGGTCACCGCGGCCGCGGCCGTGGTAGTTGCCGCGGTCGGCGTGGCCGAGGCCGTGGCGGCGCTGTCGGCCGCCGACGGGTCGCAACCGGTCAGCGCCAGGCCGACGGTGAGGACGAGTCCGGCGAATCCGGCCAGGCCGGCCCGGCGGCGACCGGGTATCCGTGAAGGCATGGGTGGAGAACGCTCCGTTCCGTTTGGATGAGTCGTGCGATTCAAGCAGGAACCGCACACGCACCGTCCACCGAATCCCCACTCGTTGGCAGATCGAGACCTTCCGACCACCGAGCGTCGCCGACCCACCCGGTCCTCGGCCGCCCCACCCGCACACCCCGCCGTCAGCACCGGCCGTCCGTCAGCGCCAGGCCGGCTCTCAGCTTGGCGTTTAACCTCGCAGGTCACCCGACCTGCTGATCGGCGGTTCTTCCCGAGACAGCGGAGGCGGCCGTTCTCCACGCTTCGAGATGTCGAGTCACGAAGCACGAGAGAACGGCCGCTGCCCCGTCCGACCCCGCAGGCTCACCCCCGCCCGGGTCCGACGGAGGTTTCGCAACATCCGCGCGACCGCGGCGAGGCTGTCGCACGGCTTTCCCCGGCCGGGAGTCAAGAGCGGGATCGTGTGGTGCTGGAGATGAGTTTGCTGAGGTTGTGGACGGTGCCGAGGAGCTTGATCTCGGTGTCGACGGCTCGGCGGCCGCGGTAGTCGAGGTGTCGGCCGAACCGCTGGAAGAGCTGCGCGAAGCCCGGTTCGACGAGAGCGCTGCGCTGGCGGTGTTGGGCCCGGCCGGTCGGGGTTGCCCAGGAGGCCGGCCATGGCTTGCTGGCCGGCGGGGGCGGCCTGGCGCTCCGCGGGGTCCTGCCTGGCCAGCCTCGCTGGTGACCGAGACCAGCAGCGGCAGGTGGGTGAGCTCCTCGAAGGAGGCGGCGCTGGCGTATCCGCTGTCAGCGAGCCACAGGAGGATCTCGCCTGGGATGGTCATCACGGCTCCAGGCCAGGACGGGGCTCTCGGCCGCAGCCGGTGGGAGCCCGCAGACGCAGTCCTGGGGAATCCGCAGTGCTAGCCGAGCATGGCGAGGTAGGCGGCCGTCAGGTCGGGGGTGGCCAGCCAGGCGGCGTGGTCGCTGGGTTCGGCGTAGGTGTTGGCGAGCCGGCGGCCGACTTCAGGGTGTTCGGCGGCGGCCGCGAACACGTCCTGGAGGTGGGCCGGAACGGTCAGCATCGCCGCTGTGAACTCCACGCTGTGGCGGGCTTGTTGCTGCCAGAACCGTTCGGCGGTGCGGCACATCCAGTCGGCCGTGTACGGGGCGTCGCCGTGCTCGACGACGGCCTGGCGGTAGGCCTCGGCCGCGCGGGCGGCGTTGTTGGCGCCCTGTCCGGTGATGGGGTCGGTCACCACCACCGCGTCGCCGAGGCCCAGCACGTGGACGGCGTCCACGCCCGAGCCGAGTTCGGCGACCGGGCGGCGGACCACCGGAGTGACCGCGCCGAACAGTCCGGCCCCCGCGTCGGTCGGCTCGGCTTCCGTCCAGAGTTCCGCCTCCCAGGGCAGGTACTCGCCCAACAGCTCGCGGATCCGGGCCAGTTGGACGTCCGGCGGCGGGGCGTCGCCGAACGCGTCCAGCGGGCTGCCGGGCAGCGCCTCCCAGAGCAGGATGTCGCAGGGGCCGGAGAGGGTGAGCGCCGGCTGCAGGTACAGCTCGCCGAGGCCGGGCAGGGCGTTCATCCGGGCCCTCGGCCCGGCGGCCGGGTCCGGCGAGCCGACGCCGTGGGCGTACAGGCAGGACAGTGCCCGCTGCGGCCGGTCGAAGGGCGAGCGGACGGCGTCGCGCTCGAAGATCCCGGACAGGGCGCCGCGCCCGGCCGCGACCACGGTCAACTCGTGCCGTAGGGCCAGTTCCTGCAGTCCGGCGCGGTCCAGCGTGCGGTACTCGACCTCGCCGCCGCGCTCGGCCAGCAGTTCCAGCCAGGCGGCCAGCTTGAGCCGCTGGTCCACCGACTGGGCGGGTTCGTCC
This sequence comes from Kitasatospora sp. NPDC001132, assembly GCF_053598415.1. Lineage (NCBI taxonomy): Bacteria > Bacillati > Actinomycetota > Actinomycetes > Kitasatosporales > Streptomycetaceae > Kitasatospora > Kitasatospora sp. NPDC001132. The sequence goes on along the minus strand of NZ_JBSFKF010000020.1, from coordinate 100,598 downwards.
AGCGTCATGGTGTACTCCAGCGCCCGCACGCCGGGGGGCGCCGCCAGCACCGCCTGCACCGAGGAGACGGCCGGCGCCTGCTCGGCCCAGAGGTCCAGCCCGGCCGCCGCCTCGATCCGCAGCGCCGGGCCGAACATCGCCTGGGTGGACAGCACCCGGCCGCCGCGCAGCTGCTCCGGGGTGCGCTCGGCGACCAGCGTCACCCGGTACCCGTCCGCCACCAGCCCGAGCGCGAGCTGGAGGCCTGCCTGGCCCGCTCCGACAACGGCGATCCGGCGCACGGTTTCCTCCCGGTGATCCACTGATGGCCTGTCAAGCAGGCACAGTAGTCGAGCGGGCACGCTCCGGTCACCGGTACGGGCACACCGGTTCGAAAGTCGGAGCGGTGTCCGGCGCGGTGTCCGGCGCGGGAGCCGGTACGGGAGTCGGCACGGTGTCCGATCCGCACCGCCGGCCGCTGCCGGCCCCCGCCGCCGTCGCCGTCGCCCGAGCGCCCCGGGTGTGCCCGAGCGGACCGGCTCAGCCGCGCAGGTGCGCGGTGAGCACCTCCACCACGTCCGCGGTCCGGTCGGCCAGGTAGAAGTGCCCGCCGGGGAAGACCCGCAGGTCGAAGGCGCCGGTGGTGTGCCGCTCCCACTCGCCGACCTGGTGGACATCGGCGTTCGGGTCGGACTCCCCGGCCAGGGCGGTGATCGGCAGCGACACGGTCGCATCCGGGGAGCTGTGGTAGGTCTCGATCGCCGTGTAGTCGGCCCGCAGGCTCGGCAGGATCAACTCCCGCAGGGCGGGGACGGCGAGGACCCGCTCGTCCGTGCCGCCGAGCGCGGAGATCTCGGCGAGCAGTTCGTCGTCCGGGAGCTGGTGGATCCTGCTCGTCCGGGCCAGCAGGGGCGCGCGGCAGGCCGAGACGAACAGCCGGTCGGGGCCCTTCACACCGTCACGCTCGAAGCAGCGGGCGGTCTCGAAGGCCACGGCCGCGCCCATGCTGTGCCCGAAGAAGGCGAGCGGCCGGTCCGCCCACTCCCGCAGCTCCCGGGCGAGTTCCTCGGCGAGACCGGCCACCGAGCGGATCGTCGGCTCGGAGATGCGGTTCTGCCGGCCCGGGTACTGGACCGCGAGCACGTCGGCGTGCGGCGCCAGCGCGTTGGCGTACTCCAGGTAGTAGCTGGCCGAGCCGCCCGCGTGCGGGAAGATCACGATCCGGGCGGGCGCGGAGTCGGACGGGTTGAACCTGCGGAACCACGGATTCTCGACGACGGCGCTGGACATGCGGGGTGTGGCCTCTCTCGGTGTCGAACACTGCCGGCCCCAGTCTGGCAGTGCCGGGCACCGCCGCGGGGCCAACCGGCGATCATGGACCCCGGGTAGGCCGGTTCTCGCCCGGGGCGGCCCCGCCCGTGGCCGGTGGTCAGCCGGCGGGCCCGAAGCGCACCGCCTCGGCGCGGGAGCGGGAGACGGCGTCCAGCAGCAGCACGGACGAGGCCTCGGGCGTCGGCATCGGGCCGCCGGAGCGCACGTGCCGGGTGAAGTCGGCCAGCAGCCGTTCCAGGCCCCGACGGTGGCGGGCGAAGACCCGGGTGGAGGCGTGCCGGCCGCGGGCCCGCTGGCCGTCCAGCGCGGTGGCGGCACCGACGTCCAGCAGCACCAGGTGCAGTTCGCGGCCCCGTCGGCTCGCCTCCCGGGCGAGCCAGCGCCGCATCCAGGCACGGCTGCCGCAGTCGTGCACCAGCAGCGGACCACCGCCGCGCACCGAGGAGCGCAGCAGCCGGAAGTGCTCCAGCCGGGCCCAGGGCCGGTACACCGCGTACGGCAGGGCGGCCGGCATCACGGCCTCGCAGGCCTCGTGCACCGTCCGTGGGTCCACGGCCCGGACGGCCACCCCGGACCAGCGCCGCAGCAGCGTGCTCTTCCCGGCCCCGGGCAGCCCGGACACCACCACGACGGCGTCGGCCGGGTAGACGGTGACGAACCCCGCCCCGTCCTCGCCCCGCAGATCGACCACGCCGCGCGGCGCCACGACCGCATCCGCTTCCACCTCGCCGCCCACCAGCCCGAGCCCCCGTTCACGTCCGACCGGGAACCCTAACAACAGCCGCCGACACCGCTCACCCCCGCCCGCGCGCGCCTGTCGGTGCCGGTGGGGCCCCGGTCGCCGCAGTGCATCCGTGGGACCGGCCATCCACTAGGCTGACGCCCCGTCATACAGGAGGAGGGGCCATGGCCGAGGCGGCTCCGACGTACACCGCGCTGGTGCTGGACGGGCTCGCGGGCGATCCCGCCCGGGTGGCGATCCGCTACGGGGACGAGGCGTGGAGCGCGCAGCGCTGCCTGGACCTGGTGCACCGCGTCGCCCGGGCCCTGGAGCGGGCCGGGCTCGGGCGCGGGGACGGCGTGACGGTCCTGGCCGGGAACCGGCCGGAGGCGCTGCTGGTGCGACTGGCCGCGAACCTGCTGGGCTGCCGGGTCGCGCTGCCGTTCCCGGAGTGGCCGGTCGCGGAGCAGGTGGCGCAGGCGCAGTTCGTCGGAACCTCCGCACTGGTCTTCGACCCGGTCCGGTGCGCGGCGGCGGCCGACGGGATCGCGCGGGCCGTGCCCTCGGCCGTCCTACTCGCCCTGGGGCCCTCGCCGCTCGGGCTCGGCACGGACCTGCTGGACCTCGCCGCGGCCTGCTCCCCCGCCCCGCTGGAACCCCGCTACCGACCCGAGGACGTGATGGCGGTGAAGTTCACCGGCGGCACCACCGGGCGCCCGAAGGGGGTGCTGCGCCGCTTCGCGCGCCCGCCGCGCCCGCGGCTGCTGGCCGGCTCGGTGTTCCTGCTGTGCACCCCGCTCTGCCACGGCGGCGGCACCACCGCGGACCTGGCCCTGGCCTCGGGCGGCACCGTGGTGATGCAGGACGGGTTCGACGCCGGGGCCGTACTGGCCGCGGTGGAGCGGCACCGGGTGTCCCGGTTGTTCCTGCCCCCGCACCTGCTGTACCGGCTGCTGGACGATCCGCTGCTGCCCACGACGGACACGGGGAGCCTGCGCCGGGTCGGCTACACCGGCTGCGCGCCCGCGCCACGGCGCCTGGCCGAGGGGACCCGGCGGCTGGGCCGGGTGCTGCACCAGACCTACAGCCTGACGGAGTGCGGGCCGGTCACCCGGCTGAGCCCGGACGAGCACCTGGCACCGCGTCTGCTGACCACCGCCGGCCGCCCGTACCCGGACACCGGGCTGCGCATCCTGGACGAGGACGGCGTCGAGCTGCCGCCGGACCGCACCGGGGAGATCTGCGTGCGGACGCCGACCGCGATGGCCGGCTACTGGCGCGACCCGGAGCTGACCGAGCGGGTGCTCAGGGACGGCTGGCTGCACACCGGCGACCTGGGCAGCCTGGACGCGGCCGGCTATCTGACGGTGGCCGGGCGGCGCGACCCGATGGCGATCGTCGAGGGGCGCCACGTCTTCCCCCGCGAGATCGAGGAGTCGCTGCGCACCCACCCCGAGGTCCGGGAGGCGGTGATGTTCACGACCACCGACCCGGACCGCCTGGAGCGGGTGCACGCCGCCGTCGCGCTGGCGCCCGGCTCGCGGCTGACGGCCGAGCAGCTGCGCCGGTGGGGGCAGGCGCACGGCTTCGGCCGGAGCGCCCCGGACACGCTCCTGCTGCTGCCCGCGATCCCGCTGAACGGCCTCGGGAAACCGGACCTCGACGCCCTGCGGGCCCGGGTGGACGGCGGGACGGGACGGGCGGCCGCCACCACTGGGGCGCGCGACATGGCGTGACGCGCCCTACGAGTGCGTCGAGCGCCCACGTGTGCGGCCTCTCGTGCGCCACCCGGCGGGAAGAACCGTCCGTGGGCACTCGACCGTGCGCCCCGACCTGCCGATACCTCCCCGGCGGCGTCGCGCACGTCGGTGTGGGCCGCACCATCCCCCGGGAGGCACTCCTTGACCTGGCTCCGCGTCCTGACCGCACTGGGCATCCTCGCCGTGGCGGCCAGTGCCCTGATCGTCTTCGCGCTCTGCACCGCCACCTCCCGCGGCGAGCGCGCCGCGCAGGAGGCACCGCCCGACCTCCGTGCGGACGCCGAGGGCAGCGGCCTCTTCCAACGGATGGGCGGCGACGGCTGACCCCCCGGGGAGGCGGCGGCCTCCGCCTCCCGGACACCCGTCCCCGGGCACTGGGCCGTACGGCTCAGTGCCCGGCGAGATCGTCCGGCCGGACCTCGATGTGGTCGGCCGCGAGGTCCACGGCCACCCGGTGCTCCATGCCGAGCGACTCCAGGAACTTGACCGGCAGCTGCACCCGGCCGCCGCGGTCCAGCATCACGTACTCGCGCTCGTTCACCGACTCCTCGCCGTGCTCGTCCGTGACCGTCCGGCGCAGCACCTCGCTGGCGGTCCGTCCGTCCCGGATCGCGACCGTGCGGCGGACCTCGCCCGCGACCATCGGGTCGTGGGTGACGATCACGACGGTGGCGCCGAGTTCCCGGTTGACGGTGCGGAAGGACTCGAAGATCACCCCCGCGGTCTCCGAGTCCAGCTCGCCGGTGGGCTCGTCGGCGAGCAGCACCGGCGGGTTGTTGGCCATGGCCACCGCGATCGCGACCCGCTGCTGCTGGCCGCCGGAGAGTTCGTTGGGCCTGCGGTGGGCGAGGTCCCCGATCTCCAGCGCCTCCAGCAGCTCCGCGACCCGGGCCGCCTGCTGCCTGGCCCCGCCGGCGCCCGAGCGGCGGCCGCGCAGCTGCATCGGCAGGGCGATGTTCTCGGCGGCGGTGAGGAAGGGCAGCAGGTTGCGGGCGGTCTGCTGCCAGATGAAGCCGACCACCTCGCGCCGGTAGCGCAGCCGCTCCTTGACGGACATCTCCAGCAGGTCGCAGCCGGCCACCGTGGCGGTGCCGGCGGTCGGCACGTCCAAGCCGGCGAGGATGGTCAGCAGGGTGGACTTGCCGCTGCCCGAAGCGCCGACCAGGGCGACCAGGTCGCCCTGCCGGATGGTCAGTTCCAGGCCTTGGAGCGCCTGGACCTCGACCCCCTCCGCGCTGAAGATCCGCACCAGCCGGTCGCAGACGATGGCCGCGCCCTCGCCGTGCGCCTTGGGCGCGGCGGCGGCCAGGGCCCGCTGCTGGAGCTCCTGGAGGCTGGGGGTCTCGGCGACCGTCCGCTCCTGGGGAGTGCTCATCACCGCTCGTCTCCTGTCTCGACTGTCCGCTTCATCGCACCGTTCTCCACTGCCCGGACGGTCGGCGCCGCCGTCACGGCCCGTGCACCGCTCCCGGCCACCGGTCGCGGCCTTCCCGCCGCGCCGCCGGCCACCGCCGCTCCCGACCTCACCGCCGCTCCCGACCTCACCGCCGCTCCCGACCTCACCGCCGCTCGCGGCCTCACCGCCGCTCCCGATCGCGCCGCCGTTCCCGGCCTCACTGCCGCTCCCCCGCCCGCAGTTCGGAGGCGATCTGGCGCCGGCCGGCGACCAGCGTCTCCAGCACCACCCCGAGGCAGACCACCAGGGTCAGGCCGGCGGTGGGCAGCAGCACCGGCAGCAGCGCCGGGGCCAGGGTCTCGCCGACCGGGGCGCCGACCAGCGCCGAGAGGTCGAACGCGCCCCCGAGCAGGGCGACCGCCGCGACGGCGGTCAGGCCGCCGCCGACGGCCGCCGCCAGGGTCTGCGGCAGCGCCTCGGCGATGATCAGCGCCAGGCCCTGCCGGGGTCGCAGACCCATGGTGCGCAGCCGGGCGAGCACCGCCGTACGGTCCGGCGCGGCCCGCAGCAGCGTCAGCAGCACGGCCAGCAGGGCGAACCCGGCGGCGGCGAGGCCCGCGTACCAGAACAGCCGTCCGGCGGCGAGCTGCACCGGGTCGTCGGCCAGCTCGGCGGTCTTCTCCCGGCTGCTGTGCACCACGTAGCCGGGCGGCAGGCCGGAGCTGGTCCTTCCCGCCGCCGTGGCCTCGTCGTTGACCAGCTTGGCGATGCCCGACACCTGGGTGCTGCTGCCGATGCCGCGCTCCCGCAGCAGGGCGCGCACCCGGTCCGGGTCGACGTCGCCGACGGCGAACCACTTGTTCACCCTGGTCGCCCGCTTGAGCTCCGGCAGGTGCTCGGTGGCGGGGCCGGCCGGCACCACGACGAAGGGTTTGCCGGGGTCCGGCAGGGCGGGGGTGGCGGTGACGATCCCGGCGACGGTGGTGGTCATCTGGCTGCCGCTGGGCGTGCGCACCTGGGGCGCGCCCCCCGTCAGGCGTTTGGCCAGGTCCTGGCTGAACAGCGCGGGTACCGGGGCGTCCTTGCCGCCCGGGGCGGCGGCCAGCTTGGCCGGGTCGTACCCGCCGACCCCGACGGTGCGGGAGATCTCCGCGTAGGCGCCGGGCTCGACCACCACCAGGATGGCGTCGGTGGTGTCCCGGTCGCCGCCGATGAAGGTGGCCCGCTCCTCGATCCAGGCGCCGGTGGCGGCCCGGAGGCCGGGCAGTTCGCCGGCCTCCTTGGTGAAGGCCTCCGGCAGGTTGGCGTAGACCGGGACGCCGACGGACACGTCGCCGCCGGTGGCGATCCGCCCGGCACGCGTCCGGGAGTGGTCCACCGTGTCGAGCACGGTGGCGCCGAACCCGGTGGCGGTGACGGCGATCAGCAGGGCGAGCAGGGGCAGTACGGAGGGCCGGCGCCGGCCCGAGTCGTCGCGGGCGGCCCGGACCAGGCCGAGGAATCCGACCAGTCCGCGGCCGCGGGCGGCGAGTGCGGCCAGCCAGCCGACCACGACCGGCTCGATCCGGGCCAGCAGCAGGCCGCCGGAGACGGCGAGCAGCAGCGGGGCGGCCACCAGCAGCGGGTCCACCCCGCCGCCCGGGTGACCGACACCGCGCCGGCGGACCTCGGCCACGGCCGCGGCGGTGACGGCGAGCACGGCGAGCTCGCCGACCATCCGGCGCCGACCGCCGGCGGCCCGCGGGCGGCGCCAGAGCAGCGCGGCCCGGGCCGGGAAGGCCAGGATCGCGAGCAGGGTCACGGCGAGCGCCACGAGCACCGGTTCGACCCACCGCGGGGTCGGCAGCAGCACCAGCGCGAGGGCCGTCCCGAGCACGGCGGCGGGCAGGACCGTCACCGTGCCCTCGCCGAGCAGCCGCAGCAGCACTCCGCTGCGCGAGCCGCCGCGGGCCTGGAGCAGCCGGATCTCGGCGGTGCGCCGGTCGGTGCTGAGCGCCGCGGCCAGACAGAGCACCACGACCGCGACGCCGGCGACGCCGGCCGGGCCGATGGCGCCCAGCGGGGCCGCGGCCTGGTAGCGGTCGGTGGCCCGGGACAGGACGTCCGGCATCAGCGAGGTGGCGTGCAGGTCGGCCCGGAGGGTGGTGTCGATCAGGCTGGTCATGCCGGGGCCGGCCGTGTACGAGCCGATGGCCTGACGGGTCCGGTCGAGCTGGTCGGCGCGCAGCGAGCCGGCGTCGACGGGCAGCCGCCAGAAGTTCTGGCCGACCGAACCCCAGCGGCTCAGCGCGGTCAGGCTGCCGCCGTCGACGAAGCCGCTGGTCCAGTACCACGCTTCGTCGCCCTTGAGGCCCAGGCAGGCCCTGGCCGGGCAGCCGAGCCCCTCCCAGAACGGGTCCTGGGGGTCGTTGACCCGGTAGAGGCCGGTCACGGTGCTGCGCAGCGGGACGGGCCCGTCGGTGCCGCTCTCGATGACGTCGCCGATCTTGATGCCGATGGCCTCGGCGGCCTGCTGGCTCAGCACGATCGGCAGCGGGCCGTCGGCCGGGGCAGGGCCCGGCCAGGTGCCCGCGGTCAGGGTCACCCGGTCGGCGAGGCCGTGCAGGTAGAACAGGCCGAGCACCGGGTTGGCGTTCGGGGAGAAGCGGGTGTACCCGGGGTTGAAGATCGAGCGCTCGTTCTTCACCCGGGTGCCGAAGACCCGGCCGACCGGGCTCAGCGGCAACCGCCGTCCGATCTGGGCGTCGAGCTTCTGCTGCAGGGTCTCCAGCTCGGTGGCGGTGTCGCCGGGGGCCGTCCCCGAGGTGACCTCCAGGTTGGTCACGTTGGCGCCCAGGCTGCGCGTGAACTGCTGGAGCGCGGTGTCCGCGCCCCGGTCCGCGAGGCGCGGGAACGCGGCCGCCAGGAAGACGGTGACGAAGGCGAGGGCCGCGGTCAGCAGCGCGGCCAGCGGCATCGCGCGCAGCCGGGTGCGGACCCAGGGCGCGGGCCGGGGAGCGCGCGCGGGTGCGGGCGCCGGCGCGGGGGTGGGCGCGGTGGTGCCGGCCTTGGTGGTCACATCTCCTCCACGTGGCGCAGCCGGGCGGCCACGTCTCGACGCCGGCGCCCGATCAGGAAGGCCGACAGCAGCGGGACGACGGCGATCGCGGCCGCGAACAGCAGCGCCTGACCGTACGGCAGCTCGACCACGGCCTCGGGCACCGGGCGGCGGGCGGCCGGGGTCAGCACCACGAAGGGCACGATCAGCCGGACGAGCAGGGCGCCCAGGGCGAGTCCGACGATGCCGCCGAGGCCGACCAGCACCGCGTTCTCGATGGCGGCGGTGCGGGCGACCTGCTTGCGCGGGGCACCCAGGGCGAGCAGCAGCGCGGAGTCGCGGGAGCGCTCGTGGGCGGAGCCGGCCACGGCGGCGGCGAAGCCGATCGCGGCGAGCACGGCGGTGGCGATCGCGATGGCCATCAGCGCGCTCTGCGGCGCGGCGCCGACCGGGTCGCCGAGGAGGCCCTCGGAGACCTCGTCGTAGAGCGCGAGGTCCTGACTGCCGGGGGCGCCGCGCAGGGCGGCGGCGGCCTCGGCCGGGGCGCGGTCGCCCGGCCCGGCGGCGGGCAGCCACCACTCGGTGCGGGTCGGCAGGTTGCGGTCCTGGGCGGACAGCATCCGGGCGACCGAGTCGAGGTCCAGCACCAGCGCCCGACGGCCGGCCACCGGCACGGCCTCGACGGCGCCGGTCACCTTGACCGGGACGACGACCCCGCTGAACGGGACCTGGAGGGTGTCGCCGACCGAGGCCCCGAGGGCCTTCAGGTAGTCGCGGGTGGCGACGCCGTTGAGGGCGGTGGGCAGGGCGGCGCCGGCCGGGCTCAGCACGGCGCGCACGGAGTCGCCGATGCCGCGGCCGGACTGGTAGCGCACCGTGAACAGGCTGTCTGCGGTGGCCGCTTCGGAGGCGAGCTCGGCCTTCGGGGAGCTGTTGACACCGGGGCGGGGCGCCGGGGGCTTGAGGGTCCACCCGGTACCGGCCGGCACCGGGACGGCGGTCGACGGGCCGTCGGCCGTCTCCGAGACGGCCAGGTTCCGTACGGTGACCTCGCCCGTGCTGCGGTCGCCGAAGCCGACGGTCGCGCCGACCACGGTCAGCGGGGCGGCGACCGAGCCCACCGGGGCGTCGACCAGCGCGCCGAGCGGGATCGAGGCGCGGACCCGGCCGTTCAGCGGGAGCTCGCCGAACGGGACCTTGTGGACCAGGCCGAAACGGTCGCGCAGCAGCAGCCGGACCTCTGGGTGGACCGGGCTGCCGGACCAGGAGGACCCCAGATCCTGCTGGTTCACCGCGATGTCGGCGTCGATCCGCAGCGGGTGGCCGGGCAGCGGGATGGCGGAGGCGGGGGCGGGAGTGGCGAGCGTGCCGAAGACCTCCGCGCCGCTGTGGCCGTCGAGCAGGTCGGAGCGGAGCGGGACGCGTGAGGCGAAGGCCGCGGAGTCCACGGCCAGCAGCTCGCCGGCGCCGCCCTGCATCGGCTGCTCGTCGCGCACCACCGGGACCAGCCGGTCGCCGCCGGGCAGGCTGCCGTAGCGGCCGCCCTGGCCCATCTGGGCGTTGTGCGAGCCGGAGATGCGCAGTCCGCCCGACGTGGCGAAGACGGCCTGGTCACGCTGGGAGGCCGTCCAGGTGGCGTGCTGACCGAGCGCCAGCACGCCGGTGGCCACGGCCATCACGAGCAGCAGGACGGGACCGGTGGCGCGGCCGGGCCGGCGGGCCAGCTGCCAGCCGACCATGGCGGGGCCGAGGCCCTTGCCCCGGGCCGCCGCGCGGGCGCCGAACCGGGCGACGAACGGGAGCAGCCGCAGCACCACGAGGGTGCCGGCGCACAGGGCGAGCGTCGGGGTGGCGACCAGCAGCAGGTCCACGTCGAGCCGGCCGCTGGAGTCGGCGGACAGCCCGCCACCGTACTGGTCGAGCTGCTGGTAGGCGAGCACGGCCAGGGCCAGCACGGCGAGGTCGCCGCCGTTGCGGGCGACGCCGGAGACCAGGGCCTGCCGGCGGCCGGCCCGGCGGCGCAGGGCGGCACCGACGCCACGCACCACGCTGGGCACGGTGGCCAGCAGGATGCAGGCGAACGCGCAGGCCGCGGCCACCGGCCAGAGCGACCAGCTGATGCCGGTGTCCAGGGCGACCTGGTGGGAGCTGCCGAGGCCGCCCAGCGCGCGGACCAGGGCCGGGGTGAGCAGCGGCGCGAACGCGGCCGCGGGCAGGGCCAGCAGCAGCGACTCCAGGGCGGTGAAGGAGCCGAGCCGGAGGGCCGAGGCGCCGCGCGCGGCGAGCACCTCGTTCTCGGACTCCTGCCGCGCGGAGATCAGGTGGACGACCAGCAGCAGGGCCGCCGCGGCGAGCACCGCCAGTTGGAGGGCGCCGATCAGCAGGGTGGACCGGGCGACCACCATGCTGTCGGACAACTCGTGCATGATGTCGGGAAGTTCGGTCTTCGCGCCGAGGGAGGCGGCGGTCCGCAGCTCCCCGCCGAGGCTCTGGGCGCGGTCCCCGAGGGCCTGCGCGGCGGCCCGGTCGATGCCGGAGAAGTCGGCGTCCAGCGACCAGCTGCGGCCGCTCTGGACCAGGCCGGCCGTGGTGAAGGCGCTCTGGTCGACCATCATCGGGCCGTAGGTGGTGAAGCCGCCGACCTCGATCTCGTGGCCGCCGACCGGGTCGATCCGCCAGTACGGGGCGGTCGGGTCGGTGGCCCGGTAGACGCCGGTGACCCGGACGGTCAGCGGCGTGCTGTCGGCCCGGTCGACGAGCCGGACCTCGGCGGGCAGGGCCTGCTCGGCCAGGCCGAACCGGTGCAGCAGGCTCAGTGGGACGGCGACCTCCGGCGCGGTGGACCGGACCGGGCCGGTCGCGGCGCCCGGCCAGGTGCCGGCCAGCAGTTGGACCCGACCGCGGTCGAGGTCGGCGAGGACCGTGAGGTCGAGCTGGGCGCCGGGGGCGCCGGAGGCGGTGCCGCTCGGTGCGGCGCCGCTCGCCACCGTGCTGTTCGCCGGGGTGCCGTTCGCCGGGGTGCCGTTCGCCGGCAGGCTGTAGGAGCGGCTGCGCGTCACGCTGTCGGTGTGCACGGGCAGGTCACCGAAGAGCTTCTGCCGGTAGGCGGCGAGCGCCGCCTCGTCCTTCGCCCGCTGGTCCAGGCCGTGCTCACCGGTGACCGCCACCGTCGTCCGGGCGTGACCGGGCCCCTGGAGCGCCTGCCGCAGGCCTGCCTCACCGACACTGCTGTTGAAGGCCACCAAGGCGGTCAGCACGGACGTGGTGATCAGCACCGCCAGCAGGACGGCGGCAGCCAACGGCAGTCGCCCGCGCAGTCGGCGCACGACGAAGCCGAGCATCAAGTTCCTCCCCCGGATTCACATCCCCGGTTGCACCTCCGGGCTCCGCCCATCGATCCGGTCCGAGTACAAATCGGCCACAGATGGACACTTCGCGAGCACACCGGCGCATTGACCACCGGCAATGGGTCGCCGGATAGCGGACGATGCTGTCAGATTCGATCCAGGAACGGAAGGGACTTGCGCGAATCAAGTTTGAGGTGAGCAAATTCCGTTCATTGGTAACATCCCGGCCGGGGATGCCCCCGGTTGAATGCCATGCACACTTCACAAATTCGGCCTCGGCGCGCTCCTTCGGCCCGGAACACCGGCTTCCCGGATGTGCCGCCCGGAACGTGAACGCCGGAACAGTCATATCCGTAGAACCGGACGGGACCCGGACGCGACCGGGCCGCCACTCCCACAGGGGGACGCCGCATGACGCACCACCAGGCCGCCACCGCCGACACCGCCACCCAGCCGATGGTGGCCGTGACCGACCTCCGCCGGAGCTTCGGCAGCGGCGAGCGGGCCGTGCACGCCCTGCGGGGCGTCTCGTTCACCGTCGGCCGCGGCGAACTCACCGCGCTCAAGGGCCGGTCGGGCTCCGGCAAGACCACCCTGCTCAACCTGGTCGGCGGCCTGGACACACCGACCGGAGGCAGCATCGCGCTGGACGGCATCGACCTCGCCGGGCTGGACGAGGACGGCCGGCTCGCCCTGCGGCGGGAGCGGATCGGCTTCGTCTTCCAGTCCTTCGGGCTGATACCGATGCTCACCGCCGCCGAGAACGTCGGCGTGCCCATGCGGCTGCGCAAGACCCCCGCCGCCGAGCGCGAGGAGCGCGCGCACACCCTGCTCGCCCTGGTCGGCCTGGCCGACCACGCCAACCAGCGCCCCGGCGAACTCTCCGGCGGCCAGCAGCAGCGCGTGGCCATCGCCCGCGCGCTGGCCAACGAGCCCAGCCTGATCATCGCCGACGAGCCGACCGGGCAGCTGGACTCGGAGACCGGCCGCGCGATCATGGAGCTGCTGCGCGCGGTGGTGCGCAGCGAGGGCGTCACCGTGCTGGTCGCCACCCACGACCCGACGCTGATGGGGCTCGCCGACCGGGTGATCGAGGTCCGGGACGGACGGGTCGTCGAGGAGGGGGCGGAGCAGGCCGCCTAGCGGAGCGGGCAGTTCGGCCCCGGCGGGTCACGGGGCCCACGGGCACGGGCGTGGGGATGCGGGGTGCGACCCCACGCCCGGTCGGATCGATGGCAATTCGGTGCGACCGAGCGTCATTCCTACTGGTCAATCGGCGGTCTGGCCTTCGACACCGCAGCGGAACCCGATTGTCAGTGGCATGGGCTACGGTCATCGACGACTCACGGGAAATCCGCTCCGCCGGAGGTTCGATGACGATCCACCACCGCATTCCGCGGACCTTCCGCACCCTCCGGGAAATCGCCGGAAAAGCAGGGTCGTGGTGGCCGGCAGCACCGCCGACCACCACGACCGTCAAGCCGCCCCCACGGTCACCGGGGGCCGTTCCGTCAGGCCGCCGGGAAGATCTCCGCGTCCGGCTTCAGCAGCTGGCCGGCGGCCGGCGCGGTGCCGTCCACCAGGTAGCGGGTGACGAGCTGGTTCAGCGCCTTGCTGCGGCCCACGGCACAGTGCTCGATCGAGTCGACACTGACCAGCACGGCGTTGCCCAGCTCCTGCTGCATCCGCTGGGCGAACTTGTACTGGGTGGCCGGGTCGTAGAGGTTGCCGATCACCATCACGGTGTTGGAGGTCTTCTTGTTCCACGGGCCGGAGAAGCGCTCGGCGTCCCGGGCCGGGGCCGGCCAGCTCGCGCACGCCGGCGCGTCGAAGGCCTGGTAGCGGCCGAAGGTCGGCATGTCCTTCTCCCACGCCTTGGCCGCGGTCGCGAACACCCGGTCGTTGGAGGGGTACGGCTTGTCCTGGCAGTTGACGGCCAGGTAGGAGTCGTCCGCGGTGTACTCGGAGTCCACCGGGGCCTCCCGCAGCGCCGTCCGCGGGACCTCCACCGAGAGCAGCTTGGCGTCCTCGTCCGAGACGTTCGCCTGCGGGGCCAGCAGCGCGGCCGCGGCCGGCTTCTGGAACTGCTGGTAGGTCGCCTGGAGCGACTTGGCCAGCGGGGCCAGCTTGGCCTGCGAGTACAGGGCGCTGGCCACCTCGCCGGTGAAGCTGCTCAGCGTCACCTTGGCGCCGCCCGGCAGCGTGATCGGGCTGGTCCGCAGGTGGTCCCGGAGCTGGTCGAACTTGGCCCTGGTGTCGCCGTCGCCGAAGGCGCAGCGCGGGGCGCCGGCGGCCTGGCAGCGCTTGAGGAACTCGTCCAGGGCGATCTCGAAGCCGTTCGCCCGCTGGCGGTCGTACTCCATGCCGTTGTGCAGGCGCAGGTTCGGGTCGACGTTGCCGTCGACGATGATCGCGCGGACCTTGTTCGGGTACATGTTGGCGTACGTCGACCCGATCAGGGTGCCGTAGGAGAACCCGGCGAAGGTGAGCTGGGAGTCACCGACGGCGCGGCGCATCCGGTCGAGGTCGCGCACGACGTTGATGGTCGACATGTGCTCGATCAGCGGGCCGGCGTTCTTGCTGCACGCGTCGCTGTAGTCCTGGTCCGCGTCCAGCGTCTCGTCGATCTCGGCCTTGGTGACGGGCACGCCGATCATGCGGTTGGTGACCGCGTCGGCGTCCTCCTGGGTCTTGAAGCACTTGAGCGGGTTGCTCCGAGCCACGCCGCGCGGGTCGAAGCCGACCAGGTCGAACTTGGACTGCACCTCTGCGCCGAAGCGGGTGGTCGTCGCCCACAGGTAGCCACTGCCGCCCGGGCCACCGGGGTTGAGGAACAGCGAACCGATCCGCTTCGACGGGTCGCTCGCCCGCCGCCGCATCATGGCGATGCCGACCTTCTCACCCGAGGGGTTGTCGTAGTCCAGCGGCACGGGGTAGACGGCGCAGTCGTAGATGCCGGGGTCCGGCTTGCTCGGGTCGGGGTTGCACGGCGTCCAGGCGACGGGGTCGACCTTCGCCTCGGCCAGGCCGGGGGCCTGGTCGAAGGGCGCGGCCGACGCGGCGACGGCGGTGCCGGTGACAAGTGCGAGGGCGCAGGTGACCGCTCCGGCCAACGTGGATATGCGGGACAAGGAACCTCCTCGGTACTGAAAAGGGCGGCCCCAGCCTGTCAGCCGGAGATCTCCGTGGGAAGACCTGCGGGCGGCGTAATTCATCTAACCGAGAGGCACCACATCACGAAACATTCTGTGAATGAACCAACTTGACGGTTGATTGACTTGATGCCCGGTCATCCCGAGTCGCCGATCGGCCGTCGACCGTCCGGGTTCGGCGAAGGCAGGCCGGGCCACCCCGGACGATTCCCCGCGCGCCCCGCCCCCCGGGAGCACCACTTTTGTGTGGCCGTCCGGGAGTTCGCGGTCGAGCCGCACCGGTACCGCCCGGCACTCAGCTCGCGGGCGCTCCCCGCAGGGCGGCCGCCACCAGCCCCTGGATCGCGTCGGCACCGGGCCCGCCGCCGCCCACCAGGTGCTCGAAGACCAGGCCGTCGACGCAGGCCAGCAGCGTGGTGGTCCGACCGTCGGGGTCACCCACGCCCCGAGCGGCGAGGAAGGCGCGGACGGCGGCGCGCCCGGCGTTCTCGCGCGGGACGAGGATCTCGCGCAGCTCGGGGTCGCGCACGCTCTCCACCGCGCAGGCGTACCGGGCGAGCGAGCGCCGCCGACCGTCGCCGGACAACCTTTGCCGCATCAACTCGGCGATCCCCTCGGCCAGTTCCGCCTCCGACCGGACCGGCACCCGCTCCCCCATGGTGTGCAGCTCGCCCTGGTCCAGCTCCACCAGCCGCCGTACCAGCGCGGTGAGCAGCGCCTGCCTGGTCCGCAGGTAGGCCGAGGTGGTTCCGACCGGCAGCCCGGCCGCCGCGTCGACCGCCCGGTGGGTGAGTCCGCGCACGCCGAGGTCCGCCAGCACCCCGATCGCGGCGTCGGCCAACACCGTCCGCCGGTCCGGCCGCCCCGCATCGTCCCGCTTCTGGTCCTCGTTTCGCCACATCCCCCCTTTCTACCGGGCCCGTCACGCCCGTCGCGCACCCCCTCGGGCCGGACCGGCCCACGGCCCCCGACCGTCGTGCCCAGCCCGGCACACCCCCGCTCGCCCGCCGACGGCCTCGTAGTACGCTCTTTCTACAGCTGTAGAAAGCAGTGAGGCGACACAGGAGGGACCGGGCATGAGCAACAACAGCGCGGTGGTGGTCGGGGGCGGGATCGGCGGGCTGGCGGCCGCGATCGGGCTCCGGCTGGCGGGGTGGGACGTGACCGTGGTCGAGCGGGCGGCCGTCCTGGACGACGCGGGGGCCGGCATCTCCCTGGCCGCCAACGGGATGCGCGCGCTCGCCGCCCTCGGAGTCGGCGAAGCGGTCGAGGCGGCCGCCCGCCGCCAGTACACCGGCGGCACCCGCACCCCGGACGGCCGCAGGCTCGCCGCCATGGACGGCGCGGCGCTGGAACGCGAGCTGGGCGCCCCGATCGTCGGGATCCCCCGCGCGGCCCTGCACCGCGTCCTGCGCGAGGCGCTGCCCGCCGAGTCCCTCGTCGTCGGCGCCGAGGTGACCGGGGTGGACACCACCCAGCCGTTCCGGGTCCGGGTCGACCTCGGCGGCACCACCCCGGAGGCGGGCCGCCCACAGCCGGGCCACCCGGAGGCGGGCCATCTGGAGGCCGACCTCCTGGTGGCGGCCGACGGCATCAACAGCCGCCTCCGCCGCCACCTCTTCCCCGACCACCCCGGGCCGGCCTACAGCGGCTCGACGGTGCTGCGCGCGATCACCGAGCGCCCGGTCGACGGCCTGAAGGCGGACTTCGAGCTGACCTGGGGCCACGGCGCGGAGTTCGGCCACATCGCCTTCCCGGACGGTACCGCCGAGTGGCACGCGGTCCTGAACGCCCCGGCCGGGGTCCGCTACCCGGACCCGCTGACCGAGGTCCGCCGCCGGTTCGCACGCTGGCACGAGCCGATCCCCGCACTGCTGGCCGCGACCCGGCCGGAGGCGGTCCTGCACCACGACGTCAACGAGTTGGCCACCCCGCTGCCGTCCTACGTCTCGGGCCGGATCGCCCTGCTCGGCGACGCCGCGCACGCCATGACGCCCCACCTCGGCCAGGGCGCCTGTCAGGCCCTGGAGGACGCGGTGACCCTGGCGGCGGCGCTCACCGAGACCCGGACGGTCGAGGGCGCGCTCGCCCGGTACGACGCGGTCCGCCGCCCGCGCAGCCAGACCGTGGCCCGCGACGCCCGCCGGGCCGGCCGGATGGGCCAGCAGCTCGCCCACCCCCTGGCGGTCGGCCTGCGCAACGCCGCGATCCGGCTCACCCCGCCCGGCGCGATGGTCCGGACCGTCCTGCGGCACGCCGACTGGACGCCGCCTCGGATCGCTCCCCGTGCCGCCTAGGCACGAGCCCAAGGTCACACTTGACCGGCAATCAGGTTAGGCACCATACTACTTCTCGTGACCCAGCACCCCGAGAGCGGCCCGACCGCCCCCAGCCTCGACCAGGCGCGCCGCCAGATCGCCCGCTACGGCCTCACGGCCGATCCGCAGGCGATCCTGGTCGCGACCCGGCTGATGGCGGCGGGCGCCCGACTCGGCCAGGCCGGCGAGGTGCACTTCGGCCGCTTCGGCCTCTCCACCGGACGCTACCGACTGCTGGCGGACCTGGAGGACCACGGCGGCGAGAAGTCCCCCTCCCAGCTCGCGGCGAGCCTGGGCGTCTCCCGGGCGACCGTGACCGGCCTGGTCGACGGCCTGGAGCGGGAGGGCCTGGTGGCCCGGCGGCCGTCCACCGAGGACGGCCGCGGCAACGTGGTGATCCTCACCGCGCGCGGCGCCGACCGCCTGCGGGAGCTGGCACCCGAGCACTTCGCCCGGATGCAGGCACTGGTGGGAGGCCTGACCATCGAGGAGCGCGGCACGTTCCTGGACCTGCTGGCCCGGGTGGTCGCGGGCATGGACGCACTCACCGAGGACTGACCCACCCCGGGGCGGGCCGCAATCCGGCGGCCCGCCTCTCTTCAGCCAAATGGTTAGGCACCTAAGCACTGGCAAACACTTAGCTGCCTAACCATGGCCCGTCGAGCACGGCTGACCGCAGCCGGCCACAGCTGCCCACACACGAAAGGAAGACCCATGAGCAAGAAAGCCCCCGGCGCTCCCCCGCCCTTCGTCCTGTGGCGCGAGGTCCTGGTCGCCTACGCCATGCCCGCCGTCACCGCGGGGGCCGGCGGAGCCGTCACCGGCCAACCGCAGCTGGTGGCCGCCGCGCTCACCACCATCGGCGGCACCTCCGCACTGGTGGCCGCCGCCCTCGGCGCCACGCTGCGCCGCCGCCCCGCCCGCACCCGGCCCGCCCGGACCCCGCGCGTGCTCGCGGCCGCCGCCCTCGGCCTGGCCGCCGCCGCGCTCGGCCTGGCGGTCGGCCTCGCCGCCGCCCGCTGGCTGCCGCAGCTCCCGGCGCTCGCCGACAGCCCGTGGCCGAAGCGACTGCCGATCGACCTGCCCGTCTCCTCGGCGATCGCCGCCACCATCACCACCTGGCGCTGGCGCAGCAGCCGCCCGACCCGCACCGCGCAGCACCGACTCCCCGCCACGCCCCGACCCGAAAGGCAGACGTCATGATCGTCATCATGGGCGCCGCCGGCGCCACCGGCGGCGCCACCCTGCGCAGCCTCGCCGCCCTCGGCGCGCCGAGCCGCGCCCTCAGCCGCGACCCCGCCCGACTGGCCGCCACCCTCGACGAGCGCACGCTCGCCCGGACCGCCGTCCTCCCGGCCGATGCCGCCGACCCCGCCTCCCTGCGCACGGCCTTCCGCGGAGCGCACCACCTCTTCCTCACCATGGCCAACGGCCCGCAGCAGGTCCGGTACGAGCTGAACGCGATCGAGGCGGCGGTCGACTGCGGCGTGGAGCACGTCGTCAAGGTCTCCGCACCCGCCGCCGAGCCGGGCTCCCCCGTCGCCGTCTCCCGCGGCCACCACCTGATCGAGGAGCGACTGCGGTCCTCCGGCATCACCACCACCGTCCTGCGGCCGTACGCGTTCATGCAGAAGCTGCTGCTCCTGGCGCCCGGCATCGCCGCCGCCGGGGTGGTGCACGGCGCGATGGGGCAGGCGCGGTGCAACTACGTGGACGTCCGGGACATCGGGGAGGCCGCCGCCGAGGTGCTCACCCGCCCCGAGCTGGCGGGCGGCACCTATCCGCTCACCGGCGGACGGGCCTACAGCCACCCCGAGCTCGCCGCGCTGCTGGGCGAGCTGCTCGGGCGGCCGGTCCGCTACCTCGACCTGAGCCCGTCCGAGCTGCACACCCACCTGGTCGGCCGGGCCGGGATGCCGGACTGGCTGGCCACCCACGTGGTGGAGATCCAGCAGCTCGCGGTGGTCCGCAAGGAGACGCCGGACGACACCTTCCTCCGCCTCGCCGGACACGCTCCGCGCACCCTGGAGGCCTTCCTCGGCGAGAACCTGCACCGGTTCCGCTGACCGTCGGGCACGGTGGCGGGCCGGGACCGAACCCGGGATTTCCGGCCCGGAAGAGCCCGACCCGCCGCTGTCGCCACCCGAAGGGAGCAGCATTCGCTGTGGTGTGGATCACGGTCGAAAAATCGACCTGACGATCAGTCAATTCGACTGACGTAGCGTCACATCGATGACAAGAAGGCTCAGTTATCAGCTGATGATTCATCAGATTCGGCTGTTCCGACGCCAGTTGGCCCGAGTTTCCGATCCTGCCCGGCCACCGTGCCAGGGCTACCATCGGTCGGGTTGTCCGCTCCGGCCCCGGAGTGGGATCACCCGGTCAGGTGGTGTTCCCACCGCCCCAGGGGCCGGGCATCGGTCGGAACGGGGCGAGGACGAGGAGCGAACGGCTGCCATGACAGCTGAACCGAGCCACCCGGAGCAGTACGCCACGCCACCGCAGGAACCGACGGCGCAGGAACCGACGGCACAGGAACCGGCCCCTCAGGCCGCGCAGGCCCCGCAGGCCCCTCAGGCCGCGCCCGCCCAGCCCGAGCAGCCGCTCGCCCTGTTCCCCGGCCGCCCCGCCGCCGCCCCGCGCACCCTGGTCGACGTGCTGGACGCCACCGTGCGTGCCCACCCCGACGAGCCCGCCCTGGACGACGGGCGCACCGTGCTCAGCTACCGCGCGCTGGCCGCCGAGGTCGAGCGGCTGCGCCGCCGGCTGGCCGCCGCTGGGATCGGCCCCGGCGACCGGGTCGGCGTGCGCGTCCCCTCCGGCACCAACGACCTCTACGTCTCGATCCTCGCGGTGCTCGCCGCCGGGGCCGCCTACGTCCCGGTGGACGCCGAGGACCCGGACGAGCGCGCCGAGCTGGTCTTCGGCGAGGCCGCCGTCGCCGCCGTGCTCGGCGCCGGGCACGGCCTGGCGACCACCGGTGAGCGCGCGCCCGCGCTGGAGCGCCGCCCCACCCCGGCCGACGACGCCTGGATCATCTTCACCTCCGGGTCGACCGGCAAGCCCAAGGGCGTGGCCGTCACCCACCACAACGCCGCCGCCTTCGTGGACGCCGAGGCCGCGCTCTTCCTCCAGGAGGAGCCGATCGGCCCCGGCGACCGGGTGATGGCCGGCCTCTCGGTGGCCTTCGACGCCTCCTGCGAGGAGATGTGGCTGGCCTGGCGGCACGGCGCCTGCCTGGTGCCGGTCCCCCGCTCCCAGGTGCGCAGCGGCGCCGACCTCGGCCCCTGGCTGGCCGAGCAGGAGATCACCGTGGTCTCCACCGTCCCGACCCTGGCCGCGCTGTGGCCGGCCGAGGCGCTCAACGAGGTGCGGCTGCTGATCTTCGGCGGCGAGGCCTGCCCGCCCGAGCTGGTGCAGCGCCTGGTCACCGAGGGCCGCGAAGTGTGGAACACCTACGGCCCCACCGAGGCCACCGTGGTCGCCTGCGCCGCCCTGCTGACCGGCGACGGCCCGGTGCGGATCGGCCTGCCGCTGGACGGCTGGGACCTCGCCGTGGTGGACGAGGCCGGTGTGCCGGTCGCTCCCGGCGGCACCGGGCAGCTGGTGATCGGCGGAGTGGGCCTGGCCCGCTACCTCGACCCGGAGAAGGACGCCGAGAAGTACGCCCCGCTGCCCTCGCTGGGCTGGGAGCGCGCCTACCGCAGTGGCGACCTGGTCCAGGCCGACCCGGCCGGCCTGCTGTTCCTCGGCCGCACCGACGAGCAGATCAAGCTGGGCGGCCGCCGGATCGAGCTCGGCGAGGTCGACGCGGCCCTGCAGGCCCTGCCCGGCGTGGCGGGCGCGGCGGCCGCCGTACGGACCGCGCGCGGCGGCAACCAGCTGCTGGTCGGCTACCTGGTGGTCCAGGACGGCTTCGACCGCGAGCAGGCCGTCGAGCGGCTGCGCACCGAGCTGCCCGCCGCCCTCGTGCCGCTGCTGGCGACCGTCGAGACCCTGCCCACCAGGACCTCCGGCAAGGTCGACCGCAACGCCCTGCCCTGGCCGCTGCCCGAACTGGAGACCGCCGGCCCGGGCGAGGAGCTGTACGGCACCGAGGCCTGGCTGGCCGAGCAGTGGGCGGAGATCCTGGGCATCAAGGTCGGCGGCCCGCGCGACGACTTCTTCGCGATCGGTGGCGGCAGCCTGGCCGCCGCCCGGCTGACCACCCTGCTGCGCACCCGCTACCCGAGCGCGGCCGTACTGGACATCTACCAGAACCCGACGCTGCGCAAGCTCGCCCGGCACCTGGAGCGCACCGCCGGCGACAGCACCGAGGCCAGGACGATCGCCCTGGTCCCGACCAGGACCAAGCTGCTCCAGCTGCTCCTGCTGATCCCGCTGTTCACCGTGGTCGGCCTGCGCTGGACGGTCGCCCTGCTGGCCGCCGGGAACCTGCTCACCCACCTCGGCGACTACCCGTGGGCGCCCACCGCCTCCTGGTGGTGGGTCGGCGCGGGCGCGCTCGCGCTGTACACCCCGCCGGGGCGGCTGGCCATCGCGGCCGGCGGCGCCCGGCTGCTGCTGCGCGGCCTGCGCCCGGGCAGCCACCCGCGCGGCGGCTCCGTCCACCTGCGGCTGTGGACCGCCGAGCGGCTCGCCGAGCTGAGCGGCGCGGACTCGCTGTCCGGCGCCTGGCTGGTGCGCTACGCCAGGGCGCTGGGCGCCAAGGTCGCGCCCGAGGTGGACCTGCACTCGCTGCCGCCGGTCACCGGGATGCTGAAGCTGGGCCGCGGTTGCGCGGTCGAGGCCGAGGTCGACCTGTGCGGCTACTGGCTGGACGGCGACCGGCTGCTGATCGGCCAGGTCAAGATCGGTTCCGGTGCCGTGGTCGGCACCCGCTCGACCCTGCTGCCCGGTGCCCGGGTCGGCAAGCGCGCCCAGGTGGCGGCCGGCTCCAGCGTCACCGGCCAGGTGCCGACCGGCCAGCGCTGGGGCGGCGCGCCCGCCGTCAAGCTGGGCCGCGCCGAGCGCGCCTGGCCCAAGGAGCGCCCGGCCCGCCGGGCCGGCTGGGCCTCGCTGTACGGCGTCAGCGGTGCCGTGCTCAGCCTGCTCCCGGTGCTGCCCGCGCTCGCCGCGCTGGCCGTGCTGTCCCGGTTCGTCGACCAGGGCGCGGCCCTCGGCCCGGCGCTCGGCGGCGCGCTGCTCGGGCTGCTGCCCGCCACGCTGGCGTTCGGCGCGGTGTACGCGGCGCAGCTGGTGGCACTGGTCCGGCTGCTGAGCACCGCCCTGGTCCCCGGGACGCACCCGCTGCACGGCCGGGTCGGCTGGCAGGCGTGGACCGTCACCCAGCTGATGGACCGGGCCCGCGAGGTGCTGTTCCCGCTCTACGCCGGGCTGGTCACGCCGCTGTGGCTGCGCGCCCTCGGGATGCGGGTCGGCCGTGGCGCGGAGGTGTCCACGGTGCTGGCGCTGCCCAGTCTGACCACGGTCGGCGACGGCGCGTTCCTGGCCGACGACACCCTGATCGCCCCGTACGAGCTGGGCGGCGGCTGGGTGCGGCTCGGTGAGGCGAAGGTCGGCGAGCGGGCGTTCCTCGGGAACTCGGGGATGACCGCGCCGGGCCGCTCGGTGCCCAAGCGCGGCCTGGTGGGCGTGCTGTCCGCGACGCCGGCGAAGGCGAAGAAGGGCGGCTCGTACCTGGGCATGCCGCCGATGCGGCTGCCGCGCTCGGCGGACCAGGCCGACCAGAGCCTGACGTACGAGCCGCCGGCCCGGCTGCTGTGGGCGCGCGGGCTGGTCGAGGTGGGCCGGCTGGTGCCGGTGCTGGCCTCGGGGGCGCTGGGCATGCTGACCGTGGCGGCGCTGTCCTGGCTGGCGGCCGGCTCGCCGCTGACCGCCGCGCTGCTGTCGGGCGTGGTGCTGTCGGCGGCCGGTGTGCTGGCCTGCGTGGTCGCGGTGGCGGCCAAGTGGCTGCTGGTCGGGCGGTTCCGGGCGGTGGAGCACCCGCTGTGGAGCGGCTTCGTGTGGCGCAACGAGCTGGCGGACACCTTCGTGGAGATGCTGGCGGTTCCGTGGCTGGTCGGTGCGGTGCCCGGCACCCCGGTGCTGAACCTGTGGCTGCGCTCGCTCGGCGCGCACGTCGGGCACGGGGTCTGGTGCGAGAGCTACTGGCTACCCGAGGCGGACCTGGTCACCCTGGGTGACGGGGTCACCGTCAACCGGGGCTGCGTGGTGCAGACGCACCTCTTCCACGACCGGATCATGCGGATGGATACTGTGGTCCTCCGCGAGGGCGCCACCCTGGGCCCGGGCGGCATCGTGCTGCCCGGCAGCACGGTGGGCGCGCGCAGCACGCTGGGCCCGGCCTCGCTGGTGATGCGCGCCGAGTCCGTCCCCGCCGACACGCGGTGGCTGGGCAACCCGATCGAGGCGTGGCAGACCGCGCCGTGACCACTTCCCCGTCCCCCCGTCCCGGCCCGCAGGAAGCGCACGCCCCCGTGAAGCCCAAGCACGTCCCGGCGGCCGCCGGTGCCCCGGACCCGTACTTCCCGACCAGCGGCGACCACCGCTACCGGGTGCACCGCTACGAGCTGGCGCTGGACTACCGGCCCGGGCCCAACCGGCTGGCCGGCTCGGCCCGGCTGAGCGCGGTCGCGGACGCGGCACTGGCGGAGTTCGCGCTCGACCTGGCCGAGTTCCGGATCGGCCGGGTGCTGGTCGACGGCCGGGCCGCCCGGTACACCCACCGCGGCGGCAAGCTGCGGATCCGCCCCGCCAAGGCGCTCGCGCCGGGCGCGGCGTTCACCGTCGAGGTGCACTACACCGGCAACCCGCGCCCGGTGCGCAGCCCGTGGGGCGGCCTGGGCTGGGAGGAGCTGACCGAGGGCGCGCTGGTGGCGAGCCAGCCGGTCGGCGCGCCGTCCTGGTTCCCGTGCAACGACCGGCCCGCCGACAAGGCGACGTACCAGATCGCGATCACCACGGCGTCCCCGTTCACCGTGGTGGCGAGCGGCCGGCTGCTGACCCGCACCACCAAGGCGTCCAGCACCACCTGGGTGTACGAGCAGAGCGCGCCCACCCCGACGTACCTGGTGACGGTGTCGATCGGGCACTACCGGCCGGTGCCGCTGGCGGTGCGCCCGGCGGTGCCGCAGACCGGCTACGTGCCGGAGCGGCTGGCCGCCGCCTTCGCCCGGGACTTCGCCCGGCAGCCGGAGATGGCGGCCTACTTCGGCGAGGTCTTCGGCCCGTACCCGTTCGGCGAGTACGCGGTGGTCGTCGCCGACGAGGAGCTGGAGGTCCCGGTGGAGGCGCAGGGCGTCGCCACCTTCGGCACCAACCACCTCGGCGGCGGCTGGGAGCGCGAGCGGCTGATCGCCCACGAGCTGGCCCACCAGTGGTTCGGCAACAGCGTCACCGTCGCCGACTGGCGGCACATCTGGCTCAACGAGGGCTTCGCCAAGTACGCGGAGTGGCTCTGGTCCGAGCACGCCGGCGGCCCGGGCGCGGCCGTGCACGCCGCCGCCGCGCACCGGCTGCTGGCCGGGCTGCCGCAGGATCTCCGGCTCGGCGACCCGAGCCGGAAGCTGATGTTCGACGACCGGCTGTACCAGCGCGGCGGACTGGTGGTGCACGCGCTGCGGCGGGTGCTCGGCGACGACGCGTTCTTCGCGATGCTGCGGGACTGGACGAGCGCCAACCGGCACGGCGTGGTCTCCACCGACGACCTGCGCGCCCACGCCGCCCGGTACACCACCGCCCCGCTCGGCCCGCTCTTCGAGGCCTGGCTGGAGCGGCCGGAACTGCCGCCGCTGCCGGACTGACCGTTCCGGCCGATCGGGTCGGTGGGGCGGTCGATCGGGGCGGGTGGCTCGGGAGGGGGCTCGGGGCGGGTGGCTCAAGGCGGGTGGAACGGGCCGGAGCCGGGCATGCCGGGGTAATCCGCTCGGCCCCGCGTCCGGGCTGGACTACTGTCCGTACACATGTCGATGAGTCCAGAAGCCCACATGACCGACCTGCCCCCCGAGCTGCTGCCCGCCACCCGCCGCGCGCTGCTGCACCGGCTCGCCGTCGCCCAGGCCGAGGGACGCACACCCTCGATGGTCGCCGGGGTGCTGCGCGACGGACGGCCGGTGTGGAGCGGCGCCCGCAGCATGGTCGACGGACACGCGCCCACCCCCGACGTCCAGTACCGGATCGGCTCGCTCACCAAGACCTTCGTCGCCGTGCTGGTGCTCCGGCTGCGCGACGAGGGCCTGCTCGACCTCGCCGACCCGCTCTCCCGCCACCTGCCCGGCTCCCCCGCCGACGACGCAACCATCGCCCAACTGCTCTCGCACTCCTCGGGCCTGACCGCGGAGACCCCGGGCCCCTGGTGGGAGCGGACCGACGGTGCCCTGCGGCCCGGCCTCGACGACATCCTGGAGGCCGAGCGGCCGCTGAAGCACCCGGCCGGGCGGGTCTACCACTACTCCAACCCCGGCTACGCGCTGCTCGGCGCGCTGGTGGCGAAGCTCCGCGGCGAGCCCTGGGGCGAGGTGCTGCGCCGCGAGGTGCTCGCCCCGCTCGGGATGGAGCGCACCACACTGCTGCCCGAGCACCCGCATGCCGGGGGCTTCGCCGTCCACCCCTGGGCCGACGTCCTGCTGCCCGAGCCGCTCACCGACACCGGACTGATGGGCCCGGCCGGCCAGCTCTGGTCCACCATCGCCGACCTGGCCCGCTGGGCGGCCTTCCTGTCGGCCGGCGACGACAAGGTGCTGTCCGCCGACACCGTCGCCGAGATGCGCCGCCCGGCCGTCGCCCCGGACGACGCCGAGTGGACCGGCGGCTACGGCCTCGGTCTGCAACTGCGCCGCCACGAGGGCCGGTTGCTGTACGGGCACACCGGCTCGATGCCCGGCTTCACGGCGGGTCTGTGGATCAGCGAGTCCGACGGCCTGGCCGCGTACGCCCTCTCCAACGTGACCAGCGGTGCCAGCGCCGCGGCGCTGGCCGCCCAGCTGATCGCGCTCACGGCCGAACTCGAACCCCGGCTGCCCCAGCCGTGGCGCCCCCTGGCCGAGGTGGACACGGAGCTGCTGGAGCTCACCGGCCCCTGGTACTGGGGCGCCATGCCGGCCGCCCTGCGACTGCGGCCCGGCCGGGTCCTGGAGCTCACCCCGCTCACCGGCGCCGGCCGGGGCTCGCGCTTCCGGCCCGAGGCGGACGGCACCTGGACGGGTGTCGAGAACTACTACGCGGGCGAGACCCTGCGGGTGGTCCGCCACCCCGACGGCACCGTCAGCCACCTCGACGTCGGCTCCTTCGTCTACACCCGCGAGCCGTACGGCCCGGCCGGCGCCGTCCCGGGCGGGGTCGACCCGGAGGGCTGGCGGGTGTTCTGAGCCGAGCGTCGCGACCGTGACGGCCACGGCGTGCCGACGACGTGAGGTCTGGCGTGACGGCCGGCCGTCACGGCCGGGCGTGACGGCGGGGGCGTGACGGCGGGGGCGTACGGTGCGGTCGTACGCCCCCGCGGCAGGTGCTGTCCACCCCCGGCAGGCGAGCGCCCGATGCCGGTCAAGTGACCACCGGGCCACGGGTGTTCCCATTCAACAGGTGCACATCTGCGCTCCGCCGGGCCGCAACATAAATGCCAACCGATTCGGAGAGACATACGGGGACCGGTTCGCGTCCATGCCCAACCGCCTGCGGACCGGGACGGTGCCCTGGCGATCCACGGCACCGCCGATCGTGCTGCCCTGGAGGGTCCGCCATGACCACCGTCCCCACGTACGCTCCGTCCGCAGTCGCCACCACCCACGACGCCCCGGCGGTCCCCGCGCCTCGCCCCCAGCCCGCCGCCGCCCCGGCCACGTACACCGTCTCCCTCGCCCGCGACGAGGACGACGTGCGCGCCGCCCAGCGGCTGCGCCACCAGGTCTTCGGCGCCGAGCTCGGCGCCGTGCTGCACAGCCCGGTCGCCGGCCTGGACGTCGACCCGTTCGACGAGTACTGCGACCACCTGCTGGTCCGCGAGGGCGAGCAGGGCGCCGTCATCGGCACCTACCGGCTGCTGCGGCCCGAGGCCGCCCGCCGGGCCGGCCGGCTGTACTCCGACGGCGAGTTCGACCTCTCCGCGCTCGCGCCGGTCCGCCCGGGCCTGGTCGAGCTCGGGCGTTCCTGCATCCACCCGGACCACCGGGGCAACGGCGCCGTCATCAACCTGATGTGGGGCGGCATCGCGCGCTACCTGGCCGACACCGGCAACACCTGGGTCGGCGGCTGCTGCTCGATCGAGCTGGCGGACGGCGGCGCCACCGCGGCCCGCGTCTGGGACACCGTCAGCGCCAAGTACCTGGCGCCCGAGGAGTACCGGGTAACCCCGCACCGGCGCTGGGACGCCACCGGGGTGGCGCGCGCCGAGCGGGGCGCACTGCCGGCCCTGCTCCGCGGCTACCTGCGGCTGGGCGCCTGGGTCTGCGGCGAGCCCGCGTACGACCCGGACTTCGACTGCGCCGACCTGTACGTGCTGCTGTCGCTGGAGCGCACCGACCCGCGCTACCTGCGGCACTTCCTGTCCGGCATACCCGCCTCGGGCGCCTCGTCATGAGCGCCTGGCTGCCCACCGCGACCTGCCGGCCCGAGACCTGCCTGGCCGACGCCTCGCCGGAGGTGTCCCACCCCCGGCGGGCGCTGCGGCTGGCGGCCTGTCTGGCGGCACTGCTGGCGGGGATCGTGCTCATCCCGCCGGCCCGGCTGGTCCCGTACGGCACCCGGATCCGGCTGGTCCGGTTCTGGGCGCGGGTCGTGCTGCGCAGCCTCGGGGTGACCGTCCACCTGGCCGGGCCCGGCGGACCGGGTTCCGGCGGGCCCGGCTCCGGTGGGCCCGGCTCCGGCGGGCCCGGCTCCGGTGGGCCCGGCTCCGGCGGGCCTGGTCTCGGCGGGCCCGGCTCCGGCGGGTCGGCTCCCGGCTCGGGCGGCGGGGTGCTCGTGGTGGCCAACCACGTGTCCTGGCTGGACATACCGTTGCTCGCCGCCGGGCAGCCGGGCCGGTCGCTGGCCAAGACCGAGGTCCGACAGTGGCCAGTGCTCGGCCCGCTGACCGCCCGCTGCGGCACCGTCTTCCTGGACCGCGACCGGCTGCGGACGCTGCCGGACACCGTGGAGGCGGTGGCCGGGGTGCTGCGCTCCGGGCAGCCGGTGATCGTCTTCCCGGAGGGGTCGACGTGGTGCGGGCGGGAGAGCGGCCGGTTCCGGCCCGCACTGTTCCAGGCGGCGGTGGAGGCGGGGGCCGACGTCCAGCCGGTGACGATCCGCTACCGGCTGGCGGACGGGCGGCCGACCAGTGTGCCCGCGTTCATCGGGGACGACGGGCTGCTCACCTCGCTCGCCCGGGTGGTAGCCGCCCGCGGGCTGGTCGCCGACGTGACCTTCCTGCCGCCGATACCGCCTCCCGGCCCGCAGCCCAACCGGGCGGGCGCCCGGCGCGAGCTGGCCCGCAGGGCACAGGCGGCGATCGAAGGCATCCGCTGACGGGACGCCGGTGAGACCGCCGGTCGTGGTCGGCCGGTTCCGGTCGCCGGTCGCGGCGGCGAGGCGTGGCGGCAGGTCGCGGCGGCAGTGTGCGCGGCAGGTCAGGCGGAGCGGGCCCCGGCCGGCTCCGCCGGTCGCGGACGGGCGGCTTCCGACGGCGCGATCGGACGGGCCCGGCCGAGCAGGACGGCGACCAGGACGGCTGTGGCCAGGAGCGCGAGCGCCCCGCAGCGCGCGGCGAGGTGGATGCCTTCGACGAAGGCGCCGTCCACCGCCTCCTGGAGCGGCCCCGGCAGGGCCGCCGCCGCGCCGCCACCGCCGTGCACCGCACCGGTGGGGGCGTTCGCGACCGGGCCGACGGCCTCCGGTGGGACGCCGAGCCGGTGCAGCGCGCCCGCCAGGGAGTCGGTCAGCCGGTTGGTCAGGACGGCGCCCAGCACCGCGATCCCCAGCACGCCGCCGAGTTCGCGCAGGGTGTTGATGGTCGCCGAGGCCATCCCGGTCTGCGCCGGGGCGACCCGCTGCATCACCCCGATCGACACCGGGGTGAAGGTGAGCCCCATCCCGAGGCCCATCGCGAACAGCGTCCACAGGTACTCGGGGTAGCGGGCGTGGTCGCCGTACAGCGACAGTCCGCCGAGGCCGGCCGCGCAGAGGACGAGGCCGAGCACCAGCGGCGGCCGCGGCCCGTGGCGGGCGGTCAGCCGGCCGGAGAGCGGCGCGGCGACCACCAGCATCGCGGTCATCGGCAGCCCGGCGTAGCCCGCGGCGGCCGGGGACCAGCCGAGGGTGCCCTGCATCATCAGCGGCAGGAAGAACAGCGCGCCGAACATCCCGAAGCTGACCATGAACCCGCTGAGCAGCGCGCCGCCCAGCATCCCGTCACGGAACAGCCGCAGTTCCAGCATCGGTTCGACGAGGCGCAGTTCGAGCAGCAGGAAGGCGAGCAGCAGCGCGACGGCGGCCACGCCGCAGCCGAGCACCCGGGGATCGGTCCAGCCCCGGTTCGGGCCCTCGATCAGCGCGTAGACCAGCAGGCCCAGTCCGGCGGCGGACAGGGCTAGACCGCCGAGGTCGATCCGACGGGCGCGCGGCGGGATGTCCGGGAGCACCCGGACGGCCAGCAGCAGTCCGGCGACGCCGATCGGCACGTTGATCCAGAACACGCTGGCCCAGCCGAGGTGTTCGACCATCGGGCCGCCGACCACCGGGCCGACCGAGAGGCCGAGCGCGGAGACCCCGGACCAGGTGGCGATGGCCTTGGCCCGCTCCTGCTCGTCGGTGAAGACGTGCCGCAGCAGGGCGAGGCTGCCGGGGGTGAGCAGCGCGGCGCCGACGCCCTGGAGCATCCGGGCGCCGACCAGCACGCCGATCGTCCCGGCGAGCGCGGCCCCGGCCGAACCGAGGGTGAAGAGGGCGAGGCCGAGCCGGAACACGCGGGTGCGGCCGTACCGGTCGCCGAGCGCGCCGCCGGTCAGCACGAAGGCCGCGTAGACCAGGCTGTAGCCCTCCGCGACCCACTGCAGGCCGCTGATTCCGGCGTCCAGGTCCCGGCCGATGCGGGGCAGGGCGTTGTTGACGATGACGTTGTCCAGCATGGACATGAACATGGTGACGCAGAGCGTGAGCAGCGCGAGCCGTCGGCGGCGGGCACTCGACTCGTCCATGGATTCCCTCCCGGTCATGAATACCTAACAGTGTTAGGGGTCGACGTGGCAGCCACAGACTGCACCTAACGGTGTTAGATTGCAAATGAGAATCCACCGCGGGAATCCACCACACAGCCGGAGGCGTCCGCACAGCCATGCCGCAGAACCACACCGACACACCCGGAACCGACGGCACGACACCCGCCGTGACCAGGGAGGCCCTCGCCCAGGCCGCACTGCGGGTGCTGGAACGGGACGGCCTGACCGGACTGTCCATGCGCAAGGTCGCCGCCGAGGTCGGCGTCAAGGCCGCCTCGCTGTACTGGCACGTCCGCAACAAGCAGGAGCTGCTCGACCTGCTCACCGACGCGGTGATGGGCTGCGCCGAGCCCCCACCGCGCGAGGGCGGCTGGCGCGAACAGTTCCACGAGTACTGCCGGCGCTACCGCCGACTGCTGCTCGACACCCGGGACGCGGCCAAGGTCGTCGCCGGCCGGCTCGCCCCCGGGCCCAACCTGCTCGGCCTGATGGAGGACCAGCTGGAGCGGCTCCGCGCGGCCGGCTTCTCCGACGCCGACGCCGCCATGGCCAACTACCTGCTGGGCGCCTTCGTCCAGGGCTTCGTGCTCCAGGAGCAGTCCCCGATCTCGGCCTCCGAGGTCCTCGGCAGCAGCCGCCGGGACATCGCCGACGCCGCCGGAGACCTGTTCCGCGGCCTGCCCGCCGAGACCTTCCCCAACCTGGTCGACCTCGCCGACGACCTCACCGTCCCGAACATGGACGCCCGCTTCGAGTTCGGCGTCCAGCGGATCCTCGACGGCCTCGCGGCCCTGCTGCCGCCGGAGCGGCGCTGACCCGACGCCGGGGTAGGCTCGCCGGGCCCACCCGCACGACGACGGAGGAGTCACCCATGGCCGAGCCCTACCCCCTCTACGAGCCGTACGCGCAAGGCCTGTTGGACGTCGGCGACGGGCAGCGGATCCACTGGAACACCTCCGGGAACCCGGCGGGCAGGCCGGCCGTGGTGGTGCACGGCGGGCCCGGCTCCGGCCACAGCCCGGGCTCCCGGCGGTACTTCGACCCGGAGCGCTACCGCCTGGTCCAGTTCGACCAGCGCGGCTGCGGGCTCAGCCTCCCGTCCGCAGCCGACCCCTCGACCAGCCTGGAGCACAACACCACCGCGCACCTGATCGCCGACATGGAGCGGCTGCGCGAGTACCTCGGCATCGACAAGTGGCTGCTGTACGGCGGTTCGTGGGGCTCCACGCTGATCCTCGCGTACGCCCAGGCCCACCCGGAACGGGTCTCCGCGATCGTGATCTGCGGGGTCACCATGACCCGCCCCGAGGAGACCGACTGGCTCTACCGGGGCGTGGGCCGCTTCCTGCCCGGCCCCTGGGAGGCGTTTCGGGACTTCCTTCCGCCCGCCGACCGCAACGGGGACACCACCGAACTGCTCGCGGCCTACAGCCGGCTGCTCGACAGCACCGACGAGTCGGTCCGGCGGGCCGCCGCCAACGCCTGGGCCACCTGGGAGGACGCGGTCATCTCGCACGAGACGCTGGGCAAACCGAACGCGTACACCGACCGCCCCTCCGACGCGCTGATGGCCTTCACCCGGATCACCGCGCACTACTTCTCGCACCAGGCCTTCCTCGAGGACGGCCGGCTGCTGCGCGACGCCGGGCGGCTGGCCGGAATCCCCGGCGAGCTGATCCACGGCAGGCTGGACCTCGGCGGCCCGCTCGACACCGCCTGGCAGCTGGCCAAGGCCTGGCCGGACGCCCGACTGACGGTCATCGACGAAGCCGGGCACACCGGAAGCCCGCGGATGGCGGAGGCGGTCCTGGCGGCGGTCGAGCGCTTCGCCTGAGCGGCCACGCGCCTCGGCTGAGCCGCCGCGAGCTTCTGCCGAGCCGCCGTGCGCCGCCCCGGACGGTTGGGCCGCTCGTGCGAATGGTCCAGACCGAGTAAGCCCTACCATACGACGCATGATCGCCTATGCCCCAGCCGCCCTGTTCTTCCTGTTGTTCGGAATCGGGGTACTACGCGACCGCCGCCGCTTCAGCAACGCCGTCCTGCTCGGCATCGCCGTCTCCCTGCTCTCCCTCGCCCTGCTCGCCGAACTCCGCAAGGCGCCCAGCATGGTGATCACGCTCGCGGCGGCGGTCATCGTCCTCCTCCCCGCCCTCGGCGCGGCGGCCCTGGTCTGGTTCCTGCTCGCCAACGGCCTGACCATGATCCGCAAGGAGGGCAGGCGGCCGGCCAACCTGCTGTCACTGCTCGCCGGGCTGGGCATCCTCGCGGTCATCGGACTGCTGGTCGCGGCCCTCGTCTTCCACTCCCGGCAGCTGGCCGCCCTGGCCGGCACCGCCGTCCTGGTGGTCGGCTACGTCTCCTTCCTGTTCACCTGCTTCGTCGGCTACGCCTTCCTGTACAGCCGCCACCGACCGCGCCGTGACGTGGACTTCGTGGTCGTGCTCGGCTCCGGGCTGATCGGCGGCGAGCGCGTCCCCCCGCTGCTGGCCAGCCGGCTGAACCGGGGCCGTGAGGTGTACGAGAAGCAGGCAGCCCGCGGCAACCCGCCGGTGCTGATCACCTCGGGCGGCCAGGGGCCGGACGAGAAGCTCCCGGAGGCCCACGCGATGGCCGACTACCTGGTCGAGCGCGGCTTCCCCGAGGAGCACATCGAGCGGGAGGACCGCTCGCGCACCACCGAGGAGAACCTGCTGTTCAGCAAGGCCATCATGGAGCAGGCCAAGCCCGGCTACCACTGTGTCGTCGTCACCAACAACTTCCACGCCTTCCGGGCCGCCCTGCTCGCCCGTCAGACCGGCGTCAACGGCCATGTCTTCGGCTCGCCCACCGCCCGGTACTACTGGCCGAGCGCGACCATCCGCGAGTTCGCCGCGATCTTCCTCTCGCACAAGCTGGTCAACTTCGGGATTTGCGGCTTCATCGCCCTCTGCGGGGTGCTCGCGGCCCTCTGAGCCACCAGGGGACCCCTGACTCGGCACGCCTGTGGAGTCCCGCTGGGTGGGCCCCGGTCGCCGCGGCGACCGGGGCCCACCCGTTCCGGGGACGAGGCCGCTCCGGTGGGGACGAGGCCTGACCCGGAGACAACGAGGCCGCCGGTCAGGCGGTCGGACGGGGAGTCAGGATCGCGCAGGTGGTGGTGGCGTGGGCGTAGAGCTTGCCGTTCTCCGCGCCCACCACCCTGGCCTCGGCCGTGGCCATCGTCCGGCCCAGGTGCAGCACCACGCCCTCGCAGCGCAGCGGCCCCGAGTCGGCGAACAGCGGGCGCAGCATGTGGACGTTGAGCTGGGTGGTGGTGTAGCCCACCCCGGCCGGCAGCCTGCTCATCACCGCGCAGCCGAGCGCCGAGTCGAGCAGGGTGGCGAGGTAGCCGCCGTGCACGGTGTTCATCGGGTTGTAGAGGTGGTCTCCGGGCTCGCCCTGGAACACCGCCGTCCCAGGCTTCACCTCGGTCAGGTGGAAGTCCATGGTGCTGCAGATCGAGGGCTCCGGGATCCGTCCGGCGATCCACTCCAGCAGGATCTCCTCCCCGGTCAGGTGGGCGTACTCGGTGATCGGCAGGCCGGGCGTCCAAGTGTGCGTCCGGGTGCGCTGCTCCGGGCCGTTCGCGGGCTGCGGGCCTTCGGGGGCGGTCTGATCGGTGGTCATGGGATCAACCTGCCCGCTTCGACCGTTCGCTTCAAGTGCCGTCCGCCGTGGGGCCGGTACGGTCCCCGGGCGGCTACCGGGGCTCGCGCCGGACCGGTGGACAGCGGGACGGCGCGACGGCACGACGGCACGACCATGGCGGTCTGCCCCATGCCCGCGCGGCGGACCCCGGATGACCGTCACATGGCACCTGGGCACCGGGCACGCCACTCTGCACGGGACCGACCCCCACTCCTCCCCCCACCCAGGAGCCCCCATGCCACTGCGCCCCACCGCCACGGCACTGCTCACCGCCGCCACCCTCGCCCTCGGCACCGCCGCCCCCGGCGCGGCCGAGGCCTCCCCCGCCGCGGCCCCCGTGACGGCCTCCGCCGCGTCTCCCGCGCCCGCCGCCGCGAGCGGCAGCTTCCAGCAGGTCACCGGGTTCGGCACCAACCCGGGAAACCTCGCGATGTACACCTACACGCCCGCCGGACTGCCCAGCGGCGCGCCCCTGGTGGTCGCGCTGCACGGCTGCGTCCAGAGCGCCACCGACTACTACCGCAACTCCGGCTGGACCAAGTTCGCCGACCAGTACGGCTTCGCGGTGGTGTTCCCGCAGACCGGCAGTGCCAACAACAGCCTCTCCTGCTTCAGTTGGTTCGACGCGAGCAAAGCCGCCCGGGGCGTCGGCGAGGCCAGGTCGGTGGTCGAGATGGTCACCAAGGCCGAGTCCTTGTACGGCTCGGACGCCCACCGGGTGTTCGTCACCGGGCTCTCGGCCGGCGGCGGGATGGCCGCCGACCTGTTGGCCGACTACCCCGACGTGTTCGCCGGCGGCGCGATCGATTCCGGACTGCCCGCCCACTGCGCCACCAGCCAGGCCGCCGCCTCCGGCTGCCAGAACTCCGACCAGGGGCTCACCCCGGCCCAGTGGGGCGACAAGGCCCGGTCCGCGTACCCGGGTTACGCCGGGCCGTGGCCCCGGGTGGCGATCTGGCAGGGCACCGCCGACACCGTGGTCAGGCCGGTGAACGCGACCGAGCTGCGGGACCAGTGGACGAACGTCCAGGGCATCGGCCGTCAGCCGAGCAGCACCCGGAGCCTCCCCGGCGGCACCACCCAGGAGCTCTACGCCGACGCGAGCGGAATGCCCGCCGTGGCCGTGTTCACGATCAGCGGGATGGGCCACGGCCTGGCCGTCCACCCGGGGGCCGGGGCCGACCAGTGCGGGGCGACCGGCGCCTACTTCCTCGACACGATCTGCTCCGCCTACCACACCGCGCGGTTCTGGGGGCTGGACGGCGGCTCCGGCCCCACCGACCCGGGACTGCCGGCCCCGAGCGGCCTGACGGCGACCGCAGGCGCCGGGTCGGTCGCCCTCGGCTGGCAGGCCGTCAGCGGCGCGGCCTCGTACCAGGTCTTCCGCAACGGCACCCAGGTCGGCAGCGCGAGCGGCACGGCCTTCACCGACACCGGGCTCACGGCCGGCACCACGTACAGCTACACCGTGGCGGCGGTCGACGCGTCCGGCGCGGCGGGTCCCCGGTCGGCGGCGGTGACGGCGACCACCCCGGGCGGCGACACGCCCCAGTGCTTCACCGCCAGCAACTACGACCAGGTCCTGGCTGGCCGCGCCACCCAGAGCGGTGGGCTGACCTACGCGCTCGGCTCGGGCCAGAGCATGGGGCTCTGGAACACCTTCGTCACCCACACCCTGAAGCAGACCGGCCCGGGCTACTACGTGCTCGCCGACGGTCAGTGCTGAACGGGCGGCAGCCGTCGCGCCACCGAGCAACGCCGCGACGGCCCGCCTCGCCGCGCCCGCCATGAGGCTCATCCCGCCCCCGCTTCCGCCCCCACCCGGAGCCCGGCGAACAGGTCGCTCTCGATCCCGCCCGCCGGGGCCGCCCCGGCCGCCGCGCCGACCTCCGGCACCAGGCTCCGGGCCAGGTGGTAGTCCTCGGTCGGCCAGACCTCGCGCTCGATGTCCCGCGGGTGGGCCATGAAGGCCACGCCCGGCTGGACCTGGGTGGCGTGCGCCAGCAGCGCCGCGTCCCGTACGGCGAACTGCTCGGCGCACGCGATCCGGGTGGTGGTGGCCAGGGCCGGCGGGGTGTCGGGCCAGCCGGCGAGCAGCTCCCCCATCTCCGAGGGCACGCCCCGTTCCGTCATGCCCTCGTGCAGGGCCTGGAACCAGGCCCGGGAGAGCGCCAGGTGGTAGTAGAGCTTGGACACCTGCCAGGGCTCGCCCAGCTCGGGGTGGAGCTCCGGGCCGGCGGCGGCCTCGACGGCCGCCACGGTGACCCGGTGGGTCATCACGTGGTCCGGGTGCGGGTAGCCGCCGGTCTCGTCGTAGGTGATCACCACCTGTGGGCGGAACTCCCGGATCAGTGCGACCAGCGGTGCCGCCGCGAGCTCCACCGGCTCGGCCGCGAAGCAGCCCTCCGGGAGCGGTTCGTCCGGCCCGGGCATCCCGGAGTCGACGAACCCGAGGAACCGCTGGCGCACGCCGAGGATCTCCCGGGCGGCCGCCATCTCCTCGCGCCGGACGCGGGCGAGGTCGGCCCGGACCTCCGGCCGGTCCATGGCCGGGTTGAGCACCGAGCCGCGCTCGCCGCCGGTGCAGGTGGCGACCAGGACGTCCACCCCCTCGGCCGCGTACCGGGCCAGGGTGGCCGCGCCCTTGCTGGACTCGTCGTCGGGGTGCGCGTGCACGCTCAGCAGGCGCAGACCGTCGGGGTGACGGGTGAACACGGGTGCCTCCAGGGTCTCGGTGGCCGGGAAGCGGCCGGTGATCGGGACGCGGCCGACGGTCAGTCGGCCCGGCGGGTGTTCGGGTAGAGCAGCGCCGGGGCGATGGCGAGCGCGGAGAGGGCCAGCACCCACCAGAAGGTCTCGCCGAAGGCCGCACCCGGTTGGCCCGGGTGCCCGCCCTGCGCCTGCTGGAGCGCCAGCGTCAGCACGGCGGTGCCGAGCGCCCCGCCCACCCGGTTCAGCACGTTGACCGCACCCGCCGCCGCGGGCACCTGGTCCTTCTCGACGCTCCCGTACACCACCGCCAGGCCCGGGATCGCGATGATCCCCATGCCCGCGCCGCGCAGTGCCAGCGAGCCGGCTATCAGCCAGTCGGCCGGTTCGGAGCCGCTGCCCAGCTGGGTGAACGCGACCGTGCCGACCAGGGAGC
This sequence comes from Kitasatospora sp. NPDC001132, assembly GCF_053598415.1. Classification (NCBI taxonomy): domain Bacteria; kingdom Bacillati; phylum Actinomycetota; class Actinomycetes; order Kitasatosporales; family Streptomycetaceae; genus Kitasatospora; species Kitasatospora sp. NPDC001132. The sequence goes on along the minus strand of NZ_JBSFKF010000020.1, from coordinate 63,558 downwards.
AGGCGATGCCGATCATGATCAGTGGACGCGGCGCGAAGCGGTCGGTGATCCGGGCGGCGAGCATCGCCGTGACCGCCGTGCCGAGGGCCTGCGGCGCCAGCAGCAGGCCGGCCTCCACCGCGGTGGCGTGCTTCACCTGCTGGTAGTAGAGCGGTACCAGGAACATCGAGCTGTAGAGCGCGGCGCCCTGGAGGAAGCTGTTGGCCGTCGCCACGGCGAAGCCGCGCCGGGCGAACAGCCGCAGGTCGATCAGCGGCGTCCGGACACCGCCGCGCCCCACCCGCAGCGCGTGCCGGCCGTAGAGCGCCACCAGCACCACGCCCGCCACCAGGGCGACCCTGCCGGCCGTCGCACCGTCACCGATCGTCGCGAGCCCGTAGACCAGCCCGGTCAGACCGGGCGAGAGCAGCACCAGACCGGTCACGTCCAGCTGTGGCTTCGGAGCGTCCGACGCCTCGTCAGCCGGCAGCCAGCGGGCGGCGAGCAGCAGGATCACCAGCCCGACCGGCACGTTCAGCAGGAACATCCACCGCCAGTCGAAGTGCTCCAGCACCAGCCCGCCGAGGATCGGCCCCAGGACCGGAGCCAGGCTGATCGGCAGCATCAGCGTGCCCATCACCCGCCCGACCCTGGAGGGCCCTGCCGCTTGTATGATGATCGCCTGGCCGAGCGGTTGAATCATCCCGCCGCCGATCCCCTGCAGCACCCGAAAGGCGATCAGACTGCCCGTCGACCAGGCCAGGCCGCACAGCGCCGATCCGAGCACGAACAGGACGACCGAGGCGAGCCACGCCCGTCGGCCACCGAAGCGACCGGCGGCCCAACCCGAGAGCGGCATGGTCAGCGAGATCGCCAGCAGGTACCCCGTGGCCACCCACTGCACCGCCGCGATCGAGCTGTGCAGATCGCGGCCGACGGAGTCGATGCCGACGTTGACGATCGTGCTGTCCAACAGCGCGAGCACCGGCCCCAGCGCGAGCACCCCGCCCATCTTCCACAGGCCCGGCGGAATCGGCTCCGACGCCTCCCCCCGGACTCCTCCCGGCCGGCCCTTCGCGGTGACGGATGTGCTCATGCGCCCTCCCCTGGTCGCCCTCGAGCGAGCCGCCCCCGAACGCGGACGCCCACTCGGGCAGCCCTTCCGGCCGCCCGAGGAGAACTTAGGACGGACCCATCGACTGGGTCAAATCAAATTTCTGTGCCCGACCCAGTGAACTGCGCTACGCTCCCCCCATGACCGAATCCGGGACCACGCCGACCCTGCGCGAGCTCAACAAGCGCCGCACCCGCGAGGCGATCTCGCACGCCGCGACCAGACTCTTCATCGAGCGGGGCTTCGACCGCACGACCATCGCCGAGGTCGCGGCCGCCGCGGGCGTCGCCAAGATGACCGTCACCAACCACTTCCCGCGCAAGGAGGACCTCTTCTTCGACCTGCACGAGGAACTCGTCGCCCGGCTCGCCGGAACCGTCGCCGGGCGCGCGCCGGGCGAGTCCGCGCTCGCCGCGCTGCGCCGCGACTGCCTCGCCGGCCTCGACCGGCACGACGCCCGGCTCGGCTTCTCCGGCCCCGACTTCGCCCGCACCGTCTTCGACAGCCCGGCACTGGCCGCCCGACTGCGCGAGCTGCACGAGCAGGGCGAGACGGCACTCGCCGAGGCACTGGGCGAGGCGGTGCACGAGAGACCCGTCGGCTTCGAGTGCCGGGTCGCCGCCGCGCTGCTCGCCGCCGTCGACCGGGCGGTGTTCGCCGAGGTGTTCCGCCGCACCCTGGCAGGCGAGGAGCAGTCGGCGATCGCCGCCGCGGTGCGCCCCTCCGCTGTCCGGGCCTACGACCGGCTGGAGGGCGCCCTCGGGGCCTTCGCCGTGCGGGAGGCCTGAAGCCCGCCCCGGCGGGCCGCGACCGCCGCCGCCGCCGCCGGTCCGGTCCGGTCCGGTCAGCGGCAGTTGTCGTTCGAAGGGCTGCAGAGCCCGACATCCCCGACGCCCGGCAGGTCGGCGGTCCTCTGCCGGAGGAGGTCGAGTTCGGCGGCGGGAGTGCGGATGTCGAAGACGACGGTGAGGGTGCCGCCGGGTACTGCGCCGACCTCTCCCAGACTGACGGACGTGGCACCGTGGCCGAAGCCGTCAGCCGGCACCGACAGAATCCGGGCCGCCCGCGGCACCGGCCGACGCACGCTCGAAGCCTCCACGGCAACCCCCACATTGAACACGTTCAAATCAATGGCGGCGCCACGGTACCGGACGCACCCCCACGCCAACCGCCCCAGGTCGGCGCACCCTTGACGAAAGGTTGACCTGCTCACGGCAGAAGATTGACGATCGCCGCCTCTATCGTCGGCCCATGCCCTCACAGCCCATCAGGCCCACCGCCCTGCCGGTCCTGCCCTACCGCAAGCCCACCCGGGGCCGGGACTACTGGGTCCTGGACAACGTGCTGTCCGACCCGGACGCCGTCCGCGAGCGCTGCCTGGCCCGCGGGGACTGGACGGAGGGCTACCCCCACCGCCCCGAGACCTGGCCCGGACTGCGCACCATGCCGGGCCTGGAGCCCGAGGAGCTGGCCCGGGTCGAGTCGCTGGTCCGCAAGGCCACCGGCGCCTCCCGACTCTGGGTGCAGAGCACCCCGGGCGGCGGCACGCTCAACCACAACTGCGTCCAGGTCGTCGGCGCCGGCGAGTCCGAGTCCCGCCCGCACACCGACTCCCGCGCGCTCTGCCGCTACGCCGCCGTCCTCTACCTCAGCCCCGGCGCCCCCAAGGACGCCGGCACCAGCTTCTACCGCCAGCAGTTCCCCGGCGGGCGCCTCGGCGGCAACCTGGTCGACGCCCCCCACAACAACCTGGTCGAGGCGCTCGGCACCCGCCGGGTGCCGGCCGACCACTTCACCGAGGACGTCCGCGTCCCCAATCGCTACAACCAGCTGCTCCTCTACCACGCCAACCTGATCCACAGTGCCACCGGCTACTACGGCACCGAGCTGGCCGAGCGGCGGATGACGGCGGTCTTCTTCTGGATGGCCTGACCCCGCACGCCGCCTCCGGGCGGGCTGCCGACACCCCGGGACGACCCGCCCCGAGACGACCGACCCACCCATCAGCCGCCCCCCCGGCCCCGACGTACACCGGGCTCGCCCTGGTCAGCGCCGCCGCCGGCCGGGCCGGCTCCCCCGACCCGATCCGGGGGAACTCCCGGAGCAGCTCGCCGATCCGCTCCGACTCGCCTCCGGCCTCCTCCCGCAGCCGCCGCAGGTCACCGTCCCGGCGGTCGAGCAACAGCTCGACCCCCTGGCCGGGCGCGGTGGCGGTGCTCTCGTCGTAGCGCACGTGGTGGGCCCGGCCCAGGGCCGCGATGAGCGTCCCGCGCCTGGCGTCGGCCGCCTCGCACCCGGAGAGGCTCGCCGCATGAGCGGGCGAAGCACGGGGGTGCACCCGGCCGGAGGCTGGGGAAGAACATCGGCATGAGCCGTGACGCCGTACCCGCGACCGAGACCGTCCGCCCCGACTGGGCCGCGATCGACCAGCTGCCCACGGTCGAGCTGCTCCGCCTGATGAACGCCGAGGACCGCACGGTGCCCGTCGCCGTCGCCGGGCAGCTGGAGCGGATCGCCGCCGTGGTCGACGCCGTGGCCGCCGGGATGGCACGTGGCGGTCGGCTGGTCTATGCCGGCGCGGGGACGGCCGGGCGGCTCGGCGTGTTGGACGCCGTCGAGTGTCCGCCGACCTTCGGCACCGATCCGGCACTGGTCGTCGGTCTGATCGCGGGCGGGAGTTCGGCGGTCACGGCGGCCGCCGAGGGCGCCGAGGACCGCACGGACCTCGCCGAGGCCGACGTGGCCGCGCTCGCCCTCTCCCCCGCCGACACCCTGGTCGGCATCTCCGCCTCGGGCCGTACGCCCTACCCGCTGGCCGCCGTCCGGGCGGCGCGGGCGGCCGGGGCGCTGACCGTCGGGCTGGCGTGCAACCGGGGGTCGGCGCTCGCGGCGGCGGCCGAGTTGGGCGTCGAAGTGGAGGTCGGCCCCGAGGTGTTGGCCGGATCGACCCGGCTCAAGGCGGGCACGGCGCAGAAGCTGGTGCTCAACCTGCTGTCCACGGCCGTGATGGTCCGACTCGGCCGGACGTACGGAAATCTGATGGTCGACCTCCGCGCCACCAACGACAAGCTGCGCGACCGCGCCCGACGGATCGTCGCCGAGGCGACCGGTGCCGACGAGGTTGCGATCGACCGCGCCCTGACCGCGACCGGCGGCCGGGCCAAGGACGCGATCCTGTCCCTGCTCGCGGACGTGGACGCCCCCACCGCCGCCCGCCTGCTCAAGGCCTCGGACGGACGGCTGCGCGAAGCCCTCCGCCACGCCCGGCCGTAGCAGCGCCCCTCCCGCCACGCCCGGCCGCGGCGGCCCCCTCCGCAAACGCCCGGCCGCGACCTCACGCTGACCTCACGTCCGCCGACTCACCCCACCCGCACGTCCGCCGCCGCGACGACCTCGCCGAGGCGCGGAAAGTCCAGCTCCACCGACGCCCGGTGCTCCTCCGCCGTGAGCGCGGCCATCGCGTCCTCGACGAACACCAGCCGGTACCCGTGGTCGCCGGCCGCGCGGGCGCTCGACTCCACACCGAGGTTGGTGGCGATCCCGGTGAACACCAGGGTCTCCGCACCCCTCGCCCGGAGCAGCTCGTCCAGGCCGGTGCCCTGGAAGGCCCCGATGGTCCGCTTCACCACGACCTCGCCGGCCGCCGCCGCGACCTCCGCGACCAGCCCGCTCCCGGGCGGCTGCTCGGTGACGTTCGGCCGCTCGACCCGCACCGCGACCACGAGCGCGCCGACCGCCCGGAACCGCCGGGCCAGCTCCAGTGAGGCCTCCACCACCTCCGAACCGGTGCGCGGCGCGAGCGGGTTGGCGACGATCCGGTCCATCAGGTCGATCAGGACCAGGGCCGTGCTGCGAGGATCAACGGTGGTCATGGGCGTCACGCCAGCCCATCGGACGTCAGGCTCCCGCCTCCCGTGCGATCTCCGCCCGGAACCCCTCGATCAGCACCCGCAGCCCGTACTCGAAGTCGGCGTCGTGGTCGGTCATCCGCAGCACGTCGACCGCCTCACGCAGCAACGGGAGTTCGCGCAACGCCTCGTCGGGGAACGGCGACCGCTCACGGTCCGCGGCGTCCTGCCGCCAGGCCTGCTCCTCCGTGACCCAGCCCATGATGTACCGGTCGACGGTCAGCAGCAGCCGCAGCGCCGTGCGCGGGCGCAGCCCGGCTCCGCACAGGGCACCCAACTGGGCCTCGACCGCCGGAAGTTCATCCTCGGTTGGCAGGGTGCCGGCGTGCACCCGGGCGCCGTCGCGGTAGGCGAGCAGGGCGTTCCGCTTGGCGCGGGCGTCGGCGGCGATCCACTCGGGCCAGTGCGCCGGGTCGGGTTCGCGGTCGGGCGGGAGGGCCTCGGCGAGCATCGCCTCCGCCATCAGGTCGAGCAGTTCCCGCTTGCTCTTGAAGTGCCAGTACAACGCCGGTGACTGGACGCCGAGTTCGCGGGCGAGCCGGCGGGTGGTCAGCCCGTCGATGCCCTCCTCGTTCAGCAGGCGCAGCGCCGTGCGCACCACCTCGTCGCGTTGCAGCGCCATCCGATCGACCTCCCGGGTTATCCGCTTGCCAGGCCACCTTATCGCCGATAAGTTCCCGAGCTGGAATTTATCAGCGATAAGGACGACCGTCGCGACGCCGACGGCCGTTGAAGGGATCCCACCCCTCATGACCTCCGCACCGACCCCGACCCCAGGAACGGACCCGACCCCAGGAACGGACCGCTTCTGGTCCCGACTGCTGCCGAACACCGCACCCTGGCGATCCTCCAAGGACTTCCGGCTGACCTGGACCTCCGGCACGGTCACCCTGCTCGGCTCGATCTTCACCATGACGGCGATCCCGCTCCAGATCGCCGACCTCACCGGCTCACCCCTGGCCGTGGGCGCGGTCGGCGCGGTCGAGCTCGTGCCCACCGTCCTGTTCGGCCTCTACGGCGGCGTCCTCGCCGACCGTGCCGACCGCCGCACCGTCGCACTGGTCACCGAGGTCGCACTGGCCGCGCTCAGCGCCCTGCTACTGGTCAACGCGCTGCTCGGCGCTCCCGCCGTCTGGCCGCTCTACGTCGCCGCCGGACTGGCGGCGGCACTCCAGGGCGTCCAGCAGCCCTCGGTCGAGGCGATGGTCCCCCGGCTGGTGCCCCAGGACCAGCTGGTGGCGGCCGGGGCCCTGCTCTCGCTGCGCTGGAGCATCGGCGGCGTGGCCGCCCCGGCGGCGGCCGGCCTGCTGATCGCCACCGCCGGCGTCCCCGCGGCCTACCTGGTCGACCTCGGCACCTTCCTGCTCTCGATCGCCCTGCTGGCCCAGGTCCGGCCGGTTCCCTCGGCGCGGGACGCCGAGGCGCCGCGGCTCGCCGAGTTCCTCGACGGCGCCCGGTACGCGGCCCGACGGCCCGATCTGATCGGCACCTACCTGGCCGATCTCGCCGCCACCGTGTTCGCCCTGCCCACCGCGCTCTTCCCGTTCCTGGCCGCGGAGCTGGACGCCACCTGGGCGCTCGGGCTGCTCTACTCGGCCGGCGCGGTCGGCGCCCTGATCGCGGCCGCGACCGGCGGGTGGGCGGAGCGGGTGCACCGGCACGGCCGGCTGGTGCTGCTCTCCGCCGCCCTGGTCGGAGCGGCAACGGCCGCGGCGGCGTTCACCCCTGGCCTGTGGGCCGTCCTGCTCTGCCTGACCGTCGCGGGCGGCGCGCACTGGATCGGCGACACCTTCCGCAGCGCCATCTGGAACCAGTCCATTCCGGACGAACTCCGGGGCCGTGCAGCCGGGTTGGAGATGCTGATCGGCTCCGCCGGGCCGGCCCTGGGCGACCTGCGGGCCGGCGGGCTCGCCGCCCGGCAGGGCATCCGGGCGGCCCTGCGCACCGGCGGGCTGCTCTGCCTCGGCAGCTCGGCCGCGCTGTCCGCCGCGCTCCCGGCCCTCTGGCGCTACGACCGGCGAGCGCACCGCACCGAACCCGCCCTGCCGGAGCCGACCCCGTGACAAGCCCGTACACGCCACCCGACGAACAGCCGCTCGTCCACGACGAGCTCGGTCCAGGACGAACTCAGTCCGGGACGAGCGCCTCGGCATGCCGGCCGATCAGCTGCCCCAACACCCGGACGTCCTCGACCCCGCGCTTGGGCAGCACGGTCACCACCCCGGGCTCCTCCGCACCGGCCAGCAGCAGGAACAGCTCGCGCGTCTCCAGGAAGTACCGCTGCTCCGGCCAGCCGAGCAGGGTGTCCGAAGCCTCGTGGCTCACGAACCACCCCGCACTCGTCCAGCAGGACCCGGAACTCGCCCTTGTCCGCCACCCTCCGCACCACCCGGCGCGCGTGCCTCCGGCTCGGTGCGAACAGCACCCACAGTGCGCACACCAGCAGCAGCGCGGCCGGCAAGAGTGCCGCCCCGCCGACCAGGGCGAGCAGCCCGGCACCCGCCGCCGCGCCGGCGGACACCGTGCGCCTGGCGTTCCGCGACCGGCGCCCGGGCGCCGTGTGCCGGGACAGCACGGCGAAGGCCTCCCGGAAGTCGGCGGCCGTCGGGGTGTAACGGACCTCGACCGACGTCACCGCCCACTCGCGCTCACTCACGCCCACGTCTTCCGACCCCCGTACGCCCGACTCCTGACACCGACGTCGCCGGATCGTAGCAAAGGCCGTACGTACCCGACTCACCCGTCCGCGCTCTTCCGACGGTCGCACACCCGCCCGCTGACCGACCGCCGCGCCCTGCGGCCGGCTCACCTCGAGCCGGTCGCCGGGGAGTTCGGCCTCCACCGCCTGCCGCTCCCCTGCCCGCGCCCACGGACCCATCACCGGCACACGACCACCTCAGCGCACGACCACCCCGCCGGGGCCGCCGCCCGCCTCACGCCGTGAGCGCCCGCGCCGAGGCCCGGATCGGCGCCGGCAACTCCGTCCACCCCCGCAGGTACCGGTCCACCGCCGCCGCCACCGCCCGCCCCTCGGCGATCGCCCAGACGATCAGCGACTGCCCGCGCCCGGCGTCCCCCGCGACGAACACGCCCTCCGCCTCCGTCGCGAAGCCGTCGTCCCTGACCAGGGTGGACTCCGGACCGGTGGCGAGGCCGAGTTGGGCGAACAGCCGCCCGTCCGGCTCCGGCCCGGTGAAGCCCAGCGCGAGCAGCACCAGCTGGGCCGGGAGCCTGCGCTCGGTGCCCGCCCGCGGGCTGCGGTCGGCGGGCTCGGCCTCGGCGATGCGGACGGCGGCCAGCCGACCGTCCGGGCCGGGCTCGAAGGCCACGGTGACCGCCGCGAACACCCGGGGCCCGGCCGCCGCGGCGCCGGACTCCTCGTGCGAGGTGGTCTCCCGGTACACCTTGGGGTGCACCGGCCAGGGCTGCCCGGAGGCCCTGCCCTGCGGCGGCCGCGGGTTGATGTCCAGTTGGGTGACCGAGGCGGCCCGCTGGCGCAGCGCCGTCCCCAGGCAGTCGGCCGCCGTGTCCCCACCGCCGACGATCACCACGTGCCGCCCCTCGGCGGACAGCGGCGAGACCGGGCAGTCGCCCTCGTCCACCCGGTTCGCCCAGGTCAGGTACTCGATGGCCTGGTGCACCCCGGGCAGGTCCCGCCCGGGCACCGGCAGGTCCCGGCAGGCCGTCGCGCCCACCGCGACCACCACCGCGTCGTACTCGGCCCGCAGCTCCTCGCCCGGGACGTCCCGGCCGACCCACACCCCGGTGCGGAAGGCCGTGCCCTCGGCCCGCAGCTGGTCCAGCCGGCGCTCCAACCGGTGCTTCTCCAGCCGGAACGACGGAATGCCGTACCGCAGCAGTCCGCCCGCGCGGTCGGCCCGTTCGTACACCGTGGTGGCGTGCCCGGCCCTGGTGAGCTGCTGGGCGGCGGCCAGCCCGGCCGGGCCGGAGCCGATCACCGCGACCCGCCGCCCACCGGCCCGCTCGGGCAGCCGGGGCGCGTCCCAACCCGCCTCCCAGGCCCGGTCGGCGATCGCCAGCTCCACGTTCTTGATCGTCACCGCGGCGCCGTCGATCGCCAGGACGCAGGCGCTCTCGCAGGGCGCGGGGCAGAGCCGGCCGGTGAACTCCGGGAAGTTGTTGGTCGCCAGCAGCCGCGCCGCGGCCGCCCGCCAGTCGGCTCCCGCCGCCCCCGCCCCTGCTTCCTCACCCGCCCCCGACTCCGCCACCAGCCGGTTCCACTCCGGCACCAGGTTCCCCAGCGGACAGGCGCTGTGGCAGAACGGCAGCCCGCAGTCCATGCACCGCCCCGCCTGTCCGCCCACCACCGGCAGCAGAGCCCCCGGCCGGTACACCTCGTGCCAGTCCCCCAGTCGCTCCCGAGCGTCCCGCCGCGCCCGCTCCGCGCGCGGGGTGGTGAAGGGGGCCATCCGGTCTGCCATCGCGGCCTCCGGCAGGGCGTGCCGACTCGGACCCGGCGACCCACCCGGCGGTGCGCCACCGTACGGCCACCGTACGCCCGCGAAGCACCACGCAAAAGCGGCGGCCGTCGCGGACCGGCCAGGAGCGGGCCCGGACACCCCGACCCCGCCGCGAACCGTCGTGGACACGCCAGGGAGAATCTCCGCCATGACGCACACCGTGCTGATCGCCGAGGACGACCGGGCCATCCGCGACTCGCTCGCCCGGGCCCTGATGCTGGAGGGCTACCGGGTGCGGGTCGCCGCCGACGGCACCCAGACCCTGGCCGTCCTCGCCGAGCAGCGCCCGGACGTCCTGGTGCTCGACGTGATGATGCCCGAGCCGGACGGCCTGGAGGTCTGCAGACGGCTGCGCGCGGCCGGCGACCGCACCCCCGTGCTGATGCTCACCGCCCGGGTCGAGGTGCCGGACCGGATCGCCGGCCTCGACGCCGGCGCCGACGACTACCTGGTCAAACCCTTCGACGTGGACGAGCTGTTCGCCCGCCTGCGCGCCCTGCTGCGCCGCCACCCGCCCGCGCCCACCGGCGAGGTGCTGACCGTCGCCGACCTGCGGATCGAGCCGCCCGCCCGGCGCGCCTGGCGCGCCGCCCAGGAGCTCGAACTCTCCCGCACCGAGTTCGACCTGCTGGAACTGCTCGCCAGGCACGCCGGCGCCGTCCTCGACCAGGCCACCCTCTACGAGCGGATCTGGGGCTACGACTTCGGCCCCGGTTCGAAGAACCTCGCGGTGTTCATCGGCTACCTGCGCCGCAAGCTCGACCGCCCCGGCCTGGCGCCGCTGATCCACACCGTCCGCGGCGTCGGCTACACGCTGCGCGAGCCGTGACCGGCCCGGCCCGCCGCCTCCCCGGCCAACCACGCCTGCCGCGCCTGCCACGCCCCGGCCTGCGCACCACCCTCGCACTGGCCTTCGCCGCGATCGCCGCGCTGGTCGCGGTGCTGATCGGCGCGCTCGGCTACCACGCCGCCGCCCGGCTGATCCGGGACGACGAGACCGCCGACTTCGGCGCCGCCGTCGACTCCGTCGGCCGGCAGGTCCAGCGCGAGGCCCTCTTCCCCGGCGACTTCGCCGGACCGAGCGGCCTGAGCGCCGACCTGGTCCGCCCGATCCGGGTCACCACCCAGTCGCTCGACCCCGACGGCGCGGTGCTTCCCGGCACCGCCCGGCTCGACCTGCCACCGAGCCCGTCCGACCAGGAACTCGCCCACGCCGACCAGCCGGGCCGCACCTCGATCGGGCTGCGTCACCAGCACGACGAGGGCTACCGGGTCGGTGTGGTCTCGCTCGGCGGCCGGCGCGGCGCGGTCCAGATCATCCAGCAGGTCGGGCCCACCGAGGAGCTGCTGGCCACCCTGCGGACCCGCACGGTGGCCCTGGTGGCGGTCGTCGCGGTGCTCGCCGGCGGGGCCGGCCGGCTGCTGGCGCGGCGGATCACCGGTCGGCTGGTCCGGCTCACCGACGCGGCCGAACTGGTCGCCGCCAGCGGGAGGTTGGACGTCCCGGTGCCCGCCGCCGGAACGGACGAGGTGGGCCGCCTCGGCCGGGCCTTCGACCGGATGCTGGGCCGGCTGGCCACCGCCAGGGAGAACCAGCGCCGACTGGCCCAGGACGCCGGACACGAGCTGCGCACCCCCCTGACCAGCCTGCGCACCAACCTCTCGGTGCTGCCCAGCCTGGACCGGCTGCCGCCCGCCGAACGCGCCGCCCTGATGGCCGATCTGGCCGAGGAGGCACGGGAGTTGACCCAGCTGGTGGAGGAACTGGTGGCGCTCGCGGCGGACAGCAGGGCGGACGAGCAGCCGACCGAGGTGATGCTCGCCGACCTGGTCCGGGAGGCCGCCGCCCAGGCCCGGCGGCGCAGCGGCCGCGAGGTCCTGGTGGACGCGGACGGAACCGTCGTCACGGCCCGGCCGGACGCCCTGGCCCGCGCGGTGGGCAACCTGCTGGACAACGCCGCCAAGTTCGACCCGGCCGGGACCGGCCCGATCGAGGTGGTGGTGCGCGGCCCGCGGGTGGAGGTGCGCGACCGCGGCCCGGGCATCGACGCGGCCGACCTCGACCGGGTCTTCGACCGCTTCTACCGGGCCACCGCCGCCCGCAGTCTGCCCGGTTCCGGGCTGGGCCTGGCCATCGTGGACGAGGTGGCCCGCTCGCACGGCGGGACGGCCTTCGCCGCCAACCGGGACGGCGGCGGCGCGGTGATCGGCTTCACCCTCGACGGCTGAGCGCGCGTACGGGCCCGGCGCCCGAAGCGGCGGGCCCGGTACGCGCATCACCGGGCCCGGCGCGTACGACACCGGGCCCGCCGCCGCTCACCCCCACCACTGCTCCGGCACGGGCTCCGGCTCGGACGACTCCGGGACCGTCACCGGTTCGGCGTAGCGCACCAGCAGATCGCCCGCCTCCGTCCCGGCGACGAGATAGCCGCACTCGCGCAGCACGACCGCGGCCGCGCCGCTCAGCGCCGCCAACGCCTCCCGGGAGGGCGGCCCGCCCGGCTCCGCGCCCGGAGTCCAGCCGACCACCACGCCCTCGGGGTGACGGTCGATCCACAGCGGTGAGGGACCCGGTCCGAGGTCGAACCCGGCGCGGGCCAGGGCCTCGGTGACGTCCTCGAAGAGTTCACGGTGATCCACCATTGGCGCAGCGTAGGCCCCGGACGGTGCGACCCCCGGGCGCGGCGCGCGCCGAAACGCTTCAGTGGCACTCGACCGCAGCATCGGCACCCGTTGGGCCGAGCGGCGGCCAGCCGATCGGGCGTCAGGGCCCCCCGTCCGGCCCGACACGCGCGGCCGGACGGGCCGATGGACGTGCACAGTCGGCCCCCTGCCGACAGCATGACAGAGTAAGCGCTCCATCACCCTGAGCAACGAGTCCAGCGGAACACCTGGTCCGCGCGCCGGTCCGGCCGGCGGGCCCGTATCGAGAGGTCCCATGATCACAACACTTCGCCGGCCGGGGTTCGCGCCGGCGGGTCTCCAGCACGGCAGGCCGAGGACGCCGGGGAGCCCGTCGTGAGAACCGACCAGCAGTCGCAGCCGGGACCGGTGACCACCACGCGCGCCAACCCCGCCAACGGGGCCGAGGCGCTGGCCGACTGGACCGACGGCCGGCTCGGCATCTACTCCCTGGCCAAGTCCAATCTGCGCAAGATCTTTCCCGACCACTGGTCCTTCATGCTGGGCGAGATCGCGCTCTACACCTTCGTCATCATCATCCTCACCGGCGTCTGGCTGACCATGTTCTTCACGCCGAGCATGGGCGAGGTCGTCTACGACGGGACGTACGTCCCGCTCCGGGGCATCCCGATGTCCGAGGCCTACTCCTCGACCCTGAGGATCAGCTTCGACGTGCGCGGCGGCCTGCTGATGCGCCAGATCCACCACTGGGCGGCGATCGTCTTCGTCGCCTCGATGCTGACCCACATGATGCGCGTCTTCTTCACGGGCGCGTTCCGCAAGCCGCGCGAGATCAACTGGATCTTCGGCGCGCTGCTGCTGATCCTCGGCATGTTCGACGGCTTCATGGGCTACTCGCTGCCGGACGACCTGCTCTCCGGGACGGGCATCCGCTTCATGGAGGGCGCCATCCTGGCCATCCCGATCGTCGGGTCGTACCTGCAGTTCTTCATCTTCGGCGGCGAGTTCCCGGGCACCGACATCATCCCCCGGCTGTTCACCGTCCACGTGCTGCTGATCCCCGGGATCATGGTGGGCCTGCTCGCGGCGCACCTGATCCTGGTCTTCTACCACAAGCACACCCAGTTCGCCGGGCCCGGCCGGACCAACCAGAACGTGGTGGGCATGCCGCTGATGCCGGTCTACATGGCCAAGGCAGGCGGTTTCTTCTTCCTGGTCTTCGGCGTGGTCGCGGTGATGTCGGCGATCGCCACGGTCAACCCGATCTGGGCCTACGGCCCGTACCGCCCGGACCAGGTCTCCACCGACGCCCAGCCGGACTGGTACATGGGCTTCTCCGAGGGCCTGATCCGCGTGATGCCCGGCTGGGAGATCAGCGTCTGGGGCGGCCACACCCTCAACCTCGGGGTGTTCATCCCGCTGATGGTCTTCCCGCTCGTGCTGCTGGTCATCTGGTGCTACCCGTTCCTGGAGGCCTGGATCACCGGGGACCGGGGCGAGCACCACATCGCCGACCGGCCGCGCAACGCCCCGGTCCGCACCGCCTTCGGCGCCGCCTGGATCGGCCTCTACCTGCTCCTGCTGGCCGGCGGCGGCAACGACCTGCTGGCCACCCACTTCCACCTCTCGATCAACGCGATCACCTACGCGGTGCGGATCGGCTTCTTCACCGTGCCGGTGGTCGTCTTCGTGATCACCAAGCGGTGGTGCCTGGGCCTGCAGCGGCGGGACAAGGAGAAGGTGCTGCACGGCCGGGAGACCGGCGTCATCAACCGGCTCCAGCACGGCGAGTTCATCGAGGTGCACGCCCCGCTGCCGCCCGGCCGGCTCTACACCCTCACCTCGCACGACCAGCCGCAGCCGTCCGAGCTGCCGCCCGAGGTGGACGAGAACGGGGTGCCCCGCAAGGCCGGGCTGTGGACCCGCACCCGGGTCAAGCTCTCCCGCGGCTTCTACGGCAAGCACAGCCAGATCACCAAGCCCACCGTCGAGGAACGCGAGGAGATCACCAGCGGCCACGGCCACCACTGACCCCTCCCCCGGACACCGGAAAGGGCCCGCTGTGCCGTTGCCGGCGCAGCGGGCCCTTTCCGGTGTCCGCCCCGGCCCGTGGGCCGAGGGCCCGCTCAGCCCCGCAACACGGCCGGGACCACGGCGAACAGCGCCGCCGCCACGGTGACGGAGAGGCAGAGCGCCGCCCAGCGGGCGCAGATCCGGCGGCACTCGACGCGGTACCGGGCGGCCAACCGGCGGCAGCGCTCGACCGCGCGGTCGACGACCTCCTCGGCGTAGCGCAACCGGTCGGCGGTGTAAGCCTGTTCGAGGCTCTCCCGCTCCGCCGCCGGCAGCCAGGGGAACTGCGCGGCGAACGCGCGGGCGTCCCGCTCGGCCGCCGCGACCTCCGCCTCCCACGCCAGGAACCCCTCGATGCGGGCGAACGCCGCCCGGGAGTTCACCCGGGCACCGGCCCCGGCGGGCCTGCCCTGACGAGGGGTCCGCGCTCTCGGCGGACGCTGTCTGCCACCCATGACCGCTCCTCCAGTCCTGTCGAGTCGTCCCACCGGAAAGCCTGCGGGGTCGGGCTCCCGACGGGGATCGCTCCGCGACCACGCAACTACTACCAGCGACAAACCGCAGGTGGCGGGCGGCTCGCCACAGGCCGTACGGTCGGGAAGAACTTGCGTGCCGCGCACTGTTGCGCAGCGCGCACCTTCTGCGGAACGGTGGCGCCCGTGACGAACGGGCAGCCCGGGCTACGGGAACGGAAGAAGGCCGCGACGCGGGAGGCACTCGGCCGGGCGGCCCTGCGCCTGGCGGTGGAGCGGGGGCTGGAGAACGTCCGGGTGGAGGACATCGCGGCGGCGGCCGGGGTGTCCCCGCGCACCTACAACAACTACTTCTCCAGCAAGGCCGAGGCGATCGTCTCCCGGTACCGCGACCGGATCCTGCGGGCCGCCGAGGCGCTGCGGGGCCGCCCGGCGGAGGAACCGCTGTGGGAGGCGCTGACCCACTCTCTCGTCGCACCGTACGTCGGCGCGCCGGAGGGGCCCGACCCGCGGTGGGCCGCCGCCGTACGGCTCCTTCTGCGCGAGCCCGCGCTCCAGGCCGAACTGATCCGCGGCGGCGCGGCCGTCCGGACCGAGCTGGCCGCGGCGGTGGCCGCCCGGACCGGGACCGACGCCGACCGGGACCTCTACCCGAAGCTGGTCGCCTCGGCCGCGCTCTCAGCACTGCAGGTCGCCAACGAGCACCACCTGACCGCCGACCCGGCGGTGCCGTTCCAGCCGCTGCTCACCGAGGCGCTGCGGCAACTGACGGCCGGACTGCCGGACCCGTCACAGGCGTGAACCCACCGCCTCCGGGGGGACCTCGACATGACCGACGACGTCGTCGTCGGCGGTGGCGCGGGACCGCTCGGGCGAGCAGAAGACCAACAGCCTGGTCGGCCCGGTGCTCCGGCTCTTCGGCGAACTGCCGGCACACCCCGACAACCTCGGCCGGATCGCCGCGCTGTGGCCGGCAGCGACATCCGCTATGACCGCTGCGCACGTGGTTCGGCCCCGCCGACTCCTGAGCACGGGCTCCTGGCCGCCGAGCGCGGACGGGCCTGGTCCTCGGCGCGCCGAGGACCAGGCCCGTTGCCGTCGTGCACGGGGCGGCCGGGGGAGCCGCCCGACGCGTGGGGGACAATGGGCGGCATGTCCCGACGTCGTTCCGCGCCCCGCACCGCCGCGCCCCGGCTGCTGCCCTCCTCCCCCTGCCCGTGCGGCCTGCCCGCCACCTACGGCGACTGCTGCGGCCGACTGCACCGGGGCCAGACGGCGGCCACCACCGCCGAGTCCCTGATGCGCTCCCGGTTCAGCGCCTTCGCCGCACAGGACGAGGCGTACCTGCTGCGCACCTGGCACCCGGACACCCGGCCCGCCGAGGTCGACTTCGACCCGGGGCTGCGCTGGACCGGGCTGGAGGTGGTCGCGACCACCGAGGGCGGCGCGTTCCACGCGGAGGGCACGGTCGCCTTCCGGGCGCACTGGACCGAGGGCGGGGAGCAGGGCGTGCTCACCGAGAACAGCCGCTTCGTGCGGCACGAGGGCGCCTGGGTGTACCTCGACGCCCTCTCGCTCGGCTGAGCCGCCCGCGACCGGCGCCGCTAGAGGTAGTCGTCCAGCCGCGCCAGCGCGAACCCCTGCGCGGTGGCGTCGTCGACGACCTTGCGCAGCAGGTCCGGCATGGAGGCGTTCCAGATGTCGACGCCCCGGAAGTGGGTCAGGATGATGTCGCCCGGGTGCAGCTTCTGGTCGTCGTAGCGCCACTCCATGTGGTCCGGGAAGGCCTCCTCGTTCCACAGCGGCACCGCCTGAACCCCGCAGGAGGCCGCCGCGCGCAGGGTGTCGTCGTTGTACTCGCCGTACGGCGGCCGGAACAGCCGGGGGCGGACGCCGATCTGCTGCTCCAGCTGGTCCTGCTGGTTGCAGATCTCCTCGTGCTGGGTCTCGTAGTCCAGGACCTTCAGGTTGCGGTGGTTGATCGTGTGGTTGTTGATCTCCACGCCCTGGGCGTGCAGGTCGCGGAAGTAGCCGTAGTTCTCGCGGACGAGGTAGTCGGAGACGTAGGTGCTGAGCGGGATGCCCAGCTCCCGGGCCATCCGGGAGAACTCGGGGTCCTTCTCGTCCCCGTCGTCGACGGTCAGGAAGACCACCTTGTCATTGGTCGGGACCCGGTAGACGACGGGCGGGCGGCCGTCCGCGAGCTTGACGCCCTGCCCCTGGGTGAGCTCGACCCTGGTCGTCGGGCGGGGCGGGGCCTTCAGCGGCGGGCGCTCCAGGCCCCAGCGCCGGGCGGCCTCCTGCTCGGCCTGGGCGGCCGTCTCCTGACGGGCCATGGCATCGCCGCTGTTCTCCTCCTCCTTGCCGGCCGTGCCGGGCAGCCGGGGCGGCGCCACGGGCGGGGCGCCCGCGTGGTCGGGGCCCTGGCCGGCGATCTCGGCGACGGGCGCGGCGTTCGCGTTCCCGTCGACGGCCGGGGCCGGCTTCGGCCCGGCCGGAGCGGCGCAGCCGGCGAGGACGGCGGAGAGGCAGACGGCGGCCAGCAGTCCGGTCCGTGCGCCGGTCCGCCCCCGCCGACTTCCCCTCAGATCCCCTCTAATCCGACAAACTGATGGTCTGTTCATGGCTGCACTGCTCCCCCGCCGCGCAATACCGCCAACCCCCTCGTCACTCGCACGGGGCAACGACGCACCGGAGGCCTTGCCATTCCTTTGCCCGGGCGGCGGGCGATCGGGTGGCGGGCGGCAGGGCGCGCGGACGGGGCGGACGGGGCGGACGAACGGATGGGGCCGCCGGGAAAACCGATTGCGACGACGGCGCCGTGAAGTGGACCATGCGCGCATGACGAACAGCGCGCAGCACCGCCCAGGCTCCTGGACCGTCGCCACGGCCGACGTGACCACTCCCGAGGCCCTGGACCTGCTGCGCGAGTACTACTACGACGTGGCCAACCGCTACTACCGCCTGCACTTCGACCGGGAGGGCACTCCCGAGGAGCTGGAGTCCGGCCTCGCCGGCTCCCCCAGCGACGACCTCGCCGCCCCGAGCGGCCTCTTCCTGATCGGCCGCCACGACGGCGTCGCCCACTCCTGCGCCGGCCTGCGGCGACTCGACGCCACCACCGCCGAACTCACCCGGGTCTTCGTCCGCCCCGGCCTGCGCGGCACCGGCGGCGGCACCGCACTGCTGACCGCCGTCGACCGGGCCGCCCGCTCCCTGGGCGCGGACCGGATCGTCCTCGACACCCGCCTCGACCTGGTCGAGGCCCGCGCGCTCTACCTGCGGAACGGGTACCGGGAGATTCCCGCCTACAACAGCGGCCCGTACGCCCAGGTCTGGTACGGGAAGGAGCTCACCGCCCTCGCCCAGCAGGGAGGTTGAGACAGGCCCTTAGTCGACACCCGCCTCGGAGCGGGGCTGTGGCCCGGCCGTCAGCGCCGCCGCGAGTTCGGCCGCCGAGGGCGGGTTGGCGCCCGGGCGGGCGACGGTCAGCGCGGCCGCCGTCACCGCGTGGGTGAGACAGGTCGCCAGGTCTGCGCCGACCGCGCGGGCGTGCAGGAAGGCGGCCATGAAGGAGTCGCCGGCACCGACGGTGTCCGCGACCGGCACCGGGCGGGCCGCGGCCTCGGCGCGGCCCCCGTCGGCGGTGCGGGCGAACGCGCCCTCGGCGCCCAGGGTCACCGCGACGGTGGCGGGGCCGAGCGCCAGCCAGCGCTCGGCGACCGCCTCGGGCCGCTCCCCCGGGTAGAGCCAGGCCAGGTCCTCGTCGCCGGCCTTGACCAGGTCGCTCAGCGCCACCCAGCGCTCGACCCGGCGGACGGCCTCGGCCCGGTCGCCCATCAGCGCCGGGCGCACGTTCGGGTCGTAACTGATCTGCGCCCGCCCGCGCCAGCGCTCCACCAGCGCCCGCACCGAAGCGGCGCCGGGCTCGGTGACGGCCGCGATCGAGCCGAGGTGGATCGCGGCGGGCGGCTCGGCGGGTTCGGTGGGCGGGAGCGTCCAGCGGATGTCGAAGGTGTAGTGGGCCCGCCCCTGCCCGTCCAGTTCCACCACCGCCGAGGGCGTCCGGTCGACCTCGGCCGCCAGCACCCGCACGCCCGCCGACTCCAGGTGCCGCCGGATCAGCCGGCCGTTGGCGTCCGGCCCCAGCTCGGTGAGCAGCGTGGCCGGGCGGCCGAGCCGGGCCAGGCCGTAGGCGACGTTCGCGGGGCTGCCGCCGGGGTGCACCCGGTCCGGGGCCGCACCCGATCGGACGATGTCGGCGACGCACTCGCCGATCACCAGAACGGGCGAAGCGGGGCTGGTCACGGCGGCTCCTGACATCCGGTGCGCGGGCATCCTCGGACAGCCAGCCTACGGGCTGGGTCAGGGGGAAGGGCGTCAGGGCAGAGAAGTACGGCCGCCGGACCTGGCCAGGTTTTCCGACGGCCGTGGCTCGTCCGTCAGGGGACGATGCACTACTGACCTTAGACCGCGGTCCGGGGGCGCCGCCATCACCGTACGCCGTCCGGGGGACCACGGTGTGTCGCCGGCACCGCCCCGATCACGCCCGGGGCTCCACTAGCATCCGTGGCCAGGCTCTCCCGTCCCGGCGGCTCCCCGCCTCCGCTCCCGGCCGTGAAGCGCGGTGATCACCCTTGCCCAAGGTCCGCCTGCCCAGGCTCCGCTCGCTCAAGTCCCGCCTGTTCGGGCCCGGTTCGTTCAGGCCCCGTTCGTTCGGAACCCGCTCGTGCGGAACCCGCTCGTGCGGACCCCGCTCGTGCGGAACCCGCGCCAGTCTCGCGCTGTCGCTCGCGCTCGGCGCGGTGCTGCCGTCCGCGAGCGCGCCGACGGCCGGCGCCACCGGCGGGCTGGGCGATCCGGTCTTCCCCTCGCTCGGGAACACCGGGTACCGGGCGCTCCGGTACGACCTGGCCTTCGACTACCGCGCCGACACCCGGACGGTGGACGGCACGGCCGTGCTCACCGTACGGCCGGACCGCGTCCTCGCCCGGCTGGAGCTGGACGCGCTCGGACTGACCGTGCGCGCCGTCCGGGTCGACGGGCGGGCGGCGCGCTTCGCGACCCACGACGAGAAGCTGACGGTCACCCCGGCCAGGCCGTTCCTCCCGGGCGCCGTCACCCGGCTGACCGTCGAGTACACCGCCGACCCGCGGGCCCGGCTGCCGCACACCGGCTGGGTCCCCACCCCGGACGGCTTCGCGGTGGCCGGCCAGCCGAAGAGCGCGCACACCGTCTTCCCCTGTGACGACCACCCGAGCGACAAGGCCCGGTTCACCATCGCGGTGACCGCCCCCGATGCCCTCCTGGGCGTCGCCAACGGGGAGTTGACGGCCACCGAGCGACTCGGCGACGGCCGCACCACCCGCCGGTACGTCTCCCGCGAACCGATGGCCACCGAGCTGGTCCAGGTCTCCGTGGGCGACTACACGGTGCGCGAGCGCACCGGCCCGCACGGCCTGCCGCTGCGCGACGTCGTGCCGACCGCCCGCGCCGCCGAGCTGGAACCCGCGCTCGCCCTCACGCCCGGCCAACTCGCCTGGGCGGAGGCCCATCTGGGGCCGTTCCCGTTCGAGACGTACGGGCTCCTGCCGGCCAACTCGGACGATCCGGCCGCGTTCGCCTTCACCGGACTGGAGACCCAGACGCTCACCCTCTACAAGCCGAACTTCCTGCGGCAGGCGGAGCCGGCGATCGGCTCGCACATGATGCACGAGGTGGTCCACTCCTGGTTCGGCAACAGCGTCTCCCCCGCCCGCTGGTCCGACCTCTGGCTGAGCGAGGGCCACGCCGAGTTCTACGAACTGGTGTACCGCTACGAGCACGGGTGGCCGGAGGCCGACGGCAGCACCACGCTGACCGACCGGATGCGCCTGCTCTACGGGCTGGGCGACCGGTGGCGGCACGACTCCGGGCCGGTCGCCTCCCCCACCGCCGCCGACCTCTTCGGCGGCCAGCGGTACAAGGGCGGCGCGCTGGTGCTGTTCGCGCTGCGGGAGAAGGTCGGGGCGGCGGCCTTCGAGCGGATCGAGCGCGTCTTCCTGGACACCCACCGGTACGGCAACGCGACCACCGGGGACTACGTGCGGACGGCCTCGGTGGTCTCCGGGCAGGACCTGCGGGGCTTCCTCGACGACTGGCTGTACGGGCTGCGGACGCCGCCGATGCCCGGGCATCCGGACTGGGTGGTGAGCCCGGTGGGTCCGGCGGGGCAGGCGGGGCAGGCGGGGCAGGCGGGGCAGGCGGGGGCGGCTCCGGGGGGCCAGGTGCCCGCGGCGCCCGTCCCCGGGGCGCCGGCTCCGGAGGGTGGGGCCGCAGGGGCGGGCGGGCCCGTGGGGGCGCGGGGCTCCGGAACGCTCTGACGGCGCGGCTGGGGCCGCTGGTGCACGCCCGGCGCGCCGCCGTGCGTCCGGTCGCGCGTCGCGCGCCCCTGACCGGCAGGGGCGGGTGGGGCCATGGTGGTTCCCACGGCCCGCCCGCCGCCCGGCAGAGTCCCGGTCGGCTCGCGGGCCGTCCAGACGTTCCCGTGTGCGCCCGCCTGTGAGCGGGCGCGCACGGACCGGCCGTAACCCTTCCGGCGCAGCCTCGTTGGACCGGCCATGAAGAAGCGCAGCATGCTTGCCGTGGCCTCGATCGCCGTGGGTGTCGTCGCCTCCCTCACCGCGCCGAGTGCGCACGCCAGTGCCCTGGGCGGGCAGGAAGGGCTGCCCCGCCCGCTGAGCAGTGCCCCGGACGTGGTGCCCGGGCAGGTCGGCGACGCGGGTGGTGTCCTCGGGGAGGCCACGGGCTACGCGACCGGGTCGGCGGACGGCCTGGTGGCGGTCGCGCCCCACGCGTAGCCCCCACCCGTAGCCCCGCGTGGGGCTCAGGGCATCGGGGCTCCGAGGTCCTGGGTCCAGTAGGGCGTGCCGGCGGAGTTCGTGGCGAAGCCGACGCCGACGTCCTTGAATCCGCAGTCGAGCATGTTGGACTGGTGGATTCCACCGTCCATCCAGCGGGCGAGGACGGCGGCCGGGGTGGTCGGACCCCGGTCGAGGTTCTCCCCCCACTGCGACCAGCGGTACCCGGCGGCGGTGATCCGGGTCTCGGTCCGGACGCCGTCCGGGGTGACGTGGTCGAAGTAGCCCCGGGCGGCCATGTCGTCCGCGTGCTTCTGGGCCGAGCCGTGCAGTCTGGGATCGATCCGCAGCGGGGCGCAACCGGCCTTCACGCGTTCGGCGTTGACCAGGTCCACCAGTTGGCGCTCCGGGTTGGGCAGCGGTGTCGCGGAGGCGGTACGGGTCGCGGTCGGCGTCGGTGTGGGCGTCGCCGTCGGTGACGGGCTCTCCGCGGGTACCGGGGTCGGCACCGGCGTGGCGGCGGCGGGTGCGGCCGCGGCCGTCGGGGCGTCCTGGGCCGCGGCCGGGGCGGTGGGCTCCGGTGGCGTCGGCCGCGGCGGCTCACCGGCCTGCGGCCACACCAGGGCGAGGGTGGTCACGGCGACGGCCGCGGCCGCACCGCTCACCAGCACGGCCTTGCGGGCCGCGGTGCCGGCCCAACCGCCGTGGCCTCCCGCTCCGGCGTGCGCTCCGGCGCCCGTGCCCGCTCCCGCGCCGGAGCCCGCACCGGCGGCGGCCGTCGCGGAGGCGACGGAGGCGGCGGTGTGCTGGAAGTGCAGCAGCACGGGCGCGTCGAGCGGGATCGGCACCAGGGCGAGGCCGGCCAGCAGCCCTTCGGCCGGGAACAGGTCCCGCCCGAGCCCGCCGCAGTCGGCGCAGTCCCGGATGTGACGGGCGATGCGCTTGCGCCAGACCGAGTTCGGGGTGCCGTCGAACCCCGCGGTGAGCTCGGTCAGCCCGGGGCAGCGGGGGTAGGCGCAGAGCGCGCGGACGACGATGCGGCCCGCTTCGAGCTGCTTCTTCATCCGCTGCACCCGCACCGCGGTGTGCTGCGGGCTCAGGTCGAGGGCCTCGGCGAGTTCGGCGCGGGTCAGTTCGCCGGCGGCCTCCAGCCACCAGAGGGCGAGCAGTTCGCGGTCGTCCGGGTCCAGCCAGCGGGTGGCCTCGGCCACTTCGCGGCGCTGGCCGGAGAGGCCGAGGCGCAGGATGGTCAGGTCGGTGAAGTCGGCCCGGGGGTCGGCGACCTCCCAGGTCTCGTCCAGGCCGCCGACGGTCGGCTGCTGCTGGCCGGCGGTGTGCCGACGGCGCACCTGGTTCATGGTGATGGCGACCAGCCAGGAGCGGAAGGCCTCCGGGTCGCGGAGCCCGTCCAGGCCGTCCAGGGCCCGGATCATGGTCTCCTGCGCGACGTCGTCCACGTCGGCGTGGCCGCCGAGGGCGCGGCCGGCCACGTTGTAGACGAGCGGCAGCCAGGCGGCGACCAACGCCTCCCGGGCCTGCCGGTCGCCTGCCTGCGCCGCGAGCACCAGGGTGGTCCCGCTCCTGTTCTGCACATCAGCGTTCATTGTCCGCACTCCGTCTTGCCGTCTATCCGTCCGCCGCTGCCTCCTCGGAGACCCCTGGGGAGTGATCAGATAACAACAATGTGCACGGAATCGGAAAATCGGACCGACCGGACCAGGCGGACCGGGGGCGTACGGACCGAATCGTTCGGCCCGGTCCGATGGTCAGACCGGGCCGAACGAGAGCCGGTTCACGCCGGGGCGGCGAACACCTGGGTCCACCACGGACCGTTGGCACCGGTCCGCACCCCCACGCCGAGCTGCTTGAACGAGCAGTTGAGGATGTTGGCCCGGTGGCCGGGGCTGTTCATCCAGGACTCCATCACCGCGGCCGGATCCTTCTGGCCTCGGGCGATGTTCTCGCCCCAGGTGCTCCAGCTGTAGCCGGCCGCCTCGATCCGGTGGTCGGCGTGGTTGCCCTCGGGGCTGGCGTGGTCGAAGTAGCTGCGGTCGGCCATGTCGTCGCTGTGCGACTGGGCCGCGCTCGCCAGCCTGGGCTCGTTGCCGACCGGCCCGCAGCCGGCCTTGCCCCGCTCGACGTTGACCAGGTCCACGACCTGCTGGGCGTACGACGGGGACGCGCCCCCGCCCGCCGGCCGGGCCGCGGCGGCCCGGGCGGCGGCGGTCTGACCGGCGGCTGCGGTGCGGGTCGCGCTCGGGGTCGCCTTGACCGCGGCGGCCGAGGGAGTGGGGACGGCGCTCGGCGTGGCGGCGGCCGAAGCCGTCGGCGAGGCCGGAGCGGTCGCGGCCGTGGACGTGGCCGCGGCGCTCGGGGTGGCCGCCGGGTCGGCGGCGGTGGCGGTGGGGGTGGCGGGCGACGGGACGTCCGGGTTCGTCCCCCCGGTGCCGGGCACCTGGATGCCCTCACGGGTGCCCAGCTCCGCGGAGATCAGCGCGTCGGCGGTCAGCGACTGGCCCGCCAGGTCGCGGTCGGCCTGCTTGCCGCCGTACGCGGCGTAGCCTGCCCCGGCCAGGGCGGCGAACAGCCCGGTGCCGGCCACGGCGGCGACGACCGCCGTGACCGGCACGATCCCGCCGCGCCGCCGCGCCCGGCGTCCCCGGCCGGCGTGCCGCTCGGCAGCGCGCCGCGCCGCCCGGCCGCCGGAGCGGCCACGGGCAGCACTCCCGCTGTCGCTGCCCGCGCCTCCCCCGCTCGCCGGGAGGATGGTCGTCCTGTCGTCGCTGTTCACGATGGCCACGCTTTCTGTTCCGGGTCGACTGGTCGGGTGCCGACACTTGGGAGACCGCCCCGCGGGACGTCGATAACAGAAATTCCGAACGGATGTCCGGCGGCCGGGCCGCGGCCTCAGCCGGCCGGCTCCTCCGGAGCCATGTCGTAGGTGACGAACCTGGTCCGGGTGGCGACCTGGTCGTACTTGCCACGGGCCCGGTAATTGTCCTCGGAGGTGATCCAGCGGACGGTGACCCACCCGCGTTCCGCCGCGATTTCCCGCAGCCGGCCCAACAGCGCGTCCACCGCCCCGCCGCCCCGGACCTCCGGCGCCACGAACAGATCGTCCAGGAAGCACCCGACGGCCCCGTGCAGCGGCCGCGAGAACGGGCGGTAGTGCGCGAGCCCGACCGGCCGGCCCTCCCCGTCCCGCGCCAGCAGCCCGGTCAGCTCGTGCGCCGGATCCATCAGCCAGGACCAGACCAGCTCGGCCTTCTCCTCCGGGATCGGCACCCGGTAGAACTCGCAGTACCCACGGAAGAGCTCGCGCCAGGCGGCGTAGTCACCGGCCTCGGGCGCACCGACGCTCCAACGGGTCGTGGGGGTGTCGCTCATCTCGGTCTCCATCACTCAGGGGGTGGCGGGAGCTCCCAGCATGACGCCCCGCCGCCCGGCCGGTGATCACCGTCCCGGCCAAGACCGTGCCCCCCGCGCGCCACTGCGGAGCCTTGCGGCCGGGGGGCGGGAAAGGTCCGGGCCGGGAAGAGCCCGGGCCGAACCGGGGCGCCCGCCGGGGCCGTCGTGCGGGGGTGGGAGTGTGGGCGGATGCTGAAGGACGTGGAGGTGGTGCCGGCGTGACGGGATTGATGCGGTTGGCTTCGGTGTCGCGGGAGGTGGCGGCGGAGCCGGGGCGGCGGACGAAGACGGGGTTGCTGGCCGCCTATCTGCGGGAGTCGGGGCCGCTGGAGGGGGCGGTGGCGGTGGCACTGCTGTCCGGGGAGTCGCAGCGGCTGCGGACCGGGATCGGTCCGGCGGCGCTGCGGGGGCTGCCGGAGCCGGCCCTGGAGGCCTCGCTCGAGGTGCCGGAGGTGGAGCGGGAGCTGGAACGGATCGCCGGGGTGCACGGCGCGGGGGCGCAGGCGGAGCGGCGACGGCTGCTGCACGGCTTGTTCGCACGCGCGACCGCCGTGGAGCAGGGGTTCCTGCGGGCGGTGCTGGTCGGGGACCTGCGGCAGGGGGCGCTGGACGCGGTGGTCGGGGACGCCGTGGCACAGGCCGCCGGGGTGCCGGCGGCGGCGGTGCGGCGGGCGTTGATGTTCCGGGGGTCGGCCCGCGCGGTGGCGCAGGCGGCGCTGACCGGTGGGGAGGCGGCGCTGGCGGCCTTCCGGCTGGAGGTGGGGCGGGCGGTGCGGCCGATGCTCGCCGCCTCCGCGCCGGACGTGGCCACGGCGCTGGAGCGCACCGGTCCGGCCGCGGTGGAGTGGAAGCTGGACGGCGTCCGGGTGCAGGTGCACCGGGAGGGCGGGGAGGTCGCGGTGTTCACCCGCGGCCTGGAGGACGTCACCGCCCGCGTCCCCGAGGTGGTCGAGGCCGCGCTGGCCCTGCCGGTGCGCTCGGCCGTGCTGGACGGCGAGGCGATCACGCTCGGTCCGGACGGTCGGCCGCGCCCGTTCCAGGAGACCGCCGCTCGCGTCGCCTCCCGGCAGGACCCGGCCCGGTTGCGCGCCGGGGCTCCGCTCGACGCCTACTTCTTCGACCTGCTGCACCGGGACGGCGAGGACCTGGTGGACCGTCCCGGGCGGGAGCGCTGGGCGGCACTGGCCGGGGCGGTGCCGGACGTCCTGCGGCCGGCCCGGGTCGAGACCGGGGACCGCGAACGGGCGCTGGCCTTCTTCCGCGAGACGCTGGCGCTCGGCCACGAGGGCGTGCTGGTGAAGGACCCGGCGGCCCCGTACGCGGCCGGGCGGCGCGGCGCGGGCTGGATCAAGGTGAAGCCCCGGCACACCCTGGACCTGGTGGTGCTGGCCGCCGAGTGGGGCAGCGGGCGGCGCCACGGCTTCCTCAGCAACCTGCACCTGGGCGCCCGGGCGGCGGGCGAACCGGGGCTGGGCCCGTGGGTGATGCTCGGCAAGACCTTCAAGGGCCTGACCGACGAGATGCTCGCCTGGCAGACCGCCGAGCTGCTGGCCCGGGAGACCGGGCGGGACGCGTGGACGGTGCGGGTCCGGCCGGAACTGGTCGTCGAGATCGCCTTCGACGGGGTGCAGCGCAGCCCCCGCTATCCGGCCGGCCTCGCCCTGCGGTTCGCCCGGGTGGTGCGCTACCGGCCGGACAAGGCCGCCGCCGAGGCCGACACCGTCGCGACCGTACGGGAGATCGCCGCCGCGGAGGGACTGTGAACCCCCGGAAGTGCCGGCCGGAGCCCGGGCTGTGGCACCAACTCTTGTCAGGGGAACGTCAGTTCAAACCTGCCTCGCCGTCCGACGGCTCCGGCGTGAACCTAATCGGCCATTCTCGACGATCCCGCCGCCGCACCCGCCGTGGACGGATCAACGGCGGTTAGGTTGGCAATGACAACGAGAGGCGGCCGCCGGGCAGCCGGCGGCGCACTGGCGAGAGGTGCCCGACCATGCGGGTGAGTGTCGACCGGGACCGCTGCTGCAGCTCCGGAATGTGCGTCCTGAACGTTCCCGAGGTCTTCGACCAGGACGAAGACGACAGCCTGGTGAGGCTCCGTCAGACCTCCTTCCGGCCGGACCAGTTCGATGACCTCAGACTGGCCTCCCAGCTCTGCCCGGGCGGCGCGATCACCGTGGTCGAGGACGAGCCGGCGCAGACCTAGGCGATCCTCGGCCGGAAGCGGGCAACCGCCCCCGGCCGCAACGTGACCGACCCGTCCTCAGCGACCAAGTCCCCACCGGAGAACCATCGCGACGCAAGGAGACCCCGCCTTGACGAGCTCGTCCACCGCCCCCGCCATCTCCCTCCCGGCCAAGCACTCGGCCGGCTGCCCGTTCGGCCCGCCGCCCGCGTACGTCGAGGCCGCCGCCACCGCCCGGCTGACCCGGGCCACCATGCCCGGGGGCGAGCCCTGTTGGCTCGCCACCGGCTACACCGAGGTCCGCGCCATCCTGTCCGACCGCCGGTTCAGCTCGGACATCCGCCACCCGTCCTTCCCGCTGCTGGTCGCCGGCAGCCGGGAGCGGATCACCGAACACCCGAGCTTCCTGAACCTCGACGACCCCGAGCACGCCCGGCTGCGCCGCATGGTCACCGGGGACTTCCTGGTCAAGCGGATCCAGGCGATGCGCCCTGACATCCAGCGGATCACGGACGAGGCGCTGGACACGATGACCGGCGGCCGCACCGAGGCCGACCTGGTCGCCGACTTCGCGCTGCCCATCCCGTCGCTGGTGATCTGCCTGCTGCTCGGCGTCCCGTACGAGGACCACGAGTTCTTCCAGCGCGTCAGCCGGGCGCTGCTCACCCAGAGCAGCTCGCCGCAGCAGCTCCTGGACGCCCGGGACGAGATGCTGGAGTACCTGACGGAGCTGACGGCCCGCAAGCGGGCGCAGCCGCAGGACGACATCCTCAGCCGGCTCGCCGTCCGGGACGACCTCACCACGCGCCAGATCGCCACCACCGGCTTCCTGCTGCTGGTCGGCGGGCACGAGACGACCGCGAACATGATCTCGCTCTCCACCGCCCTGCTGCTGGAGCAGCCGGAGCAGATCGACAGGCTGGCCGACCCGGCCGCACTGCCCGGAGCGGTGGAGGAGCTGCTGCGCCACCTCACGATCATCCACACCGGGGTGGCCCGGGTGGCGTTGGAGGACGTGGAGCTGGGCGGCACGACGATCAGGGCCGGTGAGGGCGTGATGGCGATGCTCTCCACCGCCAACCGGGACGAGGAACTGTTCGGCGGCACCGACCGGCGGCCGGTGGAGGAGCTGGACCTGGACCGGGACGCCCGGCGCCACCTGGCCTTCGGCTTCGGCGTGCACCAGTGCCTCGGCCAGCCGCTGGCCCGCGCCGAGCTGCAGATCGCGCTGGCCACGCTGTTCCGGCGACTGCCCGGACTGCGGCTGGCCGTCCCGCGCGAGGAGCTGTCGTTCCGCACCGACTCGTTCATCTACGGCATGCACTCGCTGCCCGTCGCATGGTGACGGCCCGGTGACTGCCTGCTGACGGCCGGGCGAGGTCCGCGAGGTTCCGCAGACGTCCGCGGGGGCCGGCCGGGCACCCGGCTGGCCCCGGCGCCGGGGCGGAGGCAGGCTGGAAGGGCGAAGAGACACCACTGGCCCCACCCCGCGCGCGACCCCGCGTGCCGGGACCGGCCGAGGAGACGGAGCCCGCGATGACCGACATGAGCGACCGGTCCACGGTGAGCACCGAGGAAGACGAGGACGTCCGCGCCGCGGACCCCGAGGAGGGCATCCCCTCGATGCAGAACCTGCACGCGCAGGACACCTCCCAGGCGGAGGGCGCCCCCATGCTGGACGGACCCGGCCAGTCCGGCTGACCGTCCGCCGTGCCGACTCGACCGCCCGGTGGGACCGGGCGGTCGCCGCGACCGCGGGTGTCGCCGCTCCGGCGGCGAGCCACCCGCGGGGGAGGAGAGGCGCATGACCGAACACGACCAAGGCAACCGCCAGGCCCGACCGCCCGCGGACCCGCGCACGTCGTGGGCGACCTGGACCACTCAATCGATCATCAGCGGCCCTGGTGGGGTGACCACCACCGAGGTCGGTCCGATCTCCGGCGACCTCACCGTGCACACCACCTGGGTCGACGGCGAGGCGAGGCTGACCGTCCAGTACACCGGCGCGCTGGACTGGTACACCGTCGTCGGGAGCCCGGTGCCGGCGGCCGACGAGACCACCGCACGCGCGATCCACCAGGCGATGGTGAACGGCGTCAAGGCCGGCCGGGGCGCGGGCGCACCGGCTCCGCCGAAGGCCTAGGAACCTCCGGGAGGGAGCAGCGGCGCGCCGTGCCGCTGCTCCCCCGCCCTACGGGGCCGTCCCGTCCGCCTCCACGCTCCCGTCCGCCTCCACCGCCCCGCCGCGCGCCACCGTCTCGCCCTTCAGGGCGGGCGCGGCCACGGTCCAGTAGCTACGGTCCGACGGGCGGCGCCCGCGCAGGTCCCTGCGCACCTCGTCGGCCAGCCGGCGGGTGTCGCGGCGGTTCATGGTGGCGCCGATGCCGGCGCCGACCAGCAGCGGGATCACCGCCGGCAGGTGCCGCAGCGAGCTGCGGGTCAACCGGCGGCGGACCTTCTGGCGCACCTCCGAGCCGATCGCCAGCGCGGCGAAGCCGGCGGGCCGCACCAGCAGGCTCGCGTCGATCCCGCGGCGGTTCGCCCAGGCACCGAGGTAGGCGCCGGCCCGCTGGGTGGCGGTGCCCTGCGCCGGGGTGCCGTAGACCTCGTGCAGCTCGGCGATCAGCTTGATCTCCACGGCCGCCACCGCGAGCGTCTCGGCCGCGATCTCCACCGGCATCGCGGGTGGCACCGGCAGCATCGCCGCCGCGCCGACGCCCGCGCCGAGCGTGCCGGAGGCCCGGACGGCGCCGGTGACCAGCAGGTCGGCCAGCTGCTCAGGGAAGGCCGCCCCCGGGTGC
The DNA here is from genome assembly GCF_053598415.1 of Kitasatospora sp. NPDC001132. Lineage (NCBI taxonomy): Bacteria > Bacillati > Actinomycetota > Actinomycetes > Kitasatosporales > Streptomycetaceae > Kitasatospora > Kitasatospora sp. NPDC001132. The sequence goes on along the minus strand of NZ_JBSFKF010000020.1, from coordinate 33,654 downwards.
TGCGCCCGCAGGGTGGCGAGGTCGCGCACCGGGATCCGCGGCGCGGTGTGCACCAGCTGCTCGGTCAGCGCCCTGCCCCCGTACGCGGCGCCCTTGGCCGCTCCCCGGGCGGCGGCCCGGCCACCGCGACCCAGCAGCCGGACGGTCTGCAGCACCAGCGCCCGGCCGCGGCCGCGCTGCTTCGCCGTGTACTCGGCGACCGGGCCCTCGCCGACGGGCTGCTCGGACTCCTCGACCAGTTCGGCGAGGTGCTCGGTCAGTTCGGCCTCGGCCCGGTCGGGCCCGGCGGGCGGCCGGGGGCGGCCCGGCCTGGGGAAGCGGACCGGTCTGCGGAAGACTGCCATGGGAATCCGGTACCCCTTTCGCGGCGGCGACGGCACGGCCGGCCCGGGCCGGCTACTCGACGATCTCCACCCCTTTCCAGAAGGCCACCCGGTCGCGCACGTGCTCGGCCTCGGGCTTCGGATCGGCGTAGAACCAGGCGGCGTCCGGGTTGGTCCGCCCGTCCACCTCCAGGGTGTAGTAGCCGGCGGTGCCCTTCCAGCCGCACACCGTGGTGGTGTCCGAGGGGCGCAGGTACTCGGTGCGCACCGCCGCGGCCGGGAAGTAGTGGTTGCCCTCGACGACGACGGTGTCGTCACTCTCGGCGATGACGACGCCCTGCCAACTCGCTGTGGTCATACCGTGATTGTGCCTGACGGGCGGGCGTCGCGCCCAGGGTTCCCCGCACCCCCCGGGCGGCCGGGGCGGTCAGGACAGCGGGTGGGCGTGCACCGGCACGTGCGGGCTCTGGTGGCCGCCGCTGGCGAGCATCCGGACCTCGCCCGCGTCGCTGATCTCGGCCCGGACGATCCCGCTCTCGTCCTCGTACACCGGGTGACCGCCCGGGCCTGTCGCGTCGGTGCGGGCGACCACCACGACGTCCTGCGGGGCCTGGGTCCCCGGGGTGCCGGGGAAGGTGAGTGCGTAGCGCTCGGCGGGGTTCATCACGGCTGCTCCTGCCTACCCGGCGGCCTCGGCCGGCACGGCGGCCCGAATGTGCGGGCCTCGGACCTCCAGTTCCGCCAGCAGCCGGGCGGTGGCCTCGGCGACCGCCTCCACGGCCCGGTCGAAGGCCTCCCGGTTGTGCGCCGCAGGGGCGCGGAACCCGGAGACCTTGCGGACGTACTGGAGAGCCGCCGCGTGGAAGTCCGCCTCGTCGGCGTCGGGCGTGACGGGGGGTCGCAGGGTCTTGATGTTGCGGCACATGCTCCCAGTCTCGCGCGCGGGGGCCGCGGCGGCGACCCCCTTTCGTCACACGCACCTCACGGCGCCGTCATCCGGCCTGATTAGGATGCCGGACGAACGAATTCATCCCACCTCCGCCCCTCCCTCGTCCCGCCGCGCGCTCTCCCGGTCCGTCGGCATCACCCCGGAGTCACTCCCTTGCCTCTCGCGCTGCTCGCGCTGGCCGTCACCGCGTTCGCCATCGGAACCACCGAATTCGCCGCCATGGGGCTGCTCCCCCAGGTCGCCGACAGCCTCCACGTCTCCATCCCGCAGGCGGGCTGGCTGATCTCGGCGTACGCGCTGGGGGTGGTGGTCGGTGCGCCGCTGCTGACCGCGCTCGCCGCCGGGCGGCCGCGCAAGGCGGTGCTGGTGGCGCTGGCCGGGCTGTTCGCGACCGGCAACCTGCTCTGCGCGGTGGCCCCGGACTTCTGGACACTGGCCGCCGCCCGGCTGGTCACCGGGCTGCCGCACGGCGCGTTCTTCGGCGCCGGCGCGGTGGCGGCGGCCGAACTGGTCGCACCGGACCGGCGGGCCCGGGCGGTGGCCGTGATGTTCTCCGGGCTGACCGTCGCCAACATCGTCGGCGTCCCGGCCGCGACCCTGCTCGGCCAGCACCTGGGCTGGCGGGCGACCATGCTGGTGGTCGTGCTGATCGCGGCGGCCGGTACGCTCGCCATCGCCCGGCTGGTGCCCGCGCTGCCCTCCCCCGGCCAGTCCGGGCTCCGGCACGAGCTGCGGGCCTTCCGCAGCGGGCAGCTCTGGCTGGCGCTGGCCACCGTGGTGTTCGGCTGCGGCGGCTTCTTCGCCTGCTACAGCTACATCACGCCGCTGCTCACCGAGGTCTCCGGGTACGCCGCCGGCTCGGTCACGCTGGTGCTGGCACTGTTCGGGGTCGGCATGACGATCGGCAACGTACTGGGCGGGTTCGCCGCCGACCGGGCGCTGCGCCCGACCGTCTGCGCGGCCTTCGTGCTGCTCTCGGCCACCCTGGCGCTGTTCGCGGTGACCGCGCACGCCCGCTGGTCGGCGGCCGTCACGGTGGTGCTGATCGGGCTGTTCGGCTTCGCGATCGTGCCGGCCGTGCAGACCCTGGTGCTGCAGAAGGCGCGCAGCGCGCCGACCCTGGCCTCGGCGACGGTGCAGGGCGCCTTCAACCTGGCCAACGCCCAGGGCGCGTACTTCGGCGGGCTCGCCTTGGACGCCGGGCTCGGCTGGACCGCGCCGACGCTGGTCGGCGCGGTCCTGGCCGCCTCGGGAACGCTGGTCGCGGTGCTCGCCTGGGCGGTCGACCGGCGCCGGCCGGCGCCCGTTCCGACGGAACCGGCGGCGGCCGCGATGACCACGGTCTAGAGATGACCACGGTCTAGATCGGTCTAGATCTCCCGGTGGGCCTCGGCGAGGAGCCGGTAGGCGGCGCCGTTGTCCCTGATGCCCGACTTCTCGTCCTCGGTCAGCTCGCGGCGGACCTTGGCCGGGACGCCGGCGACCAGCGAGCCGGGCGGGACGACCATGCCCTGCGGCACCACCGCGCCGGCCGCGACCAGCGAGCCGGTGCCGATCCGGGCGCCGTTGAGCACGGTGGCGCTCATGCCCACCAGCACGTCGTCCTCGACCGTGCAGCCGTGCAGCACGGCGTTGTGGCCGACCGAGATCCGCTCGCCGACCACCAGCGGGAAGCCGGGGTCGGCGTGCAGGGTGCAGTTGTCCTGGATGTTGCTGCCAGCGCCGACGGTGATCGACTCGGCGTCGCCGCGCAGCACCGCGCCGTACCAGACGCTCGCGCCGGCGGCGACGGTCACGTCCCCGACCACGACGGCGTTCGGGGCCACGAAGGCGCCCGGGTCGACGGCGGGCTCCCTGCCCCCGACTGCGGCGATCAGCGGCTCTGCCATGGCGCGTCCTCCTGGTGACGGTGTGGGCCGTTGGGTCGCCGGTCAGCGTAGGGGGTCGGTCACGGTGCCATGCGGGCGAGGTCGGGTACGGCGGCGGTGGGCCGGGCGCCGCAGAGGGCGGTCGTGGTCACCCTGTGCCAGGCCGCGTTGGCGGCGTCCGGGTCCGGGATGTCGTAGACGGTGGTGTTCGCGGCGAACGCGCGCCGTCCGTCCGGGGAGGCGAGCATCATCGTGCTGTAGCCGGGGATGCCGCCGGCGTGGCCCCAGAAGGGGCCGCAGGGGGTGTCCAGGCGCTGGAGCCCGAGGCCGTACGTCCGGCCCTCCCCGTGGGCGGTGGTCTCCTTCATCGCGGCGAGTTCGGCCGGCCGCAGCAGGCGGCCGCCGAGCAGGGCGTCGAGGAAGGCGGTCAGGTCGGCGGTGGTGGAGATGCCGCCGCCGGCGGAGCCGGCCATGGAGGGGTTGAGCACGGTGACGTCGACCGGGCCGGTGGCCGCCTTGACGTAGCCGTGGGCGTGCGGGCCCGGGATGAACGGGAGGTCGCCGGGCATCCAGGTGTCGACGAGGCCGAGCGGGCGGATGATCCGGCGGGTGACCTCGTCGTTCCAGCTGTGGCCGGTGAGCTTCTCGATGATCATCCCGACCAGGATGTAGTTGGTGTTGGAGTACTGCCAGTCCTGGCCGGGGGCGAAGGCCGGCGGGTACCTGTTGGCGAGGTCCACCAGGTCCCGCAGCCGGTAGGACGTGTAGCGGCGGTCGCTCAGCCAGTCCGGGTCGTCGAACCGGAAGGCCGGGTCCTGGGTGTAGTCGGCGACGCCGCTGGTGTGGTCGAGCAGTTGCCGCACGGTGATCGCGGTGCTGTTCGGGACGACGCCCGGCAGCAGGCACTCCAGGCGGTCGTCGAGGTCCAGCCGGTGCTCGCCGACGAGTTGGAGCAGGGTGGTGGCGACGAAGGTCTTGGTGGCGCTGCCGATCCGGAACGCGCCCTCGGGGTCGGCGGGCTCGCCGGTGGCGAGTTCGGCGACGCCGGTGGCGTTCCGCCAGACCAGCCGGCCCCGTTCGCGGACGGCGGCGAGGGCGGAGGTCGAGTAGCCGGGGTCGGTCATCCCGGCGAGGGCGGCGTCGGCGGCCGTCCAGTCGCCCCGGCGCTCGGCGGCGGCGCGCTCGGCGGTGATGCCCCCGGTGGGGGTGCCCTCGGTGGGGGTGCCCTCGGTGGGGGTGCCCTCCGCGCCGGGGACGGCGAGGTGCACGGCGCCGTGGCAGCCGGGGGTCGGCAGGAAGTCGACGGGTCCGGCGACGGCGGCCGGGGCGAGGACGGTGAGCAGGCCGACGCCCACGGCGGCAGCGAGGGCGGCGCGCAGGGCCTTCCGGCGGCGACCTGGGGCGGGGGCGGTCGGGTCGGCGGTCATGCCGTCCTCCCTGGTCCGGGGTCGGAGGAGTGGTCAACTCCGAATGGTGGGTGCTTACTTGACACCATGCTGGGCCGACCGGGAGCGGGTCGTCCACCTGGGGACGGGCTCCGACCCCGAGGAACCCCGGAGCCGGACCCCGACGCATCTCGGGGTCCGGCTCCGGCGGTGCGGCTCCGGATCCGGCGGTCCGGCTCCGGTGAGCGGCGGTGCGGGTCAGGCGCCGGTGGTACGGGTCAGCCGAGCGGCGCCTTGGTGCGCAGGACCTCGATGAAGGCGCGCAGCCACGCCGGGTGGTCGGGCCAGGCGCGGGCCGAGACGACCACGCCGTCCACCACCGCCTCGCCGTCCACGAACTCGGCGCCCGACGCCTTCACGTCCGGGGCCAGCGCCGGGTAGGCCGAGGTGCGGCGGCCGTCCAGCAGGCCGGCGGCGGCGGTGATCAGCGGGCCGTGGCAGATCTGGGCGACGGGCTTGTCCTCGTCGAAGAAGTGCCGGGCGATCCGCTGCACCTCCGGGTCGTTGCGCAGGTACTCGGGGGCGCGGCCGCCGGGGATGACCAGGGCCACGTAGTCGGCCGGCTCGACGTCGGCGAAGGCCAGGTCGGCGGGCCAGGTGTAACCGGGCTTCTCGGTGTAGGTGTCGAACCCCTCGACGAAGTCGTGCACCACGAACTGGAGGCGCTTCTTCGTCGGGGCCGCGATGTCGACCTGGTAGCCCTCCTCGCGCAGCCGCTGGTAGGGGTAGAACACCTCCAGTGACTCGGCGGCGTCCCCGGTGATGAGCAGGATCTTCGATGTCATCGCCGACATCCCTCCACGTGGTCGAGCCTCAGGTCGGGTACGGGCGCCGGGCCGTGGCGGCCGGCCCGGGCCCGGTCCAACCTCCCGTACCGGCGGCACCGTTGGCAACGGGGCGCACCGGGCGTACGACGGCGCAGAACGGAGGTGCGCGCGCCTGTCGCCGGGGGTGCGCGCCGGGTCGGCCGCCCGGATGCGGGGGCCTGACGCCCGCGGCCTAGACTCCTGCTGCCCACGACCGTCCTTCTCCGGAGGAGCCCATGCCGGACCGCACCACCCACCTCGTCCTTCCCGGCTACCAGAATTCCGGCCCCGAGCACTGGCAGACCCGCTGGGAGGCGGCCGAGCCGGAGTCCTTCCGCCGGGTCGAGCAGGCGGACTGGGACCACCCGGAGCGGACGGACTGGGTGGCCCGGGTGGACGCGGCGGTGGCCGCGGCCGCCGCCGAGGGCCCGGTGGTGCTGGTCGCCCACAGCCTGGGCTGCGTCACGGCGGCCCACTGGGCGGCCACCGCCTCCGCCGAGCGGACCGCCGCCGTCCGGGGCGCGCTGCTGGTCGCCCCGGCGGACGTCGACACCGCCGAGGTCCCGGAGCTGGTGAACTTCCGCCCGGTGGCGCTGGAGCGGTTCCCGTTCCCGACCATCGTGGTCGCCTCCACCGACGACCCGTGGGTCTCCGCGGAGCGGGCCCGCGCGTTCGCGGCCGCCTGGGGAGCCCGCTACGTCGAGCCGGGCGCGTACGGGCACCTCAACTCCGAATCCGGGCTGGGCGACTGGCCTCAGGGCCGCGAGCTGCTCGCCGAGCTGTGACCGCCGCGACGGCGGACGGGGGAAACGGGGGAACGGTGGACCGACGGACGACGGACCGACGGACGTCCCGGGCCAGGCGCGGGCTGGTCCGGATGCTGGTGCTCGGCGGGCTGGCCGCCGTGCTGCTCTACACCGAGGGGCAGTGGGAGAGCCGGTCGGGCGGGCGGATGGCGGTGGCCGACCTGCTCAACCGGCCGGGGCTGCTGCTCGGCGGGGCGCTGGCGGCGCTGATCGCCGCCGCCTGGCTGAGCGACCTGCGCACCGCCGTGCGGACGGCCACCCGGGCGGTCACGGTGACCGCCGGGGTGGTGTTCCTGCTCGGCGTATTGGCCGTGCACAAGGTGTCGGCGGCCGAGACCCGCAGCCGGGAGGACGCCCCGGCCGGGGCCGAGAACGCCCTGGTGGTGGTGCACCGCTCGTACGCCGCCGGGCCGGAGGCTGACGAGCACTGGCAGGTGCTGCTGGAGAGCGGTGAGGGCTGGTCGGCCCGGCGCTGGTCGCTGGCGGACGTCGGCCGGGGCCGGGGCGACGCCCGGCTGGTGGAGGCCCGCTGGACCGGGCGCTCGCAGATCACCGTGGTGACGGACTCCTACCGGCGGGTGTTCAACCTCGACCAGGACAGCGGCGAGCCCGTCGAGGCGCGATAGCCGGCGATCGAGGCGTCGGAGGCCGGCGGGTGGGGCGCGGTAGCCGGCGATCGAGACGCGGCAGGCCGACGGGCCCGCCCTCTCGACCGGCGCGGATCGGGCCGCGGCCCCGCGCGAGCACCCGTAGTCGCGCGGGGCCGGCGGTTCACTGGTCCTCGGGGTCGGTGGCGCCGGGCGGGACGGGCGACCCGGTACGGCCGGGGGCCGGGTTGACGCCGCGCGGCCGGCCGCCGTTCGTCGGGCTCCCGGTGGCGGGGGCGCCGGTGCAGGTGACCGAGCCCGGCGAGCCGCTGGAGGTGGTGCAGTTGGGGTCCCGTCGCACCGGGTCGGGGATGTAGACGGTGGTGAAGTCCTTCTCCGGCATGTTCCGCACCGCGTCGCTCATCGCCTTCTGCCAGATCGGCCCGGGGCCGGTGGCGCCGAAGACCTCCGCCTGGTAGGTGCCGCCGATCCGGATGTTGCGCATGGGCACCTTGGTACCCGGGCTGCCCAGCCAGACCGAGCCGGCCAGGTTGCCCGTGTAGCCGGTGAACCAGGCCGACTTCTTCTCGTCCGTGGTCCCGGTCTTGCCGGCGATCTGGCGGCGGTCGTCCAGGCCGAGGTCCCGTGCGGTGCCGCCCTTCTCCGTCACCCCGAGCAGCACGCTGTTGATCACGTCCGCGGTGTCCTCGGACATCGCCGGGGTGCACCGGGCCGGGGGCACCGGGACGTCGGTGCCGCCCACCGTGGTGATCCGGTTGATCGCCAGCGGCGCGCAGTAGGTGCCCCGGGCGGCGAAGGTCGCGTACACGTTCGCCATGGTCAGCGGGGTGACCTCCTCGGTGCCGAGGCCGAGCCCGGGCACCTCCGACAGCGGCGAGCCGTCGGCCTTTCCGGCCACGCCCAGCTTGTTGGCCATCTGCTTGACCGCGCAGAGGCCGATCTCCTGCTCCATCTGCACGAAGTAGGTGTTCACGGAGAGCGCCATGGCCTGCTTGAGCTCGTACGGGCCCACCTCGGAGGCGCTCTCGTTGGGGATGGTCCCCTCCTTCTTGCCCTTGCTGAGGTTCTTCCAGGTGCCGTCGCAGGTCCGCATCGTCGGCCAGTCCATCCGGTTGGGCGAGTCGTACCGCTGGGTGGGCGGCAGACCGGCCTCCAGGGCGGCGGCGGCCACGATCGGCTTGAAGTTGGAGCCGGGCTGGAAGCCGATGCCGCCGCCCATCGCCGCGTCGACGTTGTAGTTGACGACGGTCTCGTTCTTCTCCTTGGCCAGGCCGTACGGGCGGGTCTGGGCCATCGCCAGGATCTTGCCGCTGCCGGGCTCGACCATCGTCATCGCGGCCGAGACCGGGTCGGTGACGTACACCTTGGTGGAGACGGCCTTCTGGGCGGCGGCCTGCTTCTCCGGGTCCAGGGTGGTGTAGATGTTCAGGCCGCCGGTGTCCCAGAGCCGCTTGCGCTCGGCCGCGCTCTTGCCGAAGGCCGGGTCCTGCTTGACGACGTGGCGGACGTAGTCGCAGAAGAAGCCCATGCCGGCCTGCGCGGTGATGCAGCCGTTGCGCGGGTCCTGGTAGTTGAGGCCGAGCGGGGCCGCCTTCGCCTCCCTGGCCTGGTCGGCGGTGATGTGCTTGTTCTCCACCATCTTGTCGATCACGGTGTCGCGGCGCTTCTGGGCGGCCACCGGGTGCAGCTTCGGGTCGTACTGGGACGGGTTCTGCACCAGCCCGGCGAGCATGGCCGCCTCGGGCAGGTCGAGGTCCTTGGCGTCCTTGCCGAAGTAGCGCTGGGAGGCGGCCTGGATGCCGTACGCCTGGTGGCCGTAGAAGGTGATGTTGAGGTAGTTGGTGAGGATCTGCTCCTTGGTCAGGTCCTCCTCCAGCTTGATGGCGTACCGGAGTTCCTGGATCTTGCGGCCGAGGGTCTTGCGCTGCGCCTCGCGCACGGCGTCCGCGTCGTCGCCGGCCTTCTCCACGTTGACGTTCTTCACGTACTGCTGGGTGAGCGTGGAGGCGCCCTGGACGGCGGCTCCGCTCTCCGCGTTCTTGGTGATCGCGCGCAGGACGCCCTTGAGGTCGACGGCGCCGTGCTCGTAGAAGCGGGCGTCCTCGATGTCCACCTGCGCCGTGCGGATCAGCGGGGACATCTGGTCGGCGGATATGACGGTGCGGTCGCGCTCGTAGACCTTGGCGATCAGGCCGCCGCCGGCGTCGAAGATCTGCGTGGCCTGGCTCAGCGGCGGGGTCTTGAAGTCGTCGGGGATGCTCTCGAAGCCCTCGGCGCCGTTCTTCGCGCCGAGTCCGACCGCCCCGGCCGCCGGGAGGATCAGGCCCGCCACCAGGATGCCGCCCAGCACGCTGGCGCCGAGGAAGGTGGCCGCGTGGCCCAGGATGCCGAGCGGGGTCTCGCGGCGCCTCGGGCGGGGCACCCAGGTGTCGCCCGGGTCCGAGGCGGCGGGTATGCGGCTCTTCGGTGACATAGATCGAACACTACGGCCGTGAACAGGCGCTGGGGGACGGGTGTTGGCGAAGGATTGTCACAAAATCGCGACGGATTCGACTCATTCCCGAGCGTCGAACGGGCACGCGCGCCGGTGCAAGGGCCGTTCGTCCACGGCCCGTTGCCCCCCTCGTGCCGCTCCCCGCTCCCCTACCGGTCGCTCAGCTTGCCCGGCAGAGGACGTCCCCGGCCGGGCGGCGGCCGGTGGTCAGGCAGTCCGTCACCACCCCGTCGGCACAGGCGTTGTCCAAGAGCCCGCCTCGGCAGGGAGCTTGGGCCCATCCGGGCAGCGGGCCGGCCGGGGGTGGGGAAAGCGCCCGGGAACGGGTGGAGACCGCTACAGGGGCGGTCTCCGGCCGCGGAGGATGATGGGGGCGGAACCGGGTGTCGGGTCAGAGGCCGAGCAGGCCCGGGTCGGCGGCCAGGGCGCGCAGCGGCTCGCGCGGGTCGGCGACCAGCCTGCGCTCCTTCAGGTCGAGGATGCCGCCGACGCCGGTGATCTCGGCGGCCAGCACGCCGTCCTCGCGGACCAGCCGCTGCACCACCTGGAAGGTCTTGCCGTCCCGCCAGGTGAACGAGCAGCCGACCTCCACCGAGTCGCCCGCGCGCAGCTCCCGCAGGTATTTGACCGTGGTCTCGAGGACCACCGGGCCGACGCCCTCGGCCACCAGGTCCGTCTGGCGGATCCCGGCCGCCCGGAGGTACTCCCAGCGGGCGTGCTCGGCGTACTGGAGGTAGACCGCCTGGTTGAGGTGACCCTGCGAGTCGGTCTCGTAGCCGCGGACGGTGATGCGTGTGCTGAAGGCCTGATCACTCATGCCCCGCACGGTACTCCGGGCCACCGGGGCACCACCGCGTGTCCTCCGTCACCCCGGCCGGACGGCCTCCGGGGCCACCCGGACAGGGTGGTCGACGGCGGTGCCCGGTCGGATCAGGGCAGGGTGAGGACGCGCGGGCCGTCCTCGGTGACGGCGACGGTGTGCTCGATGTGGGCGGCCCGGCGGCCGTCGACGGTGCGCAGGGTCCAGCCGTCCGGATCGGTGCGGTGGTCGTCGCGGCCGCCGGCCAGCAGCATCGGCTCGATCGCCAGCACCAGACCGGGGCGCAACGGGTAACCCCGGCCCGGGCGGCCTTCGTTGGGCACGTGCGGGTCCTCGTGCATCCGGCGGCCGATGCCGTGGCCGCCGTAGCCGTCCAGCAGGCCGTACCGGCCGGCGCGGGCGACGGTGCCGATGGCGTGGGCGATGTCCCCGGTCCGGTTGCCGACCACGGCGGCGGCGATGCCCGCCTCCAGGGCGCGCCGGGTGGTCTCGATCAGGGCGGTGTCCTCGGGGCGGGCGGTTCCGACGGTGAAGCTGACCGCCGAGTCCCCGGCCCAGCCGTCCAGGACGGCGCCGCAGTCGATGCTCACCAGGTCGCCGTCGCGCAGCCGGTAGCCGTCCGGGATGCCGTGCACCACGGCGTCGTTCACCGAGGCGCAGATGACGGCCGGGAACGGGACGGGCGCGAAGGCGGGGCGGTAGCCGAGGAACGGCGAGGAGGCTCCGGCAGCCTTGAGCACCCCGCGCGCCACCTCGTCCAGCTCCAGCAGGCTCACGCCGACCGCGGCCTGCTCCCGGACGGCCGCCAGCGCGTCCGCCACCACCCGTCCGGCCTCGCGCATCGCGGCCAGCCCGGCGTCCGACTTGAGTTCGACCATGGCGCATCCCTCCTGGATCCAATTCTTATACCGGTATTTGTATCACGGCCGATGGGTGGGACGGCACCGCCTGACGGTGCCGCAGGACCGTCCCGGGAAGGATCCGGGAGACAGGCCCTAGACTCGTCGGCATGGTGAGGACTCCGCTGACCCCGTGGGAGCGCGAGCGCGGCGAGCGCTTCGGGGCGCTGCTGCGCGAGGCGCGCGGCGAGCGCAGCATGGTCGAGGTGGCGGCGGTGGCGGGCGTCTCGGCGGAGACGCTGCGGAAGATCGAGACGGGCCGGGCACCGACACCGTCCTTCTTCACCATCGCCGCGCTGGCCTTCGCGCTCGACCTCTCGCTGGACGAACTGGCGGCCGCCTGCGCGCCCCCGGAGGACGGCGAGGCGCTCTCCGCCTGAACGGCGGCGGCCCGCCCCGCGCGCGGTGCGCGGGGCGGGCCGTCGTCGTGGCGGCGCCCGGTGGCGGCGCTGAGCCGTGGCGGGTTCAGCCGACCGAGCTGTTGTAGCTCTCGATCGCCGGCTGCAGCTCCTTCGCGGCGTCGGCCAGAGCCTGCTGGGCCGGCTTGGTGCCCGCGATGGTCTGCTCGATCGCGGTCTCCACGCCCTTACGGGCCTGCGGCATCACGCCGAGCAGGCAGCCGGCCGTGGCCGGGGTCGGCTTGGTGGCCTTCAGCTGGTCGATCGCGGTCTGGAACTGCGGGTACTTGGCCACCCACTCCTTGTCCTTGGGGTCGTCCAGGGACTTGGTGTTGACCGGGAAGTAGCCGGTGCCGGTGTGCCAGACGGCCTGCTGCTCGGGGGCGGAGACGAACTTCTCGAACTCCCAGGCGGCGCGCTTCTCGGCGTCCGAGTGGCCGGGGCCGCTGATCCACAGCGAGGCGCCGCCGATCACCGGGCCGCCCTGGTCGGCGGCGGTGACCTTCGGGAAGGCCGCGGTGCCTACGCCGAACTTCGCGGCCTCGGTGTAGCCGCGCAGCACGCCGGTGGACTCCAGGTGCATCGCGACCGTGCCGGCCTTGAACGCGGCCTGGGCGTCGTCGGTGGTGCGGCCGGTGTTGGCGGCGTAGCCGCCCTTGACCAGGTCGGCCCACCACTGGACGATCCGGGCGCCCTGGGCGGAGTCGAAGACGACCTTGCCGGCCTTGTTGCCGCGGCCGTTGTCGTTGTCGCAGTACATGGCGCCGGACTCGGCGAGCAGCTGCTCGACGAACCAGCCGTAGATGGCGGCGCCGAAGCCGTACCGGACGGTCTTGCCGTCGGCGTCCTTCTTGGTGAGCTTCTTGGCCAGCTCGCCCAGCCCGTCGAGGTCCTTGGGAGCCTGGGCCGGGTCGAGGCCGGCCTCCTTGAAGGCGTCGGTGTTCAGGTAGAGCAGCGGCATCGAGGAGTTGAACGGCATCGACTGGAGCTTGCCGCCGACCGAGTAGTAGTTGCGGATGTTGGCGTCCAGGTCGTCCAGCGCGTAGCCGTCCTTGTCGGCGAAGGCCTGGGCCGGGACGGTCTGCCTGGAGTCGATCATGAACCGGGTGCCGATGTCGTAGACCTGCGCCAGGGCGGGGGTGCCCTTCTGCTGCACCGCGGCCTTGTACTTGGTGACCAGCTCGTCGTACTTGCCCTGGAACTCCGCCTTGACCTCGATCTTGCCCTGGTGGGCGGCGTTGAACTGGCTGACCAGGCCGTTCAGCACGTCGGCGTTCTTGCCGGTCATCGAGTGCCAGAACTCGACGGTGGTGACACCGGAGGCCTGGTCGAGGGCCTGGGCGCCGGGCGCGCCGGCGTCGGAGGAGCCGCCGGCGCCGGAACCGGAGCCGCCGGAGCTGCAGGCGGTCAGGGACAGGCCGGCCACCAGCAGGGCCGCGAGCGCGCGCGCACTCTTCTTCACGAGGGTTCTCTCTCTATCCGGGGAAGCGGGTCGTGGACGGGAAGCGGGTCAGCGGACGGCGCCCGCGGTCAGGCCGCGGACGATGAAGCGCTGGCCGAAGACCACCAGGGCGAGGGTGGGCAGCAGGGAGAGCACGACGCCGGCCAGGATCAGCCCGGGGTCGGCCATCTCGGAGTCGCGCAGCGAGGTCAGACCGATCTGGAGGGTCTGCATGTTCGCCGTGCGGGTGATGATCAGCGGCCAGAAGTACTGGTTCCAGGCCGACAGGAAGACGTAGATCGACAGCGCCGCGAGGGCCGGCTTGTTGAGCGGGACGACGATCCGCCACAGGAAGCGCCAGTGGCCGGCCCCGTCGATCCGGGCCGCGTCCCGCAGCTCGCCGGGCAGCTGCCGGAAGGCCTGGCGCAGCATGAAGGTGCCGAAGCCGGAGGCCAGGAAGGGCAGCACCAGGCCGAAGTAGGTGTTGCCGAGCCCCCAGCCGGACAGCGTCAGGTAGTTGGGGATGATGATGGCCTCCCAGGGGACCATCAGCGTGGCCAGGAACACCCCGAACACCACGGCCCGCGCCTTCATCGGCAGGAAGACGAAGGCGTACGCGGCGAGGATCGAGGTGAACAGCTGGGCGAGGGTGATGACCGTCGCCACGATCGCCGAGTTGGCGTACTGGCGGGCCAGCGGGATGGCCTCCACGGCGCCGGAGAAGTTCCGGCCGGTGACCGAGTGCGGCACCAGGGCCGGCGGGTAGGAGGAGAGTTCGGACGGGCCCATGAAGGCGCCGGCGATCGCGTAGTAGACCGGGAAGGCCACGGTGACGACGGCGACGGCGAGCAGCAGGTAGACGGCGGCACGGCCGAGCAGGTCGCGCGGGGAGCGCCCGGCGAGGGCGCGGGCGCGCGGGCGGGGCGCCTCGGCCGCCGTCTTCTCGGCCTCGGTGGTCAGGGTGGTCACGCGTAGTGCACCTTCCGCTCCAGGACGCCGAACTGGACGGCCGTGCAGGCGAGGACGACCACGAGCAGCACCACGGCCTGGGCACTCGCGGTGCCGAAGTCGCTGGAGCCGTAGGCGAAGGCCTTCTCGTACACGGAGTAGACGAGGGTCCGGGTGGAGCCGTCCGGCCCGCCCTTGGTGAGGATGTGGATCTGGCCGAAGCTCTGGAGCGCGTGGACGGTGGAGACCACGGTCAGGAAGAACAGGTTCGGACCGAGCATCGGGATGGTGATCGAACGGGCCAGCCGCAGACCGGAGGCGCCGTCGATGCGGGCCGCCTCGACGACCTCGCCCGGGATCGACCCGATGCCCGCGGAGAGCACCAGCACGTTGTAGCCGAGGTTCATCCACACCGTGGTGACGGCCACCGAGAACAGCGCGTAGCGGGAGTCGGTCAGCCAGCCGACCGGGCCGAGGCCGACGTGCGAGAGCAGGCCGTTGAGCACCCCGCTGGCGGGGTTGAAGAACACCGCGAACACCACCGAGGCACTGGCCACCGAGAACGCGAAGGGCAGTGCGAAGGCCGAGCGCAGCAGCCGCACGCCGCGGATCCGGTTCTCCAGGAGCAGGACCAGCGCCAGCGCGCCGAGCACCCCGGGAACCACGGTGATCAGCGTGAACAGCGCCGTGGTCGTCAGGGTGCGGCCGAAGTCGGCCGAGGCGAACAGGTCGGTGTAGTGCTTCGTCCCCACGTAGCGCGAGGGCGCGCCGAAGAGGTCGTTGGCGTGCCCGCTGAGGTAGACGGTCCGCCCCAGCGGGTAGCCGATGAAGAGGACGAAGACCACCAGGGACGGCAGCAGGAAGGCCCAGGCGAGCCCGTGTTCGCCCCAGCGTCCTCCCCGGTGCGCTCGTGGGCGGCGGCCCGGGAGGGCCGCGGTGTGCGGTGCGGTCGGCATCTTTCGCGCGTCCGCCTTTCGTGATGTCGGTTCAGGCCGAAACCGTGTCTTGCCCGAACGACGGCCCGGAAACCTCGTGGTGATCAACGGGTGTCACCGGGATTACGCGTTCGCGTCAGATCCGGCCGGTCGTGCGCGGACGGGCGGCGGACGGGCGGCAGACGGGCGGCGGAGCGCCAGTTGGGCGGGCGGTCCGGCGGTTCACCGCGCTGTCGGAGGGGTGGCGTACGGTGCGCGGGTGGACGAAACGGAATTCGACATCCCGGCTGCAATGGCCGAAAGTGTGCGCTCCCGCGCGGGTGCCTGGGAACTCGTCAAGGGCTTCGCCGCGTACTGGGGCGAGCCGCTGGGCCCGGACGACGGCTTCACGGACGCGGAGTTGGACGCCGCCGAGCTGCGCCTCGGCCTGCGGCTGCCGGCGGCGCTGCGCGAGGCGTACCGGTTGTTCGGCCGCCGGGCGGACCTGACCAGCAGCCAGGACGTGCTGCTGACCCCGACGGAGCTGTACGTGCTGGACGGCGCGCTGGTGTACCGGGCGGAGAACCAGGGCTGCGCGTACTGGGGCGTGCTGCTGGACGACCTCGACCGGGAGGACCCACCGACGGTGGGCCGGCTCGACCTGGCGGACAAGTCGCAGGAGCGGTGGGAGCCCTGGGAGGAGCGCTTCTCGACGGCGGCCGCGGCGATGGCGCTGACGGAGAAGCTGCTGGAGGACCACGAGCTGACCGACGTCCTCGACCTGGAGGACGAACTGCCGGTCGGTATGCGGGAGTTGCCCGCGCTTGGCCGCAACTTCCGCTGGTACCAGGGGCCGGAGGCGCTGATCGGGGTGGCCGAGGGGGCCTGGGCGGCGGCCCGGGCACGCACCCCGCAGGCGCTGGAGGCGCTCTACGAGGCGGTGCCCGGGAAGTGGCTGGGCGAGTGAGCCCTGCGGCGATCGCGGCGGCGATCGCCGCGGAGCAACCCGGTCAGGCGGAGGAGCCGCCGTCCAGCACCAGGTCGCTGCCGACGGTGTAACCCGCCTCCGGCGAGGCCAGGTACAGCACTGCGGCGGCCACCTCCTCGGTCGCGCCGGCCCGGCCGACCGGGACCTCGGCCCTCATCCGCTCGGCCTTGGCCCCGGCGCCCTCGCCCGGCCGGGAGGACATCGGGGTGTCCACCGCGCCGGGGCTGACGGTGTTGATCCGCACGCCCTCGGCGATGTGGTCGAGGGCGGCGGCCCTGGTCAGCACGGTGACCGCGGCCTTGCTGGCGGCGTAGGCGCCGACGCCCGCGAGCCGCCGGTGAATACCCAGGTTGGACGAGACGTTGACGATCGCGCCGCCGCCGTGGGCCCGCATGTGGGCGATCTGCGCCTGCATGGCGAGCAGGGTGCCGGTGACGTTGGTGCCGATCACCCGCTGCCACTCGGCCTCGTCGATCTCGGCGACCGGGCCGGCCGCACCGAACACTCCGGCGTTGTTGACGGCGACGTCCAGGCCGCCGAACAGCTCGACGGTCTCCCGGACCAGCCGGGCGGCGTCCTGGGAGTCGGTCACGTCGCCCGTGAGCGCGACCGCCTTGCCGCCGGCCCGCTCGATCAGCTCGACGGTCTCGGTGAGCGGCCCGGCGGTGCGGCCTGCGACCGCCACCCGGGCGCCCTCGCCCGCGAAGGCGAGCGCGATGGCCCGGCCGATGCCGCTGCCGGCGCCGGTGACCAGGACGGACTTGTCAGCGAAACGCGTGGTCATGGGGTGAACTCCTCGATGTGGTTGGCGCGTTCGGTTGTGCTGGGGATGGTGGTCGGATCGGGGACTGTGGTCCCGTTGGGCATGGTGGTCCGGTCGGGGACGGCGCTGCGGGGCAGGGCGGCGACCGCGACGGCGGTGAGCGCCAGCCCCGCCGCGGCCGCCGCGAAGGCCGCGGCGTAGCCGCCGACGACGCTCGGGCGGGTGGCGGCGAGCGCCATCAGGGCGGCCAACCCCGCGGTGGGGCCGAGTTCCATGGCCGTGTTGAACACCCCTGCGGCCAGCCCGGTGCGCTCGGGCGGCACCCCGCCGGTGGCGAGCACGGCCGCACCGGCGAAGGCCGCGGCGGCGCCGGCGGGCAGCAGGAGCAGTCCGGGCAGCAGGCCGGGGGCGTATCCGCTGTCGGGGGCGAGCCCGGCGAGCAGGCCGAGTCCGGCGGCCGCCACGGCGAGGCCGCCGGCGGTGACCGCCACCGGCCCGTACCGGACGGTCAGCGGGCCCGCCAGCCGGCCGGAGAGCAGCAGGACCGCCGCGTACGGCAGGAAGGCGGCGGAGGTGGCCGCGGCGCTCCAGCCGCGCAGCTGCTGGAGGTAGAGCGAGAGCAGGACGAAGGTGAGCGCGGTGCCGGCGGCGGTGGCCATGACGGCGGCGAGTGCGGTGGCGCGGCGCCGGTCGGCGAGGAAGCCGGGCGGAAGCAGCGGATCGGCGGTGCGGCGCTCGGCGGCGGCGAAGGCGATCAGCAGGGCGAGCCCGGCGGCCAGCGGGCCGTACGTCCCGGGGCTGTGCCAGCCGTGCTCGGTGGAGCCGACCAGGGCGTGACTCGCCGCGCAGACACCGGCGGTGGCGAGGACCGCCCCGCGCAGGTCCAGTGCGGGGCGGGTGCCGGCGGGCGCGGGGGCGGGCAGGGCGGCGGAGCGGGCGAGGCCGACCAGGGCGACGAGTACGGGCACCGCGAACAGCCAGCGCCAGGAGACGGCGGCGGCGACCGCGCCCGAGACCACGCTGCCGGCGGTGGCGCCGAGCACCGACAGGCCTCCCCAGGTGGCCATCGCCCGGCGGTAGGCGGCCGGTTCGGGATGCAGCACCCGGACCCCCGCGACGGCGGCCGGGGCGGCCAGGGCGGCGCCCGCGCCCTGCACGAAGCGGCTCGCCAGCAGAACTGGGTAGCCGGGCGCGAGGGCGCAGGCGATCGAGGCGGCGGCGAGCAGCGCCAGGCCCGCGCGGAGCACCGGGCGCCCGCCGTGCCGGTCCGCCAGTCTTCCGCCGAGCAACAACAGGGAGCTGAAGGACAGCCCGTAGGCGGCGCTGAGCAGCAGCACTCCGGACGAACCGAGCCCGAACTCCCGTGCCACCAGCGGTAGTGGCACGGTCAGGATCGTGATGGTGAAGATCAGCACCGCCTGGACGGCGCCGAGCAACGCGAAGCCGTACCGGCCGGTAGTGATGGCGGCCATGTAAAACCCTCCCCCCTATATAGACCATTCGGTTCAGAATGAGCACAGCAGAAGACGCCGGTCCACGTCGGCCGGCCGTCAGTCCAGCAGTGCCAGCGCCTGCTCGGCGGCGGCCCGCGCCCGGGCCCCGCCGTCGGCGGTCTTGCCCACCACCCGGATGCCCTGGAGCAGCACCACCAGCATCCGGGCGAGCGCCCGGGGCTCCCGCCCGGCGGGCAGTTCACCCTGCGCCTCGGCCCGCACCAGGGCCGCGGTGAGCAGCGTCTCCAGGCGGTCCAGGCTCGCCTCCACCCGGCGGGACGCGTCCGGGTCGTGCGGGGCCAGCTCGACCGCCGTGTTGGTGACGAAGCAGCCGCGCCGCCTCTCCCCCTCGCCCACCTCGGCGTACTGGCGGACCAGCGCCCTGACCGCGGGCAGCGCCGGGCCGGGCTGGGAGAGTTCGAGCATCCGCGCCGAGTCGCTCTGCTCGCAGTAGCGCTCCAGCGCCCGCAGGTACAGCTCTCGCTTGCTGCCGAAGGTCGCGTAGACGCTGGCCCGGGCGATGCCGAGCCGTTCGACCAGATCGGCCATCGAGGTCGCCTCGTAGCCGCGCTGCCAGAACAGCTCCAGAGCCGCCTGCAGCGCCGCGTCCGGGTCGAATTCCTTCGTTCGCGCCATGCCGGGAACGGTAGTCCTTTCCGGATCGATCGGTCAAGAAAGCCAACTATTGGTCCAGACCTGATCTCTGACGGAGCATTGCCAAGTGGACTAGACCATAGCTACCCTACCGATCCCATCCACCTCCTACCCCCACAGGAGGCGCTTCGCATGCCCGCACACCGTCCCACCCACACCCGGCAGGCCGTCGACGCCGCCGGACCCGCCGTGCTGACGGCGTTCCGGATCGTCGTCGGCCTGTTGTTCATCTGCCGCGGCGCGTCCTCGCTGTTCGGCGTGCTCGGCGGCGCCAAGGGCGGCGGCGGCACCGTCCCGCTCGGCCAGTGGCCCGGCTGGTGGGCCGCGCTGATCCAGCTGGTCGGCGGCGCCCTGGTGCTGCTCGGCGCCGGCACCAGGGTGGCCGCCCTGCTCTGCTCCGGCTCGATGGCGTACGCCTACTTCACCGTCCACCAGGAGCACGCCCTGGTGCCCCTGCAGAACGGGGGCGAACTCGCGGTGATGTTCTGCTGGGCCTTCCTGGCCATCGCGGTGCTCGGCTCCGGCCCGTACGCCCTGGACCGCCTGCTCACCCGCCGACCCCGAGCCGCGTCGGCCGAACCGGCGGCCCGGCCGACGTCGACGGTCTGACCCACGTCAACGGCCCGGCCGACGTCAACGGTCAGACCGACCCGCCGGGCTGACCGGCTCCGACGTCACCGACCCGAGGGGTCGCCCGCGGCCAGGTGGCGCTCCACCGAGGCGACCTTGGCGGTGAGGCCGTCGGTGACCCCGGCCCGGTCGTCGATCTTGATGACCGTGCTGACCCGGTTGCTGTGGGTCTTCACCGCCTCGATCGCCGCCTTGATCACCGGCATCACCTCGTCCCACTCCCCCTCGATGCTGGTGAACATCGCGTCCGTGCGGTTCGGGAGTCCGCTCTCCCGGACCACCCGGACGGCGGCGGCCACCGCCTCCCCCACGTCCTCGCCGATCCCCAGCGGGGTCACCGAAAAGGCTACGATCACGGCTCTGCGCTCCTTGCGTGTCGACGGCACTGGTCGCCGGTTCGGGTCCGCCCGAACCAGCGACCAGGCTAGAACCAGCGACCAGGCCAGACGTCAGGCCACGGACGGCAGCGGCGGTTCGACCGCCAGCGGCGCGCTGGAGCGGGCGCGGTGCTGGGCCGCCCAGGAGACCAGGGCCACCGTGCAGGCGTGGTCCAGATGGCGCAGCCCGGACCAGTCCAGTTCCACCGGCCGGTCCCCCGGAAGCCGTTCCAGGGTGTCCAGCAGCCGGGGCAGCCGCAGGAAGGTGGCGTTGCCGCTCAGCCGCACCCGGTGCACCGGCGCTCCGCTCTCCCCCTCCTGCTCCTCCACCGTGATCTGCAGGTGCGAGGTCTGCCAGGCGGACTTGGCCACTGCCAGGCCGACGCCGATCAGCACCCCGTCGAACAGGTCGGTGACGATGATCGCCGCCGCCGTCACCACCAGCACCAGCGCCTCGCCCAGGTGGCCGCGGCAGAGCGCGACGATCCGGCGCAGCGGCACCAGCTTGGCGCCGGCGTGCACCAGGACGGCGGCCAGCGCGGTGAGCGGGACGAGCCCGAGCGCGCCGGGCAGCAGCGCGGTGAACAGCAGCAGCCAGCCGCCGTGCAGCACCCGGGAGGCCTTGCTCCGGGCGCCGGCCTGGACGTTGGTCGCGCTGCGCACGATCACCGCGGTCATCGGCAGCGCGCCGAGCAGCCCGCAGACGGTGTTGCCGACGCCCTGGGCGGTGAGTTCGCGGTCGTAGTCGGTGCGCGGGCCGTGGTGCATCCGGTCGACGGCGGCGGCGCTGAACAGCGTCTCGGCGGAGGCGATCAGGGTGAGGGCGACGATCGTGCCGAGCCCGGCGGTGCCCGCCAGGGCGGTCAGCGCGTCGCGGTCGGGCAGGTGCACCACGTCGAGCAGTCCGGCCACCCGGACCCGGGCCACCGGCAGGTCGGCGGCCGCGGTGACGGCGGCGGCCAGCCCGACGGCGGCCAGCGGGGCGGGCACGGCGCGGGCGGCGCGTTCCGGCAGGTACTTCCACCCGACCAGGACCAGCAGGGTGCCGAGGCCCAGGGCGACGGCGCAGGGGTTGGCCGTGGCGGTCAGCACGTCGCCCAGCAGCGCGGGCAGTCCGGCGATCTTCTCCGGCCCGGTGGCGGGGGCGCGGCGGTCGGCGAGCGCGTACAGCTGGCCGAACACCAGGGTCAGTCCGATGCCGGCCAGCATGCCGTGCACCACCGAGGCGGACATCGCGCGGAACCAGCGGCCGAGCCGCAGGGCGCCCATCGCCAGTTGGAGCAGGCCGGTGCCGAGGACCAGGAGGCCGAGCGCGCCGGTGCCGAAGCGCTGGACGGCGTCGGCGACCAGGACGGTCAGCCCGGCCGCGGGCCCGCTGACCTGGAGGCTGCTGCCGGGCAGCAGGCCGGCCACCAGGCCGCCGACGATCCCGGTGACCAGCCCGAGTTCGGCCGGGACGCCGGAGGCGACGGCCACGCCGACGCAGAGCGGGAGGGCGACCAGGAACACCACCAGCGAGGCGGGCAGGTCATGGCGCCAGGGGACGGCGCGCAACAGGGCGGCCGGGGTGCGGGGCCGGCCCGGCGGGCCGTGCTTGCGGAGGCGGCCCGGCGGGCTGTCGCTCCGGTGGGGCGGCGGGTTCACCCGGTCACCGCCAGGGACCGGGCAGGGGTGCAGCAGCACATGGGGGTGTTCCTTCCGCGCACCCGACGCAGCGGGCGCGCCGTTGCAAGGGCGGGGAGCAGGATGGCGGGGAAGGGCGGCGAGAGCGGTACGGCCGCGGGTTCGGGCGGGACCGGAGCGCGGCGGCGGGTGTCGGGTCGGTGCGGCCAGGGGGTGCGTCCCTCGCTCGGGTGCGGCGGACCGGGCACGCTGGTCCTGGACGGGGCCGCCGGCGGAGTTCCCCCGCTCCGCGGCGCTCCCGAACCCCCTTGCCGCGGCCTCAGTTGGACGTCACGGGCCCGGCGTGCCACCGACGGTACCCAGCACGGCGGGGCGGGCCCACCGACGCCACCGCCTCTTCACCACCACTGCACACCGGCTGCGCTTTCCGGCGCGGAGCGTCCGGTTCCCTGGGTACACCTGCGCGACCGCCGTGCTGGCGTACGAATCCCCGCCCTCGGAGCAGCCGTCCGGGCTGCCACATCCTGTTGAAGTCCCCTTGAGGCCGCATCTTCGTCCACGTCGACGTCGAGCCCACCCAGCTCGGCCGGATCTTCGCCCCCGACCTCGGGATCGCCGTCGCCGAGGGCCTGGGCTGCAGGGCGATCCGGGTCACCGAGCCGGAGGGCCTGCTGCCCGCCTTCCTGGAGGCCGGGAGACTGGCCGCCGAGTTCCGCGTCCCGGTCGTGGTCGAGGTGATCCTGGAGCGGGTCACCGACATCCCGATGGCCGCCGCCGACATCGACGAGGTCCACGAGTCCGAGGAGCCGGCCACCCTCCCGGAGCACGCCCCGACGGCGATCAGGCCCCTGGCGCGCTGAGCCCCCCGAACGCGTGCGCTCCGAGCGGTCGCGCGCCCGGCGTGCGGGGGGCGTGCGGAGCGGCTCGTCCGCCTCCACGCCCCCGCACGCCCGGAACACCGGCACGCCGACCGCGGTTGACCAGGTCGCGGGCCGCTACCGTGGCCCCGGAAGAGGCCCGGCCCGACGACCCTCCGAAAGGACCACCCCCGTGAGCCTGTACGACATCCCGCTGCGCACCCTCGACGGCGCGGCCACCTCGCTGGCCGACCACAAGGGCAAGGCGCTGCTGATCGTCAACGTCGCCTCCCAGTGCGGCCTGACGCCGCAGTACACCGGCCTGGAGAACCTCCAGAAGCGCTACGCCGGGCGCGGGTTCACCGTGCTGGGCTTCCCGTGCAACCAGTTCGCCGGGCAGGAGCCGGGAAGCGCCGAGGAGATCCAGGCCTTCTGCTCCACCACCTACGGCGTGACCTTCCCGCTGTTCGAGAAGATCGACGTCAACGGGGAGGAGCGGCACCCGCTCTACGCCGAGCTGACCACGGTCGCCGACGCCGAGGGCCAGGCCGGGGACGTCTCCTGGAACTTCGAGAAGTTCCTGATCTCCCCGGACGGCACCGTGGTGGCGCGGCTGCGCCCGCCCGTGGAGCCGGAGTCGGCGGAGCTGACCGCCGCGATCGAGGCCGTGCTGCCGGCCTGAGGCCGCTCCTGACGGAGGCCCGCACCCCGGGCCTCCGTCACAGCAACAGCCTT
This sequence comes from Kitasatospora sp. NPDC001132, assembly GCF_053598415.1. Taxonomy (NCBI): domain Bacteria; kingdom Bacillati; phylum Actinomycetota; class Actinomycetes; order Kitasatosporales; family Streptomycetaceae; genus Kitasatospora; species Kitasatospora sp. NPDC001132. The sequence continues at coordinate 10,815 of NZ_JBSFKF010000020.1, read as the reverse complement.
GTGCCCGGCGGCAGTTCGCCGTCCCTGGCGGCGTCCCGCAGATGTGCCAGGAAGGTCTCCCGCAGCGCCTCGGCCGCGCGGGTCGGCGGCACCTCGTGGCCGTGCGCCACGGCGATGGTGCGGCCCAGGCCCGGCCCGGCGAACGCCGTCACCGCGAGGCCCGAGCGGGCGGCCACCATTCCCGGGACGACGGCGGGCCCGATCCCGGCCCGGACGAAGCCCAGCACCGCGTCCATCTCGCCGCCCTCCACCGCGAACTCCGGCTCGAACCCGGCCGCCCGGCAGGCCGCCAGGGTCGCCTCGCGGACGTCGTAGCCCTCCCGGAACATCACCAGCGGCCGGCCCCTCAGCTCCGCCACCCGGACCTTCCCGCGGGCCCGCCGCTCGGCCGCGACCAGCACCAGCTCCTCGTGCAGCAGTTCGGTGACCGCCAGTGCGGGCTCCTGCTCCCCGCTCGGCCGGGTGATGATCAGCGCGAGGTCCAGCTCCCCCGCCGCCAGCCAGCCGACCAGGTCCCGCGAGCCGCCCTCGCGCACCACCAGCGTCACCCCCGGGTAGCGGTCCCGGAAGAGCCTCAGCACGTCCGGCACCAGGCTGGTGCACAGACTCGGCGGCGCGCCCAGCCGGACCCGGCCCCGGCGCAGCTGCACCGTCTCCTGCACGGCCAGCCGGGCGCTCTCGGTGTCCGCGAGGATGCGCCTGGCCAGCGGCAGCAGGGCGTCCCCGGCGTCCGTCAGCGCGATGTTGCCCCGGGTGCGGTGGAACAGCTCGGCCCCCAACTCCCGCTCCAGGGAACGGATCTGTTGCGAGAGTGACGGCTGGGCGACATGCGCCGCCTCGGCGGCCCGGGTGAAGTGCCGGGTCTCGGCGACGGCCAGGAAGTAGCGGAGTTGCTGGAGCTGCACAGGGCCAGGATAGGCCGCATCGATAGTCCATGCCTATCGTCACGAGCCGCATCATGTCTTGGACGCACCGAAGCGCCGTCCCTACCGTTGCAGCCATGACAACCGCGACTCGGACGGCCCGGCATCCGTCCACCCTGGCGATCCTGTGGCGGTCGACCGTCGGCAAGAAGGCGGTCATGGCCGTCACCGGCCTGGCGATGCTGCTGTACCTGGTCGCGCACATGCTGGGGAACCTCAAGGTGTTCTTCGGCCCGGACGACATCAACGGCTACGCGGCCTGGCTGCGCACCATCGGGCAGCCCTTCCTCGGCCACGAGTGGTTCCTGTGGCTGGCCCGGGCGGGCCTGCTCGCCGCCGTGGTGCTGCACGGCGTCTCCGCGTACCAGCTCAGCCGCCGCGACCTCGCGGCCCGCCCGAGCAAGTACGTGCACCAGCGCCGCCGGGCGAGCTACGCCACCAGGACCATGCGCTGGGGCGGGGTGATCCTGGCGCTGTTCGTCGTCTGGCACATCCTCGACCTCACCACGCTGACCGTGAACCCGGCCGCCGAGCACGGCCACCCGTACCAGAACATCGTGGCCTCCTTCGGCCGCTGGTACGTGGACGTGTTCTACGTCGTCGCGATGCTGGCCGTCGGCCTGCACATCCGGCACGGGTTCTGGAGCGCCGCGCAGACCCTCGGTGCCAACAACGCCCGCCGCGACCGGGCGCTCAAGCTGATCGCGAACGGCCTGGCGCTGGTGCTGACGGCCGGCTTCCTGTCCGTTCCCGTGGCCGTGATGACCCGAGTCGTGAAGTGAGCAGTGGTGACGTGAGCTACCTGGACTACACCCTCGGCGAGCCGGTCGCCGACACCAAGGCCCCCGCCGGGCCGATCGAACAGCGCTGGGACCAGCGGCGGTTCGACGCCAAGCTGGTCAACCCAGCCAACCGGCGCAAGCACACCGTGATCGTGGTCGGCACCGGCCTGGCCGGCGGCGCGGCCGGCGCCACCCTGGCCGAACAGGGCTACCACGTCGTGCAGTTCTGCTTCCAGGACTCCCCCAGGCGGGCCCACTCGATCGCCGCCCAGGGCGGCATCAACGCGGCCAAGAACTACCGCAACGACGGCGACTCGATCCGCCGGCTGTTCTACGACACCGTCAAGGGCGGCGACTTCCGCGCCCGCGAGTCCAACGTGCACCGGCTGGCCCAGGTGTCGGTGGAGATCATCGACCAGTGCGTGGCCCAGGGCGTGCCCTTCGCCCGCGAGTACGGCGGCCTGCTGGACACCCGCTCCTTCGGCGGCGTCCAGGTCTCCCGCACCTTCTACGCCCGCGGCCAGACCGGCCAGCAGCTGCTGCTCGGCGCCTACCAGGCGCTCTCCCGGCAGATCGCCGCCGGAAACGTGGAGCTGCACCCGCGCACCGAGATGCTCGACCTCCTGGTGGTCGACGGCCGGGCCCGCGGCATCGTCGCCCGCGACCTCGTCACCGGCGAGATCCGCTCCCACACCGCGGACGCCGTGGTGCTCGCCAGCGGCGGCTACGGCAACGTCTTCTACCTCTCCACCAACGCCAAGAACTCCAACGCCACCGCGATCTGGCGGGCGCACCGGCGCGGCGCGTACTTCGCCAACCCGTGCTTCACCCAGATCCACCCGACCTGCATCCCGCGCTCGGGCGACCACCAGTCCAAGCTCACCCTGATGAGCGAGTCGCTGCGCAACGACGGCCGGATCTGGGTGCCCAAGGCGAAGGGCGACAACCGGCCGCCCGGGCAGATCCCGGAGGAGGAGAGGGACTACTACCTGGAGCGGATCTACCCCTCCTTCGGCAACCTGGTGCCGCGCGACATCGCCTCCCGGGCCGCCAAGAACGTCTGCGACGAGGGCCGCGGCGTGGGCCCCGGCGGCCAGGGCGTCTACCTGGACTTCGCCGACGCGATCCGCCGGATGGGCCGGGAGGCCGTCGAGGCCAGGTACGGCAACCTCTTCGAGATGTACGAGCGGATCACCGCCGAGGACCCGTACCGGGTGCCGATGCGGATCTACCCGGCGATCCACTACACGATGGGCGGCCTCTGGGTCGACTACGACCTGCAGACCACCGTGCCGGGCCTGTTCGCCATCGGGGAGGCCAACTTCTCCGACCACGGCGCCAACCGGCTCGGGGCCAGCGCCCTGATGCAGGGCCTGGCCGACGGCTACTTCGTGCTGCCGCCCACCATCAACGACTACCTGGCCCGCCACCCGCTGCCGGCCGTGCCCGCCGACCACCCGGTGCTCGCCGAGGTGGAGGCCGAGGTCGAGGACCGGCTCAACCTGATCCTCGCGGTGGACGGCGACCGCACCCCGGACTCCTTCCACCGCGAACTCGGTGAACTGCTCTGGGACGAGTGCGGGATGGCCCGCGACGAGGCCGGGCTGCGGCGGGCGCTGGAGCGGATCCCGCGGCTGCGCGAGGAGTTCTGGCGCCGGATCAAGGTGCCCGGCACCGGGCAGGAGCTCAACCAGTCGCTGGAGAAGGCCAACCGGCTGGTCGACTACTTCGAGCTGGCCGAGCTGATGTGCCTGGACGCGCTGCACCGCGCCGAGTCCTGCGGCGGCCACTTCCGCATCGAGAGCCAGACCCCCGACGGCGAGGCCGCCCGCCGCGACGAGGAGTTCTCCTACGCCGCCGCCTGGGAGTTCACCGGCACCGGCGAGCCACCCGTCCTCCACCGCGAGGACCTCGAGTTCGAGCACGTCCACCCCACCCAGCGGAGCTACGCATGAACCTCACCCTGCGCATCTGGCGCCAGGCGGGCCCGGACGCACCCGGCTCGATGACCACCTACCAGGTCAGCGGGATCAGCCCGGACATGTCCTTCCTGGAGATGCTGGACACCCTCAACGAGGAGCTGATCACCCGCGGCGACCAGCCCGTCGCCTTCGACCACGACTGCCGCGAGGGCATCTGCGGCGCCTGCGGCATGGTCATCAACGGCCAGGCGCACGGCCCCGAGCGCACCACCACCTGCCAGCTGCACATGCGGCACTTCCAGGACGGCGACACCATCGACGTCGAGCCCTGGCGGGCGGCGGCCTTCCCGGTGGTCAAGGACCTGGTGGTGGACCGCTCGGCCTTCGACCGGATCATCGGCTCCGGCGGGTACATCACCGCCCCCACCGGCAGCGCGCCCGAGGCGCACGCCACGCCCGTCCCCAAGGAGGTCGCCGACACGGCCTTCGAGCACGCCGAGTGCATCGGCTGCGGCGCCTGCGTGGCGGCCTGCCCGAACGGCTCGGCGATGCTCTTCACCTCCGCCAAGGTGGTGCACCTCAACGTGCTGCCGCAGGGCGCCCCGGAGCGGGCCGCCCGGGTGCGGAACATGGTCTCGGCCATGGACGCCGAGGGCTTCGGCGGCTGCACCAACACCGGTGAGTGCGCCACCGCCTGCCCCAAGGGCATCCCGCTGCCCAGCATCGCGGCGATGAACCGGGAGTTCCTGCGGGCCGCCCGCGGCTGACGGCTCCCCCCGTACGGTCGGCCCCTCGCGTTCGGTGCTCGTCGCGGGGGGCCGGCGCCTGCCCCCGCGGCCCGTCCCGCCGGGCCCGGCGTTACCCGTACGGGTGGCGGACCGTTCGGACCGTGCTTCCCGGCGGGGAATCGCGCTACGGTAGTCCTCCGCCAAGGAAGGACGGCATATGCCCGAGGTTCAGTCCTGTTCCGGTTGCGGCGGGTCCGGGGGGACCCAGAAGACCGAGGCAACGGTCGAACTGGACGAGGAAGGAAGCATGGTGCCCAGCGTCCACACCTTCTGGTCGCCCTGCGGTCGGTGCCACGGATCCGGGACGGTGATCGTCGGATGAGGTTCATCTTCGAGTGCGTCGAGTGCGGTGGGCACTACCTGCCGCCCGAGGAGATGGTGTACCCGGACGGGCCGGCCTCGCCGGTCTGGTGCGCCGACTGCCAGAGCGCCAAGCGCGCGGCCGGCGTCCGGGAGGACCCGCTGCTCGCACGGGTCGCGCTGGCGGCCGCACGGGCCGCCCTGGCCGGGCGGGCCGCCGAGCCGGCCGAGCAGCCGGCCCGCTTCGACGTCCGCCCGTCCCGGCCGCCGCTGTCCCGCCGGGCCCGGTCCGGCCCCGGCGTGGTGCGCGGCAAGCTGGGCTGACCGACGGCTTCCGGCAGGCCGGGCGCCTTCGCCGACGGTCCGTCATGTGCCGCTTGTGACAAATGACTTGTGCCGCCACCGAGCGTGCTGGTTAATGGTCGTCCCGCACATGGCGAGCCTTGGGGGAAACGTCCATGCAGCCGACCGATCCACCCGATCCGAGCCAAGTCGGCCAGACCGGCTTCACCCCGCTCGGCCCACTGCCGCCGTCGGCACCTCCGCCGCCGGTCGCGCCCACCGTACCGCCGCCGGTCTCCACCCCCAAGTCCGTCACCCGGGTGGCCGTGACCAGGCGCATCCTCTGGGTCGGCGCCGCGGCGTACCCGCTCGCGATGATCGCCCGGGTCACCACCACCGTCCTGGTGCCGGAGAAGGCGGGCGCGGTCATGCGGCTCCTGCGGGTGATCGGGATCATGACCGTGGCCACGCTGATCGTCAGCCTGCTCGCCTCCCTGGACAACAACAACCGCTCGTACGGCGGGTCCAGCGGCTTCGCCGCGGGCCCGTTCGTGGTGGTGGCGGTGATCATCGTGGTGGTGTACTTCTTCACCGTCACCCTGCCCCGGCTGGTCCAGCCGCGCCTGTACGCGCTGTCCGTGGACACGGCGGGGACGCCGACCGCGCTGCTGGCCTGGGAGTCACCCGGGCCCGCGCAGCAGCTGCAGGCCACCATCACGCAGGCGATCGAGAACCCGCAGATCGAGTTCCAGCAGTTCGTCAACACCGTCAACATCGACCGGCGGCACTACCAGTCCGGCGACCACGTCAACATCTACGGCGGCCACGGCATCACGGGAGTCAGCAAGTGAGCGACAACGGCAACGGCTCGCACGTCCACGGGGACCAGGTCAACATCCACGGCGGGACCAACGTCGTCGGCATCCAGCACAACAACGGGCCGGTCGGCGACCAGTCGCTGCCGCCGGCGGTCGCGGCGCTGTTCTCCCGGCTCGCCGACGCCGTCACCGAGCTGGCCCGCGACGGCCGGCTCCACGAGGCGGACCGGCAGAGCCTCGCCGATACCCTGCCGGTGCTGAACAGCCCCGCCGCCGAGGAGCCGGGCCACCGGCGCAACACCCTCCTGCTGCTGGCCGGCGTGGCCCAGCGCCTCGGCGAGGCCGCCGCGCCGGCCCTGGGCCTGGCGAACCAGCTCCTCGCCCTGATCAGCGGCTGACCGCCCGTCCGGCGCCCGGCGGTCCCGAGCGCCGGACCGACCGCCCTCGCGGGGGTGGCGGAGGCCTCAGAAGAGCGCCTCCTGGGTGTCCGGCTCCGGTGGGCGCAGGCGCTCGTGGAGGGTCAGGCCGGCGGAGCCGCGGCCGGTGACGGGGCTGAGCGTCCAGCCGGTGAGCAGCCGGGTGTCCAGCAGCAGCGGGCCGGAGCCGTCCGCCTGGTCGAGGAAGAGGTGCCGGCCCACCGGCGGCCGGAGCCGGCCCGCGACGACGGCGCCGTCGGCCAGGGCGGCGATCTCCCGGTACGCCTGCGGGGCGCCACCGGCCAGGCCGTAGCGCTCGACGTGGTCGACCACCGGGCGGTCTGCGAGCAGCTCCAGGGCGTGGCCGTCCAGCAGCCGGTGGGCCCGGGCCCGGGCCTCGGTGAGCACCGTGCGGCGGTGCGGGGCGTCGCCGTGCGACCACCAGTGCTCGGTCTTGAGCCGGGACTTGAACCGTTCGCGGGCCAGGCCCGAGGCGGCGACGGTGAGTTCGGCGCGCCGGATCGACGGCAGGGCGCCGCGGGCGGTGAACGCGTAGGCCAGGGCGCCCTGTTCGAGCAGTCGGCTGTCGCCGCGCTGCTCGGCGGTCAGGCCGACCTTGAGCAGGCCCTCGCCGAACCAGGCGAGGTAGAGCAGGTAGGTGCGGCCGTCGTCGAGGATCTGGTCCCGAGCGAGAGCGAGGCCGCGGTCCACGCTCTGGCAGGCCGGGCACTGCGTGGCGCCGCCGTCGGGATCGATCAGCGCGTGGTGCGGGCAGGGCGTGCGCTCCGCCGCCCCGGCCAGCCAGGCCCCGACGCAGCGGCGCGGGCCGCCCAGCAGCCAACCCACCTCCGCCCCGGGTGCCACGGCGCGCTCGTGCACCCGGCCGCCGCGCGCGGCCCCGAGCACGGCACGGCCGTCCCGCCAGCTCAGGCCGGTGGAGACCCAGCCTTCGGGGCGGCCCCGGTGCTGCGGTGCGATCGTCACGGGTACCCCCTCCTTCTCGAAGCTGCGAGGGTACCCGTTGGCACCGACAGCGGAGGCCGGACCGCCCTCCGGACTCGTGCGTCAGGAGCACATCCGGGCGGCCACCTGGGCGTTCGAGCCGGCCTCGAGGCTCACCGCGGTGACCTTGACCACCCAGTAGCAGGCGGAGATCGAGGGCGGCGTGAAGGTGGCCCGGTAGCCATGGGCGTCCCCGTACCCCGGATAGGCGGCGCCGACGTCGGGCCGGGCCTGGTCGGCCGGGAAGGGCCCGAAGGTGTTTCCCTGGTAGGAGATGTACACCTGGGTGGAGGCCGCCGAGTCAGGGTCCAGCGCCCAGCCCGTCGCGGTGACGGAGCCGTCCTTCGTCGTGAACGTGTCCAGCTTGCCGATCGGGTCGTGACCCACCAAGAGCGAGGAGCAGCCCAGGAAGGCGTCGGCCCCGGAGCCGATGTTGAGCGCGGTCGCGCAGACCGTGCCCGTCGCGGTGGGGACGGGCACGACACCGGTGAACGCGTCGCTTCGCCCGTCCGGCCCTCCGGGCCTGTCGGCCGACAGGTAGCCGACGGGCACGCCGCCGACGCTGATCCGGACCGTGACCGACCCGCCGTCGACGTCTTGGGCCCAGCCGGAGACCGAGAGGCCCCCGGGCACCCGGGCCACCGAGAGCAGCGCCCCGGTCGGGTCGTTGCCCTCACCGACGACGTCGCACCGGCCCGACGGAGTCGGCCCGGTGCACACCGACTGCGCCTGCGCGGGCATCGCGGCGGGCACCACGGCCGCGGCCGCGAACGCCAGACCGGCGGCAAGACCGCGAAGAGTTCTGCCTGACTTCATGGTTGTCGTCCCCCTTGCTCGGTTGCTGTGCGAGCAGCTTCCCAAGCGTCGATAAGTGACGATTCAACAGTTGATAAATGAACTACATGCCAGTCGTGCAACGGGTGACGGGCAGTCAGGAGCCCGCGGAGTCCGCAGGTCACCGGCGCTTGGCCCGGCGGGGTGTTCACGTTCTATTGTGGCGGGCGCGGTCGGCGGCGGGGCCAGGAGGCGGTGCCGCGGCGGCCGCCCGATGGTCGGCGCGAGGCGAATGGGGTGGACGGACGGTGTCGGGGCGGCGGAGCAGCGGGGTGCTGGCGATCTGGGCGGAGGCGCAGCGACAGCAGCAGCGCCGGGAGGAGGCCCGGTGGCGCGCCGAGGCGGCGGAGCAGCGCCGCCGGGAGCGGGAGCAGCGCGAGACGCAGCGGGCGGCGGCCCGCGACGAGCGCGAGGCGCAACGCGCCTACCAGCAGTCGCGGGAGGCGGAGGCGGCCCGGCGGACGGCCGAACTGGACGCCCGGGTGCAGGAGTTGAGGGGGCTGCTGGCCGCCGGCCTGGCCGCGCCGGCGTTCGGCCCGCAGGCCCTGCTGGCGCCGCGGGCGGTGCCGGCCTTCGACCCGGGGCCGCTGGGCGATCCTGTGCCGATGCCGGACCAGTCCTCGCCCCGCTACTTCGTGCCGCCGCCGGACCCGGTCCAGGCCCGCAACCGTGGTGTGCGGCAGCAGTACGAGCAGTACCTGGCCCAGGCCCGGGCCAGGTTCGAGCAGGACTGGTACGCCGCGCAGGCCCGGGAGACCGACCGGCAGCACCGGCTGGCCGCGTACCACCGGGAGTACCTGGCCTGGGTCGAGCAGTCCCGCCGGCAGCAGGAGGAACTGGCCGCCCGGACCGAGGAGTTGCTGCGTCGGCTGCGGGCGGGTGAGCCGGAGGCGGTGCAGGAGTACTTCACGGCCGGCCTGTACGCCTCGGCGGCCTGGCCTGAGGGCTTCCCGCACCGGCTGGTGGCGGCGTTCGACGCCGGGGGCCGCCAGCTGGTGGTGGACTGGGAGCTTCCCGGGCCGGACGTGGTGCCGGCCGCCGGCCGGGTGCGGTACGTGAAGTCGGACGACCGCGAGGCCGAGGTGGCCCGCCCGGCGACGGAGCGCAAGGCGCTGTACCGGGAGGTGCTGGCGCAGTCGGCGCTGCGGGTGGCGGCGGAGCTGTTCCGGGCGGACCGGGACGGCCTGTTGGACTCGGTGGTGGTGAACGGTTTCGTCCTCGGCATCGACCCGGCCACCGGTCGGGAGGCGGAGCGCTTCCTCTCCACCCTGACCGCCACCCGGGCCGGCTTCGCGGGCCTGGCGCTGGACCGGGTGGCCCCGGTGGAGTGCTTCCAGGGCCTGGGCGGCCGGCTGTCGGCGCGCCCGGAGCGGCTGGACGAGGTCCGGCCGGACCGCCGGCCGGAGTCGGTCGGCGGGAGCCTGGCGGGGCACGGCGGCGAGGACGAGCCGGACCTGTTCGAGATGGATCCACTGGAGTTCGAGGACCTGATCGCCGAGTTGTTCCGGCTGCGCGGCTTCAAGGTGATGACCACGGCCCGCAGCGGCGACGTCGGGGTGGACGTGGTGGCCGAGGACCTGGACCCGGTGACCGGCGGCAAGATCGTGATCCAGGCCAAGCGCTACAAGAAGACCGTTCCGCCGACGGCGGTGCGCGACCTGGAGTCCACCGTCCGCCACCACGGCGCGAACAAGGGCATCCTGGTCACCACCGCGGGCTTCGGCCGCGGCTCGTACAGCTACATCGAGGGCAAGCCGCTGACCCTGGTGAGCGGCCCGGAGCTGGTGGTGCTGCTCGCCGAGCAGGGCCTGCGCGGCCGGCTCGGTGGCGGCGCCGCCACCGCCGACGCCACCGCCACCGCCACCGGCGACAAACCCGCGGAGGCCGGCGAGACCGCCCTCACGGTGAGCTGGCAGAGCCGGACGGCCGGCGGGGACGCGGTGGAGCTGGACGTCACCGCCTTCCTGTGCGCCGGGGGCCGGGTGCTGAGCGACGAGCACTTCGTGTTCTTCAACAGCCCGCAGGACCCGGACGGCGCCGTCCGGCTGCATCCGACCCACTCGGTGCCGGGCGAGCCGACCCGGGCGGCCCGGCTGGCGCTGGACCTGCACCGGCTGCCGGCGACCGTGGAGGAGGTGGTGGTCGCCGTGTCCACCGAGGAGGAGGAGCATCCCGCGCTGCCGCTCGGCTACGTGCACGGGCTGGCCCTCGCCGCCGCGTACGGGCCGGGCGCGGGCGGTCCGGACGCCTGGGCGGGGCCGACCGGCGGGGTGCCGGACAGCGCGATGCTGCTCGGGGTGTTCCGCCGGGGCGCCGGCGGCTGGGAGTTCAGCCCGTCCGGGCGGGCGGTGACGAACGGCCTGGCCGGGCTGGCGGCGGCCTTCGGGGTGGCGGTCGAGTAGGCGGGCCGCACCGGACCGGCCCCGCAGGGCCCTTGGTCCTCAGGGTCCGGGTCATACCTGAGGAGGACAAGGGCCCCCGCCACCCCGCCGGGTCGGCGGGGGCCGACCACCGCGCGGCATGACACATCGCGTTCGAACAGCTTGGGATGATGTTACGGAGTTAAACATTCCGTTCACCCGTTCCAGGAGTCCTCGTGACCTTCCCCGCAACCGCCGTCCACACCGGCCGGGCGGCCGCCCGCGCCGCCAGCCTGAACAAGGTCTACGGGGAGGGGGAGACCCGCGTCGTCGCCCTCGACAACGTCAGCGTCGTCTTCCCCCAGGGCGAGTTCACCGCGATCATGGG